>JARFQY010000179.1 GCA_029287535.1 Filomicrobium sp.
AGATACAACCGTTGGCCAGCTCAACAATGTTCTCGGACGGGCAGTTTTCATCGGCGCACGATTTCAGGATCTCTCCATCAACGCCCACTTCCCCGAACTCATTGACCAGCACGGCAAGCCGCCGCCCATCAGTCTTTGCCATCAAATGGCGGATTAGAGTGGTCTTTCCCGAACCGAGGAAGCCGGTGATAACGGTAACGGGGATCTTGGTGAGTTCTGTCATGTCAGAGCTCCAGCGGCGGGATGCGCGCGATAGATTGCTTGCGGAAGATCTCGGGGCGTTCACGCCACGGGACGATCCCGTCTGGCGCCGCCGCATAAGCGGCTGCCCCCGACAAGATATCGGCAACATCGGCTTCCCCCATGTGCCCATAAACGTAGGTCCACCTGCCCCGCGAAGAAAGCGCGATGGTCGGTCCATTCGAACAGGCCGAGAGGCACTCGACCGGTACGATTCTGACGCCTTCCGGAACCAGGACATTGCTTAGAGCGGCATGCAGCCTCTCACCGGGGCAGGGTTTGCCCTCTTCGAGCGGTTTGCCCGCGCGGCAGGTGGTGCAGACGTGAAGAGTAACCGGCATTCCCAATCCTTTATGGACGGAAAGGGGCATCGCCAGAAGCAATGGGCGCACTCACACCGAGCCCAACACGCCATCCGGTTGCGGAGCACCCCGTCCGCCGTTCATCCAGACTGCTGGCAGGTCTCCCGGCTTACGGATTTCGGATGTCGATCCATCGATCGCTCACCTTCCCGGCGTGCTGCCAGTGGTCTTGAGCGCTCTTTCCGGTTACGGTCGCGGGGGCGGCTGCGCCTTGGAGCCAATGGCTCCTATCGCATTCCCTTTTCAACTGTCATATGACAGAAACCAGCAATGCGGCAGCATAGAAGCTGTTTAGTTCCCATTGTCAAGAAAGAGGAGGGTCGGTTTGTCGCAAGTATCAAACGGCGACGCTCGCCACGCGGAGAAGATGGCCAAGAAGAAGGTCGCGCGTGACAAGATCATGGCGAGTAAATCCGGGGACAAGGGGCTCGTTATCGTCCACACGGGCACGGGCAAGGGAAAGTCTTCCTCCGGCTTTGGTATGATATTGCGCTGCATTGCCCACGGTATGCCTTGCGCGGTGGTTCAGTTCATCAAAGGCGCCTGGGATACCGGTGAAAGACGGCTGCTGACCGAAAATTTCGGTGACCTTTGCCAGTTTTACGCCATGGGCGAGGGCTTCACCTGGGAAACGCAGGACCGCCAGCGCGATATTGAAGCTGCCCAAGCTGGATGGGAAAAGTCCAAGGAGCTTATTCTCGACCCCTCGATCCGCCTTGTCATGCTCGATGAAATCAATATCGCGCTGCGCTATGACTACCTCGACGTCGACGAGGTCTTGAGATTTCTGCGCGACGAGAAACCGCCTCTGACCCACGTTGTTCTGACCGGCCGCAATGCGAAGGAGGCCCTCATCGAAGGCGCCGATCTCGTAACAGAGATGACACTTATCAAACACCCGTTTCGGTCAGGTGTGAAAGGTCAGCCGGGCGTTGAATTCTGATCGCTTGTGAAACGCCTCGGCGTCCGAGTGCATCTCCAAAGACAAGGCGGACGGAACGAAATTGTCGCGCGCTTTGATGATCCAGGGGGCCGGCTCCAATGTGGGCAAGTCTCTGCTTGTCGCGGGGCTTTGTCGGGTTGCGCGCCGGCGCGGTCTCGCCGTTGCTCCCTTCAAGCCGCAGAACATGTCCAATAACGCTGCCGTCACGGCCGATGGCGGCGAGATAGGACGCGCCCAGGCTCTGCAGGCGCGGGCTTCAGGAATCGAGCCAAGACTTGATATGAATCCCGTGCTTTTGAAGCCCGAGACCGACACCGGTTCTCAGGTCATTGTGCACGGCCGGCGCCTGACGACACTCAAGGCGAGGCAGTACTGGGATCTGAAACCGCAATTGATGCATGCCGTATTGGAGAGCTTCAATCGGCTCAAGGCCGAGTTCGACCTCATCATCGCCGAGGGAGCGGGCAGCCCCGCTGAAGTCAACTTGAGAACCGGCGACATCGCGAACATGGGCTTCGCAGAACAAGCCAATGTGCCTGTTGTGCTCGTGGGTGATGTCGACCGCGGCGGCGTCATTGCCCAGATTGTCGGAACGAAGGCCGTTCTCGATGAGCGCGATGCCGGTCGGATTGAAGGCTTCATTATCAATAAATTTCGCGGCGATCCGAGCCTCTTCGACGACGGCTATCGCTTCATCGCGAACCACACCGGCTGGCGTGGCTTCGGGGTCTTGCCGTTCTTCGGTCAGGCCTCGCAGCTCCCAGCCGAGGACTCCCTCGACCTCCAAGATTCAAAATGGGCGGGCCCCGTCAAGATCGCCTGGCTCGGGCTGTCCCGGGTTGCCAATTTCGATGATCTCGATCCCTTGATGCAGGAGCCGGGAGTGACCGTGACCAGGGTGCTCCCTGGACAGCCCATCCCGAGTGACGCGCGGTTGGTGATCATTCCGGGCACCAAGTCCACGCGCGGCGACCTCGAATTCTTGCTGAGCCAGGGTTGGGACATCGACCTGCGCGCTCACGTCCGGCGTGGCGGCCGGGTGCTCGGCATCTGTGGTGGTTATCAGATGCTTGGCCGCAAGATTGCGGATCCTGAAGGGCTGGAAGGTGAGCCTGGCAGTACGCCGGGCCTTGGTCTACTGGATATCGAGACGGTCATGCAGGCGGACAAACGCCTGAACCGTGTCGCAGCGATCCATATCGCAACTGGCCTGCCGCTACGCGGCTACGAAATCCACATTGGCCACACCAGCGGCAGCGACTGTGAGCGGCCCTTTGCTCGAATATCCGGTTCACCGGAGGGCGCGATATCGCCTGACGGGCAGATCCAAGGAACATACTTGCACGGCATGTTCTCAGGCGATGATTTCCGCAGCGCCTACTTATCGGCGCTGGGCGCCCAAACCTCGAATGTCTCTTATGACGTCACAGTGGAGAACACACTCGATGCCCTGGCCGGGCACCTCGAACAGCATCTCGACGTCAACGCTATTTTGGACCTAGCGCGTTGATGCTGCCAGAGCGGCCCGAGGGTCATGCTCCAATTCCAAGCGCGCGGGCCAGCCTCTCCCACTCGCGTTCGTCACCCGGAAGACCCAGCCGAAGCCAGCCCGGCGACCAAGGAAAGATGCGCGACCAGATGTGGTGTCGGGCAAGGCGCTCCCGCGCAGCTTCGCAGTTGTGAGTTTCATAGAGCCGAAACAAGGCCGTGCCACCTACTGGATGCCAGCCTGTTTGACGGGCAAGCGCATCAAGTCGCCGCGCGTCCTTCTTGAGCCGGGCCGAAGTCGCTTCCACCCAAGTTCGATCGCGAAGCGCCACCGTGCCGATTTCAATCGATGGCCCTGAAACAGGCCAGGGCCCTGCCAGGTCGGCGAGAACCGCGATGTCGGCCTCCGATCCCACCACAAACCCGAGACGCAGACCCGCGAGTCCGAAGAACTTGCCGAAAGACCTGAGTACCAGCAGACCTTTGTCACCGGCAATGGAGGCCAAGGAAAGCTCCGGCGTGGCATCGACAAAGCTTTCGTCGATAACAAGCCGGCGCACCTGACCTGAAAGTTCCAGCAAAGCCTGGCGTTCATGAACACGCCCGTCAGGGTTGTTTGGATTGACGACGACGGCGATGTCCGCCCCTGCCAGTTCTTCCAGCGTCGTCGCTTCCGTGACCTCCCAGCCAGCATACCTAAACGACGCGGCATGTTCGTTATAGGTCGGTGCGAGAATGTGCGCCCGGCCTGGTGGCATGATCCTGGGGAGGAGCTGAATGGCAGCCTGCGCGCCCGCGAGCGCCAGCATTGGACCAGAACACGCGAAGGCCTGCCGCGCTGCTTCATTCAATCGTACTAACGAACTCTGGGTGGGCAGGCAGGTCCAAGCCGAATGCGATAATGGCGGCACCGGGTATGAAGCGCGGTTGATACCCGTGGACAGGTCAATCCAATCCTCGGCTGAACCGCCATATCGCCGGATCGCCCAATCCAGATTGCCGCCGTGATCACGCAATCGATCCACCTACCTGGTCGCAACAAAAGCAAGAATGCAAACGAAGACTAAGACTACCGCGCATAACAATACCGCAAAGGAATAAAGTTGCAGGCCACGCTGGATATCGCTGGCATCCGGATCGCGTCCGGCGCCATTGAGCCAGGGCTCGTTCGCGGTCTCGCCACCGTAATCCCTGGGACCCGACAGCCGCACACCCATACCGCCCGCAAGCGCCGACTCCGGCCAACCCGCGTTGGGGGAACGATGTTTATGCGCATCGCGCATCATGCATCTGAGCGCCGTAGCGGTCTGTGAGGAGACCAATGCGAAAAAAACACCTGTCAGCCGCGCCGGAACAAGATTAGCGAAGTCGTCCGCTTTTGCCGAAGCCCAGCCAAAGGCCTCATGCCGTGCCGTCCGATGGCCAATCATGGAATCCAACGTATTGATTGCCTTGTAGGCTGCAATTCCGGGCAAGCCCAAAAGCGCACCCCAAAACAAGGGAGCAACGACGCCGTCCGAAGTGTTCTCTGCGAGGCTCTCCAAGGTCGCCCGTGACACTCCAGCTTCGTTGAGCGCCGACGTATCTCTTCCAACAATCATTGATGCTGCAACTCGTGCGGTTGCAAGATCACCTTCGCGAAGTGGATGCAGGACCTGTGCGACGTGTTCGTAAAGCGACCGAATAGCCAGCAGCGGCCAGGCAAGAACACCAGTCAGAAGGATGCCCACCCACCCCCCAGGCAACATCAACTGCACCAAGAAAGCGATCACGCAGACCAACCCAATCACTGCAACCGCTACAGCAACTCCAGCGGTGCGACGACGCCCAAGGGAGTCCTCTTCACGGTTCAAAGTGCGGTCAAGACTGTCAACAATCTTCCCAAGCCAACTGACCGGATGGCCGATGCGGCTGTACAACCAGGCAGGCCACCCAATCACACAGTCTATGACCATCGCGATCAGCATTGCTGCAGCAAAGCTCAAACGTGCACCTCTAAGCTCCGAGCTTGCGACTGCGCGTGGATTCCGCGAGACTTTGGGTTACTTTGGAAGCCGCAGCCGGGCTGCCGAAGTCTCTGAAAGTGCTGTGCTGCCAGCCGGAAATCCGTTCCTCTTCAGGATATACGCCGTGATTGGGAAAAGTTCATTTGCCGTCAGGGACCCCGGTTCAAGTGGTGGCATTGAACGGTGCTCGAACTTGTAGAACTCTTCGATCGTTTTCCCCGCCCAGCGCTTCTTGAACACCGGTCCGAGCAGCGCGGGACCCATGGCCCCTGTCAAATCCGGCCGATGGCATTCCGCGCAGTAGTTGTTGAACAGCAGATGCCCGGCGGAGGCTTGCTCCTTCGTGTACCAGCTTTCAGCAGCACTGGTGTCGATGAAGCCAAATATCATCATGGTGGCGAAGAGAAAAACTATTTTGTTCGCGCTTTTGGACATGAGACCCTCCCCTATACATGGCGACCGGCTTTCAGTGACCTGAACCACCCCAGCGCAATTGATCGCAAACGAGCTCCAATAGAGTTTGACCGTTCTCGTGGCGTCTGCATACTTCCCGTGGTCTTTTAGTGTTCGCAGGTGCACGCTTGACCGCCTTCCAGGCTGGCGCCGCGCCAGACCGCGAAAACGACGGCTAGCTTTTAAATAGCTTAGTTTAAAAAGTTGGAATTGGTTTATGTGTAGGCGTCTTAGTTTATTGTTGTCCCTACTCCTTGCCGTCTTTGTTTTGGCATCACCGGCTGCCGCACAGTCAACGACATTCGAAAAAGCGCTCGCCAAAGCCGAAGAGGCAGTGAGTCACGTTGAAACGGCATGTGCCTACGACGTGACCAAGTTCTGTCCGAATGTGACGCCTGGCGACGGGAGGATAGCACTGTGCTTATTGGCGCATGAAGACAAGCTAGCCAAGGGCTGCCTGTCTACGGCACTTCGCGTCGGAAGAAGTTTCGACCTTGCGGTCAGCAATGTGTTCCGTGCGGCGGCGATGTGCGAGAAGGACATTCCAGCCGTTTGTAGCCAGGTCGAACCCGGCGATGGCCGCATCATAGAATGCCTCATTGACAATCAATCCAAGCTTTCGACCCAATGCCGCGCCGAAGTAGCTGGATTAGCGGAGCGTTTCAAATAGCCGAGCGCCAACACTCTGTGTCAAACAGAAAGCGGCGGTGCCACGTCTTGCAGTTGGATCAAACTCTGCATCTGTTGTCGTAGACCGCGGGCGGTTCGTGGTTCTCATCAATCGAGGCGGGCGACTTGGAAATTTGAAAGTTGCTCGCCGCGCCACTCTAGTATCGAGAAAGGTTTCAAAATGCCACTGGTACACGTTCTTTGGTCGATCTTGCTTTTCTTCCTCCTCGTCGCGTGGATCTGGGTCCTGATCAGCGTGCTCAGTGACGTGTTTCGCAGGAAGGATATGCAAGGCCTTGAGAAAGCGCTTTGGGTTTTGGGGATCATCATCCTGCCCTGGCTGGGCGCGATCATCTACCTGATTGTCTACGGCGACGGCATGGCCGAACGCAGCGCTCACGTGGCCCATGAACTCGAAGAAATGCGGCGGACCTACATCCGGGACGTAGCCGGCCACTCAGTCGCAGATGAACTCTCGAAATTAGCGGAGCTGCGCGAAAAGGGCGTCATTACCGAGGCGGAGATGGAGACTCAGAAAGCGAAGCTCTTAAAGTAGAGCATCTGGGATTCCGATGGCGTCGCCGGTGCTTCGAACCGGACGCAAATGGCAACTGACGTTCCGTCTTGTTCGGCAAGGCGGAACGTCTCATTGCAATCGCATAACCAGCATGTCCGGTCGGGAGGCTGCGCACAGGCCCGCGGCTGTCGAAAACCTCACGGCCTCGGCCGGTCCCGACTATCCTGCATGACTTTTTCCGCATAGCGCTTATGCGCCAGATACAGGTGCCAAACGCGTCCAGTGTTGACGTCGTCCTCTTCGGCCTGAAGGGTCACGAAGTCGGGGTTTCCGCGCATCATCTCCATCCACCGCAAACGGGACCGCAGCAGACTGAGGCTTGGCCATAGCAGGACAAAGATAAAGGCCGACGGCAGGAATGTAAGGCCAAAAACAAAAGCGATCAGGGCAGTCAGAACGAGCGCCGTCGCGCATAAAGCACTGTTGGACAAGTGAGCCATGGCAGCCGCCCTAATTGCATAGAATAATGCTGCATCCACGACTTGCCCGCAGCTCCGCTGGGCCGGAAATTGCTGGCAGATCGATGCCTACAGCCATCACTTCCACCTTTCATATAACCTGAATCGCACCAAGCTGGTGCCGCAGTATTCGAGAATCGTTCGTTTTTTTGCCGCTGATGGCGCAAAACGAACCGCCGGTGCCGCGTCGAGGGGGAAGCGCTGTTCTGGTCAGCACGGCCTGGCCGTCCCGTCCGTCGATGACGGCTCATGACCTTCCAGCGGTTTGACGATCACAGGAAGTGAGAACTGGACGTGTCGGCTTAAGCCGCGAGCATGACGTCCCGATAGGCCACGCGCCCCGCGTGTTCGCTCTTCTTTGCTCCAAGATCGATCGCGATTGAATGGAGGACCCGCCAAAACGTTAGGTCAGGCACCGGGGCAAGACCGGATGTCTTGCATTTCTCCCGGTAAGCATCGCGCGCTTCGATCGCAAACAGAGACTCGCCGGGCGCGGCGCGAAGCGAGTGCGCAATGAACGCGTCAGGTTCGAGACGGTCGATGACAGTACAGTTGCTTGTGATCTCGGAGTCCAGGAGTGAAGGCGCCGACTGCCCGAACTGAGCCGCCGCCGGTATCACAGCATTCGCAGAGTAGCGTTCGCCAGGGTCGGTCTCCGCGGCGGAGTGATTTGCATAGGTCGCCCAGCTGGGTGCGTAGTCGGCCGCCTCATCACCCCAGACACTCCACCCCTTCCTCGGGCCCCGTGCAAACAATTCGAGGAAGGGCCCTTCGCTGCACGATTCGATGATGTCATACAACTCGTCTGGTTTTCGGGAGTGCTCTCTTTTCTGCGTCTTGATGATGTTCACCTGCCGGCGCCCCGGCGCTTTTGTGCGTGCGTTCTTCCCGCGGACGCCAAACAGGATCAGCTCTGTCGTGTTTCGAAAGTAAAAGCCGACGCCTCGGCCATCAGGACCACCATCTTTGCGGATCTTGTGCCAGACGATGTTTGATTTGTACGTGAAGCCCCACGCGGCCATGACCTGCAGCCCCTCGGGAAGCAGCGCATTGGGGACCCACAAGTAGAGGTGCGCGGGATCTCCAGCGAGTTCCGCCACGGGCATGGCTAGGACGTCATCGAGTTTCATGGTCCCATAACGCGACAGCCGCCGATGTTCGGGTGCCATCTTTCCGGTGCGATTTTGGAACTGCCATGGCGGATCAGCCAGAATGGTTCGGAAAGAGCCGTTCTTCAGGTCATCAAACATCAGGCTGGTCCTCGAGTTCTGGCTACACACGGGCCAATGTCGGGCGATCTTAGGCGGCCAGGTGATTCCAAAACAGTGGGCGTCGCCGCGTTGTGGATTCTCGTCGCGCATGGCCCCCCCCCAGCACTCGAAGAATGCCTCGGTGCGCAGCATCAGCACATACGCTCCAACATGCTGATGTGGCCTACCGACTTTTCCCCTTTGTTAAGTGCTGTCCGTGAAGAAGCAGCCTAGCGCTCTGCGTTTCAGCAACTAAAATGTGAGTCGACGGGAGGTGGACTGACGAAACGTCGAGTTCACTGGATGAGGGAAATGCATCGAGCTGAGTTGGCTTCGCGTGGGCACGCCTCCTCGGGCAAAAAAGAGACACCGCGAGAAATTTTGGGCCGATGCCGACAGTGTGATTGGCACGACTGGTCTTCTTGCTGCCCCAATCTCTTGGAAGCAGTTTAATGGAATCGGGGATGAGAGATTTGATCTTAAGATTGTGGCGCACTGAATTTTCAGGCTTGCTCGCATGTGCCGTTCTGGCGGCGGCACCCGCGGTAGCCAATGAGTCCATCGCGGAGGTTTCAAGCGAAGCACCGTCGCAGTCAAGCGGCGCTGTGAAACCAGCCACCCATAAGAAGGCTCCCGACAATCAAGCTGCGGAACCTGACGCAGGCTCCGAAACTCCAATAGCGGCAATTGACGATAGAGGGCCCCCGACCGCCCCGCTCTTGGCGCCGGGGGAGACCGACCAGGCTGAGGAGCCTCAGTCATCCACGGAAGTCAAGAACACGGACTCCGCGAACGCCGAGGCAGAGACTGAAGCCCGCGAGACGCACCCGGTCCATGTTGAGCTTTTAAAGCAGCTGACCGAACGGTCCTCGGCATACCGACGAGTAGCCAAGGACGATATCGTCGCGATCGCTTCTTTTTATGCGGAAGAGGCGGCGGAGCCAGTTTGGACGCATGAAAGCGGCTTCCTGGAGCGCGCTCGCAAAGTTAAAGAGGTTATCGGCAGTGCAGAGGATTGGGGACTGAAAGCCCGCGACTTCGATCTGCCTAAGGATGCCGATAATTGGCCAGCCACTGAGGCTCGTGCTGCCGCCGAGCTAAAGCTCGCGATCGCCGCCCTGACATACGCCCGTCATGCTCGCGGTGGCCGCCTACGCCCGAGATCGGTCAGTAGCCTGTTCGATCAGAAGCCTGAAATCGCCGATCCGCTCGGTGTTTTGAAAGCTCTCGCGTCGAACGCCGAAGCTGACGAATATCTCAAGCGTCTTCACCCTCAGCATCCACAGTTTGAACGGCTGCGTCAGGCCCTCGTTACAGCGCGCCAGGCCAAAATGGCGATCGCCGCTAAAGATGGCGAAGCCAAAAAAGTCGTTGCTGCCAAAGCCAAGAAGGCCGCCGCCCACATCCCTCGCATTCTTGCCAACCTGGAGCGTTGGCGCTGGGTGCCGCGCGAACTTGGCTCATTCTATGTTTGGGACGACGTGCCCGGTCAAATGACGAGCGTCATTTCCGATGACAAGGTGGTGTTCCACGAGAAGATGGTCGTCGGCAAGCCGAAGACGCCAACGCCGATGTTCTCATCGGAGATGAAGTACATCATCTTCCATCCGTCATGGGGTGTGCCGCCAGGGATGAAGCGCAATGAACTATGGCCGCAGTTGCGCAATTCCAACGGTGGCTGGTTCTCCAGCAAGCCCTCTGCATCCGCCGTCTTGAGATCGCACGGCCTGCGTGTCACCCGTGGCGGCCATCCCATAAACCCCGACTCCATCAACTGGTCGAAAGTCAATATCTCCAGCTACCACTTCACCCAGCCCCCCGGGCCGACGAACGTGCTTGGAATTGTCAAGTTCCGCTTTCCAAACAAGCACAACGTCTACATGCACGACACGCCCGAGCGGCATTTGTTCGGTGACAGCGAGCGCGCCTTCAGCCACGGCTGCATGCGGGTTCAAAACCCGATCCGGCTGGCTGAGGTCCTGCTCAAGCACGATAAGGGTTGGAGTAAGAGTGAGGTCAGACAGAAGAAACGCCGGGGCGCCAGAGTTCAACTGTCGACGCCGATCCCCGTCCACATCGCCTACTTCACGGTTGTCGCCGACGACAACGGCAAACTGAAGTTCCGCAGGGACCTCTATGGCCTCGACCGTCGCGTCGTCTCAAAGCTTGAAGGCCGCAACGTTCGGATGAGCTCGCTGACCTCAAAGCGGGCGAAGCGCAAATCGAAGCGTAAGAAACGGCGCATTCGCAGGACGGCAAAGAAAGAAAAGAAGCCGTTCAATCCTTTCGGCAGCCTCGTCGACTAACTTCGGCCAGGGCCCATGCGCTGGGCCGCCTCGAGTCGCTGGAAACCACGAAATTTGTGTGGTCGCGTAAGGGGGACTCGCACCCCCGAAACGCGGATAGTGTTTCTAGAATTGCACGCAGCGAAGCTCAGCGGTGCTGATTGTTAGTCAGCGTCCGGTTTGGGAAGGGATGCGTTCGCTTGGCCGTCGCCATGTCCGCCTCGAATAACAAGCGGACCTTGTGACGTTACTTCCCTGCTACAGCGATTCAATACTTCACGAGCTATGATCACTCATTGACCTCGCGAGAATTGATTCTCACCCACATCTCGGCAAAGCAGCAGATGCCTCTTCTTTCACTAACGAACCGACTCTTTCGCTTCCTGATCGCAAGCTGTGGGGTCGTGGTCTTTGCTGCGTCACTAACCGCCGAAGAAGGTGGTACGGGACACTATGCTCCGGGTAGCCTCGCGACTCTTATCGACCTTCCGCCAACGCAACCTGGCTGGATCGTTCAGCCGTTATTTTTGCACTATGAAGGCGAAGCCGATAGATCGCGCGCCTTCCCAATTGCCGGGGTTGTGACGGCGGGATTGAATGCAACAAGCGATGTCTTCGCCGTCGGTGCCCTTTACACGCTTAAGCCGAAGGTTCTAGGCGCATACTACACTGTTGGAGCATATATGCCGTTCGCGACAACAGAGGTCACCGCGGAGCTTTCCACCAGCATCAGAAGTCGCACTCGCACGGACCGTGTGAGCGGCCTTGGCGACATTACGCTTGTTCCTGCGATGCTGGCGTGGAAGTCAGGCTCTTGGCAATACAGTGCACTAGCACAGGTATATGCGCCCACCGGAAGCTATGAGGTCGGTAGGCTGGCGAACTTGGGGCTCAATTACTGGACCTTCGATCCCTCCGTTGGGATCACTTACAGTGACGAGAAAAGCGGCTTTAATTTCACTGTTCTATCAGGGATCACCATCAACACAGAGAACAAGGCGACGAACTATAAGAGTGGTTCTGTTGTCCATGTTGAAGCGAGCGTCCAGCAGCTCTTCAAAGCTGGTGATGGACTGATCGGGATCGGAGCAAACGGCTTCATCTACGAACAAGTCTCAGATGACAGTGGTGCAGGTGCCGTTTTGGGATCCTTCAAGGGTCGTACGGGGGGCATTGGCCCCGTGGTGACCTACATCCGCCCATTAGGCACGACCACGTTGGCACTGGAACTGCGGTGGCTCCCTGAGCTCTATGCCACTCGCCGCTTGGAAGGCGATTCCATTTGGTTTAAGGGCGTTTTGGACTTCTAGTCTGTTCGCTCCAGAGATTTCACCTTCTGGCTTCCCGGCACCTGATTAACCGCCATCAATCTCTGTATCCTCGAAGTTCGCTGCGGCGCACAGCGACCCAGTGGCGCTGGGTCCGTACCAGCTGCTAAGCTCGCTGGCCAAGGATCACACGTGCTGTGAGCCACTCGAATATATTGGCCGGAAACAACTTGTAGCTCGGCAAAATTTTATTCTGGAGCCCCACCAACGATGATTTTGAAGACGAACCAGCCTGGGCTGGCAGCAACGATTGCCATCGTGTGCCTAGTTGCACTGATCGGAACTAGTCCAGTTAAAGCGCAAGAGGCGAAACCGAACATCCTGCTCATCTTTATGGATAACTTCGGCTGGGGAGAGCCGGGCTTCAATGGTGGTGGGATCATCCGGGGCGCGGCGACGCCATCACTGGACTCCTTGGCAGCGGATGGACTGCGGTTGACCAACTTCAACGTCGAAGTTCAATGCACCCCCTCGCGCTCCGCAATCATGACAGGCCGCTACGCGATCCGCAGTGGCAACGGCACGGTCCCATTGGGAGAGGGCGTGTATGGTTTGGTTCAGTGGGAAGTCACTATGGCAGAAATGCTGTCAGATGCCGGATACAAAACTGGGATGTATGGAAAATGGCACCTAGGGCGAACCAAGGGGCGCTTTCCAACGGATCAGGGATTTGATGAGTGGTACGGCGTTCCCAATTCCACTGATGAGTCGGTGTATTCGTCATTGCAAGACTTCGCCAACAGCGGGGTCGCCGAGACTTATGTCATGGACGGTCAGAAGGGGAGCTTGCCGAAAAAAGTCCGCCCTTATCGGTTGGACTATCGACCGCTGATAGATCGCGACCTAACCGATCGAGCCATCGACTTCATGAAGCGGCAAGCTGAAGCCAACAATCCATTCTTCGTTTACCTGCCCTACACAGCAACGCACTTCCCGACCATGCCGCACCCCGACTTCGTCGGCAAGTCGGGGAAGGGGCCATGGGGCGATTTGCTGATGCAGATCGATAGTTATGTTGGAGAGTTGCTGCAGACTATTGAAGGGCTCGGTATTGAAGACAACACCATAGTCATATTCACCGCAGATAACGGTCCTGAGGCACTCAGCGCGGGCGAGACGTCACTAACGGTGGAAAACAGCATGCATGGCTCGGCCGGACCTTGGCGGTCGACCTTGTTCACTGGGTATGAGGGTGCACTGCGCGTGCCGTTCGCGATGCGTTGGCCGGGGAAGATCAAGCCGGGAGGCGTAAGCGACGAGATTGTCCATGAGTTGGACCTGTTCCCGACACTCGCGCGGATTGCTGGCGGTGAAGTTCCATCCGATCGGGCAATCGATGGCATCGACATGTCTGAGTTCTTCCTCGGACGCAAAGCAGACTCGGGCCGAGACGGTTTCATCGTCTACATGGGCAACGATGTTTTTGGCGTGAAGTGGAGGGATTGGAAGCTCCACTTCAAGGAACAGACTGGATGGAATGGTGTGCTGCGCGAGTACACGATGCCTAGGGTTTACAACCTGATTAATGATCCGCAGGAGCGCGACAACGTGTTGTTCCCTCATACATGGGTTCCGAAAGCCGCCTTGCCCCAACTAGAAGAACATGTGGCGTCCTTGAAGAAACATCCGCCAATTCCCGCTGGTGCTCCTGATCCATATGGGCCGCCCAAGCCCCAGTAAGACGCAACGATAGTCGATGTCCGCTTTGGTCCCCGAGCGGAGGAATAGAGCCTGGTTCGGGGAAGTCCACTGTGGCAGACGACAAGCCCCCGGCCTTACAGGCCATGAACGATCTCAGAGTGCTGCCGAAGAAGCTTCCGCCTGCTCCCAGTTCTCATCGATGCGCTTGGCGATATGGGCGAGCGCTTCTTCGACTTGGTCAACCAGAATCAGGCACAAGTCACCCGGTACGACGCGCCTCAACGCTTCGTCGATAGCGCTGAATTCGCCCTGGATTTCTTCGATCTGTACCGTGCGTCGGGCTCCGGCCAGACCCTGGCGCAACAATGCCAGAACCTCGCCCTCGGCACGGCCGCGCTGGCACTGGTCTTCGTAGAGAATGACGTCGTCGAACGCACCCCCGAGTATTTCTGTTTGCTTGCGAATGTCCTCGTCGCGTCGGTCGCCTGCGCCACTGATTACCGCAATGCGCCGGTTCGCAGGCATGGTCTCGACCGCACGCACGAGGGCGGCAATTGCATCAGGGTTATGACCATAATCGGCGATCAGCGTCGCACCGCAATAGTCAAATACGTTAAAGCGGCCGGGAGCACTGCCGGCATCATTGACGAATTCGGCCAGGCCGGCCTCGACAACGTTCCAGTTCAAATCTAGCGCCCAAGCAGCTGCGGTCGCTGCCAAGGCATTCTCAACTTGAAAGCCGATGGTACCGCCGCGCGTAACCGGTATGTTGGCGAGGGGTATACGGCGCCACACGTGGTTTTGAGAACAGACGATCGCGTTCCCCTCCACATAGACAACACGCCCCCCCCGGGCATGGTGCATAGAAATCACCGGGTGGTCACGGTCGGTCGCGAAGAACGTCACCGATCCAGGGCAGTCCTGCGCCATTTCGGCTACGATAGGATCGGCGGCGTTCAGGACGGCCACACCGTCGCTGGCGACGTTCTGTACGACTGTCCGCTTCAGGACCGCCAGATCCTTCGGCGTCGTGATATAGTTTAGACCGAGGTGGTCGCCGGTACCGATGTTCGTTACGACCGCAACGTCGCAGCGATCGAAAGCGAGACCCTCCCGCAATAGTCCGCCACGGGCGGTTTCAAATACAGCGGCATCGACGTCGGGGTGCATCAAAACGTTGCGCGCGCTGCGTGGACCGCTGCAATCGCCCGTGTCGATGCGTTGGCCCCGGATGTAGACGCCATCTGTGTTGGTCATACCCACGCGCAGACCGTCAGCGGCAAGAATTTGAGCGATAAGGCGCACCGTCGAAGTTTTGCCGTTGGTGCCAGTGACGGCGACCACTGGGATTCGGCCGGTCTCGCCCTCGGCATACATGTTGGCAATGATGGCTTCGCCAACGGCTCGAGCCTTACCCTGCGATGGGCTCAAGTGCATGCGCAGACCAGGAGCAGCATTCAGCTCGACAAGAGCGCCGCCTTGTTCCTCTAACGGCTTGAGCACGCATTCGCACATGACATCGACGCCGGCGATGTCCAAACCGATCGTCTGCGCCGCGGTTACGGCATGGGCGGCAACTTCCGGATGGACTTCGTCAGTAACGTCGGTGGCGGTTCCGCCGGTACTCAAATTCGCATTGTCACGCAGAACCACGCGCTCGCCCTTATCCGGTACGGATTCAACGGTCAGCTGCTGCGCAGCCAAGCGTATCAGCGCGGTTTCGTCCAAATGGATCCGCGTCAGCGAGGTTGCGTGGCCGATGCTGCGTTGCGGGTCATTGTTGATCTGGTCCACCAGTTCGCGAACAGTATGTACGCCGTCGCCGATAACATGTGGTGGATCGCGGCGGGCGGCGGCAACGACTTGGTCGCCGACCACAAGTAACCGGAAGTCATGGCCGGGCAGTTGGCTCTCAATCATGACGTGGTCACAGTACTCGGCGGCGGCATCATACGCGCAGACGAGGTCCTCGCGGGTCTCGATATTAATGGCCACGCCCTTGCCCTGATTGCCGTCCCGGGGTTTCACCACCACTGGCAAGCCGATCTCGCACGCGGCTGCCCACGCATCCTCGGCGCTGGAAGCCAAGCGCCCCTTCGGCACTGGTACACCGGCCGCGCTGAGTAACCGCTTGGCAAGGTTTTTGTCTTGGGCAATGGACTCGGCGATTGCACCGGTGCGGTCGAGTTCGGCGGCCTGGATGCGGCGCTGCTGGCTGCCCCAGCCGAACTGCACAAGGCTGCCGTTGGTGAGGCGCCGGTAGGGGATGCCACGGTGTATGGCTGCCTCTACAATGGCATTGGTGCTCGGCCCGAGGCGCAAGTCGAGGTCGAGGTCTCGTAACCGCGTGAGGGCGTCGGTCACATCGAAGGGCAGATCATCAAGAGCAGCTCGACATAACTGTTGGGCAAGTTCGAATGCCAGGTGGCCAACTTCTTCGACTGTATACTCGACCACGACCTGGTAGACGCCTGGTTCAACCGTCCGCGAGGTGCGACTGAAGGTGACCGGGCAGCCGGCTTGCGCCTGCAGTCCGAGTCCCGCGGATGCCAGTACATGCGCTATGGTGATGGATCCCATGTGATTAGGTGGCGCGATGACACCAATCTCGGGAAAGCGCTCGCGTAGCCGCGCTTCGAAGCATGGCATGTTCTCGATCGCGCACTCGGCGTCGCTGCAGCTTACGACCGCTTCGATTGCCGTGTGCCGGCTCCAAAGGTTGGGGCCGCGCAGAGTCCGAAGTTTTGAGACTTCCATAAACGGGTCGTCCTTAGGTGATTGAGCGTATTGGGGTGGGCCCCGTGGAATCAATTGTCAGCACACTATCAGATAATACAGATTTACTATTCGGGTCGCTGTCGGTGGTCAGCGCGGGAGGTCCCGCCGGTACCATATCCTCCAACGTAAAACTCTGCACACCTGCGACGATGAAATCGCTCGTCAGCCCGAGTGCAAAGGCAGCTGCAACACCAGCTAGCAATGCTTCTTCACAAAGTCGATTCGAGGCATGTGTGAGACACGGGAATGCTTGCAGCCTTCCCAGGTCGTGTTCGTGACTAGAGGATGCCATGACCAGTCGATCACCGCGCAAGTACACAGCGCGGCCGCCATCGGCGACATGGGTGACGAGCGCTTCCGGAATCTGGCCGGCCGCGTACAGAAAGACCTCGCCGTCACATAGTTCCGCCATCTGAATGACACGGGAATCCGCCGCATTGAGCACTGCTGCGCCTTGCGGCAGCACCACATCCACCTGCGTACGCAACACTTTATAGAGTTGTTCTGCGTCTTCGATGTAGTACTCTCCGAAGCCTTCGGCCCCATCAACGTCTGTCACGATGCCCACCTGGCAGCGGTCATAGGACAGTCCCTCGCACAACATCATCTCGGCGCCATTCTCGATCACGGCGGCTTCCACGGAGTTGTTGATGAGCAAACGCTGGCCGGCCTCCCAATTGGCGCAGTTGCTCTTCTCCACACGCCGTCCACCCAGATAGAGCCCGTCAGCGCACGCCAACCCAACGTTCCTTCCGGCCACATGCAGCAGCCAGGCGACAAGTCGGGAGATCGCCGTCGTGTCGCGGCTGCCGGTGATACCGACTAACGGAATGCGGCCGGCATCAGCGGACGACTCTTGCGGAAACAAATGCCTCAATATCGCTGAGCCAATCGGTTGCGGTGAACCTATTGTAGGCTTGAGGTGCATGAGCAGACTTGGCCCGACATCAATGTCGACGACGGCGCTCTCCTGCTCCTGGAGCGGGCGGGAAATGTCCTGCGCCACGATGTCTATTCCCGCGATGTTCGACCCGACCACCCGCGCAGCCAGTGCCGCCGTGTCGCCAATGCTCGGATGGACTTCACCGGTGCAATCGCTGAAGACCTTTTCGCTGTGCTGTATCGGTTTGCATTGACCTGCGCTGGGTGCCAAATCAACGATTTCACTCTTGCGCGCAGAATTCAGGCTGACGACTCCGTCGCTCTCGTGCGTCACGATCCCAAAAGGCAGCTTTTCCGCACCATGTCTGCGCGTATGGCCGTTGTGCTGGCCGTTTAGCGATTCGCTCAGCGCGGGCGCTTCGTATCCTTCGAACCGTCGGTGCTCGCTGCGAGTGGCCGCGACGAGGTGCCCGCCGACGACTAGGAGACGGTGGGCGATGCCGGGTACAAAGCGCTCAACCATCACGTCGCTGCCCTCGGCCTCAGCCTTCCGAAACGCAGACTCGATATCCTCGCGTCGCGGGAGGGTGTTGAACACGCTGAGGGCATGATCGGCATCGCAAGGTTTCACTACCAGCGGCCCACCGATGTCCTCGGC
>JARFQY010000185.1 GCA_029287535.1 Filomicrobium sp.
GCAGATGCTCTCAGGCGACCACGCCGTGCGGCCCGCATATGCCGCCGGTCTCGAGTTGAGCTTCCTGGTGATTGCGGGTGCCTTGATCGCTTGGCTGCTGGGGCGGTCTGGTCCGGTGACAGCGGCCGTGCTGGGGCTTGCAGCGATGGCAGCCGTCTGCGTCGGGGCATTCATGGCCTACCGCTCCCAGGGATTGCTTTTCGATCCTGTGTACCCGTCCCTGGCGCTAGTGGGCGTGTACAGCGCGGGCTCGCTGACGAACTTCGTGCGGGCCGAACAGGAACGACAGCGCGTGCGTACGGCTTTCAACAGCTACCTTGCTCCAGAGCTTGTCGAGGAGCTTGTTGCGCATCCCGAGAAACTGAAACTTGGCGGGGAGAACCGCGAAGTCACGCTTCTGTTTGCCGATGTGCGGCGCTTTTCGGCACTGGCCGAGGGGCGTGACGCGGAGAGCCTCGTGGGCTTCGTCAATCGCCTGTTCACGCCTCTCAGTGAGGCCATTTTTGAAGAACGTGGCACCATCGACAAATACATGGGCGATGCCGTGATGGCGTTCTGGAATGCACCGCTGGCCGACGCCGATCATGCCGAGCACGGCTGCCGGGCGGCGTTGCGGATGCTGCGTGCGCTCGACGGCCTTAATGCGGAATTGGCAGCGGAAGCAGAACAGGCCGGTGTTTCCTTTGAGCCCGTGCGGATCGGGATCGGTTTGAACACCGGCTTGTGTTGTGTCGGCAATGTCGGATCGCCTGAACGCTTCGACTATTCGGTGCTCGGAGATGTGGTCAACGTGGCGTCGCGTCTCGAACAGCTCACCAAGACGTACGATGTCGATATCATTGTCGGGGAGCCGACGGCAAAAAGCGTCTCGGAGTTGGCCTTTCTGGAGATCGACCGGGTCGTTCCGCGCGGCAAGTCGCGGCCGGAGGCGATATTTGCGCTGCTCGGTGACGAAGCCCTGGCGCGGGATCCACAATTCCGGATGCTCATGCCGCTCTTCAACAACCTGCGCCAGGCAATGGAAAGAGACGACCTTCGGACCGCGAAAGAGGCGCTGACGGCCTGTCAGGATGTTCGGGTTACGGCCTGCGAGCGACTGCTTTCGCGATTGTCCGAACGCATCAGCCAAAAGGCAGGCTAGCGATTGGCGGCCAGGAAAAACTCCAGGCCGCCCGCTTGCCGACTTTAGCTTTGCTCAGTCGTAGTACTTGTTTCGGTAGTGCTTGCCGCCGCGGTGCTTCGGACGCCGCTTCTTTTTGAAACCCTTGGCAAGTCCGATGCCGATACCGATGGCAACGGCGGCAGCAGCAGCATTCTTCGCATCCGAATTGCGCCTTTTCTTCTTGTATCGACGTCTCTTTGGTTTTGCGACGGCGGTACGCTTGCGCTTGTAGGTCCTCTTCTTGGTGACCTTTTTCTTCCGCTTTTGGGTGGATTCGCGGGCTTTCTTCTTCGCCTTCTTCGGTTTTGCCTTCTTCTTTGGCGGGTCAGGCGTAAGGACGGCCTCGCGAGTCAGAGGCGGGTTGGGGTTGATTGTTGGCGCGTTGACCATGAACGGGAATGCAGAGGCAAAGCCGATCTCGTCGCGTCCAGGAAGCAACGCCCAGCGCGTCGGATCACTGACTTCACCGTCTGGGGCGATGCGCAGAATTCGGCCGGGGCGCGAAAGCGCCTTACAGGTGCCACGGTCGTTGCAGGCGGTGATGCCACCTTCAAGCAGCAACAGCCACACCGTATCGTCGCGTGCAACGTAAACATCGAAAATCGTTCCGCGCACCGTAATGGCGGCGCCGGGTGTCCTGATGCGGTAGGACTTCTTCGAGGCCACACCGGTAACGAAGCGGAATGCTCCCTTGACGAGATTGACAATGATATCGCCCTTCGAGCGCTCACCGTTGTAAACGAACTTGTCGAGAAGAAGTTGTGACCCCGGCCCCAAAGCCAGCTTCGTCTGGTCGGCGAATTCCAACTCGCCAATCGAATCTGGACCGACCGCAATTAACTCGTCTTGATGGACTTCATCGCCATTGGCCAGATCGCGGCGGTCTCGGTCGAATTCCGCGCTGACCTCGTTGACCACTTGGACCGCCGATCCAATCCGCTCCGTCGGGGCGGCCTGAACGACAACGGGAACGGTGACGAACACCGCCATAACTGCAATCATCGCCGTGTGTTTCATGACGTTTCCTCGGCCGTTGCAATTGATAAACGCGCGGTTCGTGCCAGCATTTATCAGCGTTCGAACTATAGTGCAGAAATTTGATCCTGACACGCCCCGGTGCAAAAAGTTTAATGATGCCGGCAGTTGCGAGCTGTTCCCGAGGTGACAGCTTAAATTCTCTTTTGGTGCGTATCAGTTTGGAGCTTTTGGTTAATGTATTGCGGACGCCTGTAGCCGCCGGTCCGACGTAGCGCGGCGGGCATGAAGGCGGTGTGCCTCAAGCTCTCATTGCTGGATAACTCAAGCCCCGCGGACCTGGCGCCGTCCGCGGATTCACCTGTGTTTTTCGCCCTTCGAGGGCTTTTTTTGCCTCTTGTCGCCCAGGGAACAGGCAGGGCGGAGCATTTGAAGCATTGTTGTCTCAACGACGGGCCAACGAGCCCACAACCCAAATCAAACTCTTGGTGGAGACAATACAATGTTCAAGTTTCTCGCAGTTAGCCTTCTCAGCGCGGCGCTCGCCATTGCCGCCATTCCGCAACAAGCCAATGCTGGCGGTCGCGGTGTTGCCCTCGGTGTTGGCCTCGGCCTCGGTGCCGCCATGCTGATGCACAGCGCGAAGAAAAAGCGCCGCGCCTCTCACCGCCGTGCCAATGCACGTCGTCGCGCCGCCCATCGCCGTGCCGCAGCCCGTCGCAGTGCAATCGCCCGCAAGAAAAAGGCTGCCTATGCCGCCCGCAAGGCCGCCATCGCAAAAAAGAAGAAACAGGCCCGCATTGCAGCAGCTGCAGCCAAGAGGCGTCAGCTGGCCGCCAAGAAGGCAGCTCTTGCCAAGCAACAGCAGCTGGCCCGTCAGGCCGCGGCTGAGCAACAGGAAGCACAGACGCTGGCATCGGTCATCGAGCTGCCGAGCAAGAACCCCGGCTCGGACAACCTCAATGTCGCTCAGGCTGATTTCGAAGAAGATAACTACGAAATCGACACCTACACGCCGGTTGAAGAAACGGCTCAGAAGCTGGACTGCAAGCGCTACATTCCAAGTGCCGGTCTGACCATCTCGGTTCCCTGCAGCCAATAAGGCAATCGGGAACTGTACCCCACCAGAGCGACGGGCGGAGGCCATGCCTCCGCCCGTTTTGCATCGTGAAGCAGCTGCGACGTTATGAGCCCCGTTAGCGAGGCTCTAGGCGACCGCAGCACCGGGTTTCAACGCGACGTCCGTTTTGGCGCCGTCCTCCATCGCATCGGGCGGAGCACCATACCTGTTATGCCCCTCGTCTCCCTTGGCGAAGTGCAGCCAAAGGGTTCCGGCGACCGGCCAGATCATCACGGCAGATGCATAGATCATGAATTCGAAAGAGTTGTAGGTGAGCACGGCTGGCCCAAACGCGAGCAGGCTGAAGAAGCTAGCAATAACCGACCAGATAAGAAGAACCATGAAGCTTACCGGCAGCCACCATCCGCTCAAGCCTAGGTCATGCAGGCGTTTGATCGCCGCTGATGCAGCGATCCACACACAACCTATCTTCACGACGCCGGCCAGTACTTGAATTGGTGGTGAGGCCGTCATGTACCAGGCTGCTAACGCCAGTGCCTGCAGGCTCAGCAATGCGATGGCGACGCCAAGCAAGCCCTTCCGATTGCAGCGGCCACGTGGGTCAGCTACCTGTTGGACCCGAGAAAAAAAGAGCATTGGCACCTCGTCCCCAGGACTGTGGGTTTCGATGCCACCATGAGCAAAGCTGGTTTCCGAGGCCTTAGCGGCTGCCGGAAGCCGCGAACTTGGTTTGTTTTTGATTAACGGATGATCCCAACCGCAGCTCAGGACGCTTGGCCTCGTGGGTCAGGTCCATACTTGTTCGGGCCCTGTTCTCCCTCGAATATCCCAAGGTCAATAAGCCACCAGATGAAGCCCACCACTGGGATGAAGGAGATCAGCACCCACCAACCGGATTTGCCACGGTCATGGGCGCGCTTGATGGAGCCGGCCAGATAGATCCACGTGGCCAAAACAAGCCCCACCAGATACGCCTGGAGAGCGGGAACGTTGAAGACCGGGACGGCATCATCGGGCGGCATCTGATCCAATGGAAGTGGCGTGCCGTCGGGGCCGACGAAACTGAGCATCACACCAAAATATGCTTCAGCGATGAGGAATGCGATCAAGGAGACGGCGAGACTGATAACAGCGGTCAGCCAAAGGCCGCCGCGGCCTGTCCGTCCGAAGAATGAAAACAGCAATTTCATGGGTCTTCTCACGTCTGGATTTGATCGGATTTTGCGCACCTTCAAGGACGGCCGACGGCAGCGTGACCGGCGAAAACAGGGAAGGTCCGTTTTCCTCCAGCACTCACAGACGTCTGCTTCGTGGCCGAAAGCCCGTCGGTGTTAAGTAAACTCCATGATGACATCGTCCACCGCGAGGCTGTCGCCCGGACCGGCGTTGATCTTGGAGACCGTACCATCGCGCTCGGCACGTAAAATGTTCTCCATCTTCATGGCTTCGACGACCGCCAATGGATCACCCGGTTTGACTTCATCACCAACGCTAACGTTGATCGCCTTGACCAGGCCCGGCATTGGGCACAACAGCAGCTTTGACGTATCGGCTGCTTCCTGCGCCGGCATATGGGCGGTCAATTCAGCTTCGCGTTTCGTAAAGACGCGCGCGGGCACGTGGATGCCTTGGTAAGCCAGGTCGTAACCGTTCAGGATGGGCCGCACCTGAACCGAGACATCCTTGTTGCGAACCACGCCGGACCACACAGTGTCGCCGGGCCACCACTTCGCGGCGAGCTCCAGCGTATCGATGAGGTTGCCATTGTCATCGAAGAGCCTGACGTTGACGGGCCCGCCCAGTGAGCCTTCAACGTGGACCGCTTGCATCGTGTCACCGAGAGCGACGACGCGTTCAGCGGCGAACCGGACGGGACTGCCATCCATCTGATGGGTGATTTCGCGCCGCCGAGCGTTATTGAGGTGGTCGATTGCGGCGGCAACCGCGGCCATAATCTTCAACTCCTCGCCTTCGGGCTGACGCGGCAGGAACCCATCAGGGTACTCTTCGGCGATGAAGCCCGTCGAAAGCTCTCCCTTTTGCCAACGGGGAGACTGCATCAATGCTGTCAGGAAGGGAATATTGTGCTGGATGCCATCGATGTAGAACGCATCTAGAGCCTCCGACATCAGGTCGATCGCTGCCTTGCGCGTTGGCCCATGCGTGACCAGTTTGGCGATCATGGGATCATAGTACATCGAGATTTCGCCGCCTTCGTAGACACCGGTGTCAGTACGAACCGTCAAGCCTCCGAAGGAACCTTCATGGGGCGGGCGATACTTCACCAGGCGGCCGATCGACGGAAGAAAGTTCCGATAGGGGTCCTCGGCGTAGATCCGGCTCTCCACCGCCCAGCCATTCAGCTTGATGTCCTCTTGCTTGAACGCCAGTTCTTCACCAGCGGCGACGCGTATCATCTGCTCGACGAGATCGATGCCGGTCACCAGTTCGGTCACCGGGTGCTCGACTTGCAGGCGGGTATTCATCTCGAGGAAATAGAAGCTCTTATCCTGCCCGGCGACGAATTCAACGGTGCCAGCCGTGTCGTAGTCCACAGCCTTGGCAAGCGCGACAGCCTGCGCACCCATCGCGGCGCGCGTCTCCTCATCGAGAAGCGGTGAGGGTGCCTCTTCAATCACCTTCTGATTGCGTCTTTGAATTGAGCACTCACGTTCGCCGAGGTGGATGACGTTGCCGTGCTTGTCGCCGAGGACCTGAATTTCAATATGCCGCGGATTGACGATGAACTTCTCGATGAACACTCGGTCGTCGCCAAACGACGAACGGGCCTCTGAGCGCGCAAGCTCATACCCTTCGGCGCATTCGCTTGCGTTCCACGCGATCCGCATGCCTTTGCCGCCGCCACCTGCGGATGCCTTGATCATAACGGGATAACCGATTTCATCGGCAATCTTGACGGCGTTTTTCGGATCCTCGATCTCGCCGAGGTAGCCGGGAACGGTCGAAACCTTTGCGGCGGCGGCTGCCTTCTTCGACTCGATCTTGTCGCCCATAGCGGCGATGGCCCTTTTGTTCGGGCCGATGAACACGATATCGTTGTCGGCCAGCGCCTGGGCAAATGCCTCGCGTTCTGACAAGAAGCCGTAGCCTGGATGCACAGCCTCGGCTCCGGTCTTCTTGCACGCCTCAATGATACGATCGATAACAAGGTACGACTCGGCGGCGGCAGGAGGGCCGATATGTACGGCTTCATCCGCCGTTTCCGTATGGAGCGAGTTGGCGTCCGCGTCGGAGTAGACCGCCACCGTGGCGATTCCCATGCGTCGCGCGGTCTTCATCACCCGACAAGCAATCTCGCCTCGGTTCGCTATTAGGATTTTTTTGAACATTGCCGCGTCAATCCCGTGGTGGAGGGCTGGTTCGGGCCAATGGGCTGTTCAGATGAAACAGCCCGTGGTGGGACTTCTTTCTAGCTGGCGCTCCGATCCAGGTAAACTCTCCCGCACCGCAACAATAGGCTGAGATGCTTCGTCGCTATGTATACAGCTGGTTGTACACGCCAAAGTGGTAGTCACGAGGCTCATACCATGGCGGCGATACGCTTGCGGACAAGGTCAACGGCGGCGCGAAGCTCATAAAGCTTGTCGGAGAAGTGTAGGGGAACCGGAATCTCGCCGACGGCTTGCTCGATGCGTTGAACCTCCGCCAAATGATGGGCCTGAGCGCCAGTAGCGTCTTGGTTCAGCGTTTTTTCTAGCTGCTTTAGTTCCCCATACCAATACAGTATCCGGCGCCGGATGCGCCATTCATAGGCCCATGGCACAATCCGAAAGAGCGGCAACATGATTGTTGCGATGGGGATCAGCATGATCAGCGTCCGCTCGATGAAGTTGGCCAGCCAGAACGGCAGGAAGCGTTGCAGAAACGGCGGTCCGCGAGTGTACAGCCGCTCGGCATCATGCTGCATGGGGAATTCCGGATCATAGGCCTTCGGGAATTCTTTGTTACGCGAAAAGATTCCGCCGGGGCGGTGCACCTCCCGAGCCGCCTGTACCATGAGCCCAACAATAGCGGGATGGACGTCCTTGCGCGCCACGAGAGCGGCCTGGGCCGCGAGCAACGTTACATCTTCGCCGGGTATCTGCTCGTCCAGATCGATTACGCCCGCAGGCAGTGTGATACGGGAAAGATACTGGAAGATGCGGGTGTACGCCTCCGCCTGCTTGAAGCTCATGAGACGGATGTCGGGATCGCGAAGCAGTTGTCCGATAAGTTGGGCCTGAGGTGACAGAACCAGAAACATCGCATCGGCGTCACCGGCTTCCAGCGCTTTCGCGGCCGCAGTCCCCGAAAGCGGCAGCAGCGTCGTGTTGCTTTCATTAATGTCGTTCGCTTTCAGCAGTGCGAGGGCAAGCACCCGGGTTCCACTCCCTTCGCCGCCTATCGCGACGCGCCTTCCCTTGAGCTGCGCCAACCGTTCAACTTTGGCGCTGCCTTTGTAGAAAACCCAGACAGGTTCGAGAAAAACACGTCCCAGGGAGACAAGTTCAGGGTCTCTCTTGTGGTTCGTGACGCCTCCCTGCAAGAGAGCAAGTGTGTCGCCGGATTCATCATCTCGCAGGCGCGAAAGATTGCTCAGCGACCCCGCGGAACTTTCCACTTCGAGGGTAATGCCGGATTTGGCAAGAATGGCCGCGTAGCGCTCGGCGAAATTGTAGTACGCCCCAGTCTTAGAGCCGGTTGTAATCGCTACCTGTGACGGCGGCGCCGGTTCGACGAATTGATACGCGAACCAGAAGGCAAACGCGACCGCAAGCACCGCCGGTGCCAGCAGGACGAGGAATTCCCGATAGGAAGCGCGCGCCGATCCTGTGCTTGCCATTACCACTCTTCGCCTGAGTTAAACCTGCCGCAGGTTGGGGCATGCCGCGGCATCTGCAAGTTCTTTTACTTTGCTCAAGGTGTTGAGCGAAGACCGATGTCGGGAATACGAACAAGATTGGATAAGTCAAAAGAGGAGGCGGGTTGGTGGACAGCTCGGCTCCTTATCGCTATCGGGGTCTTGCCCACTCAGGCGGCACTCACTTCCCTCGTCAGCCGGACTTTGAAGCACGGATCGATCTCAAGCGCGTTTTCCTGCAGATCGGCAATAAGGGATTTTTCCGCGATCTTGAGCCCACCCTTACGATCAAGGCGTTCCGTGAGCCACTTGGCCTCATCACGCGTGAGCACCTCTTCAGTGATCATACGGTGTTGCCGTTGCTCAAGGCGGGCAAAAGTCTACTCAGCCAGGCGCGGACGCTGATTGACGCCGTCCGTATAGAGCAGGCTTCGAAGCCACTCGGAATCAGCCTATCAGATAGTGAGACGCTCGCTGATTTGTTTGAATCGGAAGTGGCGCCGGCATGTCCATTTTGTCCGGCCCGTTCGAACTTTGCTTACTTTCTTCAGCGGTTAGAGGGCTTGTTGCTTCCGAAACCGAGAACACGACCTCGTTCGAACTGAAAACGGTTGTGCACGACCTTCTAGCGCGACGAATGGGCACCTGCAAATATGCTTGATGTGAGGCTCTTGAACACGCAAGTTGCGGGGCCGCGGGAGAGTCTGTCTGAGATTGGGGGCGAGGTCGTTTGTCCATGCCTGCTTTGGATTGGAAGAGTGAATTTGAAAACGCGCAGGCGTGCCGTAAGGCGAATGTCGTTTGCATGAAGTGGGGCGACCGGTATGGACCGCACTGGGTCAACCGGCTTTATGCCATGGTCATGCGCAATACGACCTGGGATGTCCGGTTTGTCTGCTTCACGGACGACAAGGAAGGTATCCGCCCGGAGGTCGAATGCCAGACATTGCCGGAGGTAACATTCGACAAAAAGCTCGGAAAGTACTGGCCCAAGCTTGGGCTGATGAAACAGGACCTTGGTGGTCTTAGCGGGCTAACACTGTTTCTTGATCTGGATGTTGTAATCATTGATTCAATCGATGATTTCTTCACCCTCCCCGGTCGCTTCTGCATCATAAGAGAGTGGAAAGATCCTCATCTAGGATATGGCAACAGCTCGATCGTCCGGTACGTCATCGGCCAGGAGAGCTATGTGCTCGAGAAGTTCTACAACACATCTACCGAGAAGATCGCTGAGGACTTCGACTCGAAGGAGCAGAACTTCCTGACCAAAGCGGTTCAGGATGTGACATTTTGGCCCGCAGAGTGGGTTGTGCCATTTTCTCTGTCTTGCCTTCCAAGAAACAGATTCATCCGCTTCTTTTCGATTCCGAAGAAGCCTGACACCGGCAAAATCATTGTGTTTTTTGGGTCCATCACTCCGGACAGTGCGATGAAGGGCGAACATCAGCGCAATAAGCGGGTTGGCAACGGACTTCAAATACGTCCTACCCGCCACCGCTTTCGGCCGGCGAAATGGATCGGAGAGTACTGGTGCGAGTGATACCAGCTGATGCCGGCGGTCAAACGCCAGGCAGCATTGTAAGACTTCATGCGAGGGCCGGGCGCCGGTTCTGATACTGTCGAGTCAATACCCGAAGAGGTGACGTGGCTCGGCGGCGGATAACGCTTTGTCGCGTGCGCTTTCCAAACTTCAAGCTACCTTGACAATTTGCTTGGCTTGAAAACGTCGCTGGAGCACTTCGGGCTCAACTTCGACCTTGAATTCGTGCCGAGGTAGCTGACCTGGGAAGCGACCACCCGGCTCAAGCCATTGGTTATTGCTGGGTGCCTAGAGAGATTCCCGGACAAGGACATCCTTGTCCTGGACGCCGATGCCATTGTTCGCAAGTCGCCAGCAACCAAAACTCAGTAAGCTCATTCGGAGTGTTCGTCGGGCCGCTTACATCGCGCTGCCGGTGGCCGTCGTCGTTATCGTGGTGATCGCCACAATGCGTTTGCTTGGACTGACTTGATCTTCTACCGGTCTGCTTGCGGTCGGTTGCTTTGCACACCAACCGAAGTGTGCGGGATCCGACACTATTGGTCAGACCCCGCAACTCTCCCTCCGCAACTCAATTCGTCATGTGGCCGGTGCTAGCGTCCGAAACGCGGCAGTGAAGCCCAGCGGCGCTGGCTATCACGTTCTTGCACCCGAATATTCCGGCGAGCTTGATCAAGTTTGCTGTGCAAGATGCGGCGTTCGACGCGGTCGAGATGACCATCCGACCTACGGAACCGGGCTTCCAGACGCCGAATGCGGCGTTGCTCGCGACGCAGCTGGCGGCCCTCGCGCCACGTAATCTTGCCTGTTGCGCGTCCACTTTCGATGGCCGCGGCCTGCTTGGATTGGCGGACATCGATACTGTGCGCCGCAGCTGGCAGATAGGACATGGCGAGAACGGTACCAGCAGTCAGCGTTGCAGCGATAATCTTGAGCATGTGTTTAGCTCCTGTTCCATGGCGTGTTTGGTCGGGACGTCATTCAGTGCTGATGGAGAAACTGCCAGATGGCCTTTGAACCGACCCTGAATAGTGCGGTCAGCTTGCGTTCATCTCCCGAGTAACGGAGCGCCGCTGGCGGATACCGGGCATGCTCCCACTTCGATCCGGCTACAAAGTCGTTGCGTAAGCGAGCCAGTAGACTAGCGGTGTGTTTGGATGGCCAGGCGTCGCAGCGAAAGTATCAGCAGTGAGGTTGCCGTGATGCAGCTCTTGATCCCTACTCCGGATGTGGTTCGGGCCCGAGAGAAATGGCGCTACTTCGGTCAGGAGCGGCCAGCTTTCGCTGTTCCACCCGGTTCGGGCCAGATTTCTGTCTGGGACTTCCCGCGCCCGCCTCGCATTGAAGACGCACGGGCGCGCTTGCGGGTCGAGAGTAGCGATCGGATTATCGCGGAAACGACGAGAGGCGTAAGGGTTCTAGAGACCGCTGGGGCGCCGACCTATTACTTTCCGCCTGAAGATGTCGACAGCGGTTTGCTGAAAAGAACCGGCAGCGCCTTCCGTTGCGAATGGAAAGGCATTTCCGATGAAATCGCCATTGAGCAATCAGAGCGCTCAGGTTGGGTCCTCAGACAAGTCTACGCTGAGTTCGAAGCACTCCTCGGTTGGTTTGCCTTCTACCCGCGGGACCTTCGATGCTTCGTAGGCAATGAACATGTCGGCGCACAGCCCGGCGGCTATTACGGCGGCTGGGTCACCGCCGATCTCGTCGGGCCGATCAAGGGTGAGCCTGGCAGCGGGGGGTGGTGAACGTGGCGGGTGTGCAAGGGGACATCGCTTGGTTTGTGGCTCGCAATTCCGCGGCATCGTTATGCCCTGATTTCGACGGATGTCAGATTTCTTTCCTTCCAGCTGGACTGCACTTTCCAGGTCACTATTTCGGCTGACCTTCTGGCTCGGCCCTTTCGTTTATCCGTGCGCGGCATATACTGCCGTCAGTAGGTGTATGGGGGGCAGAAATGGTTGACTCGTTGATACAATGGCTCCGTATCCAGGGGGTAACGGAAGAGGCATTGCTTCTGATCATCGTTCTTTCAATTGCCCTTAGCATCACATTTGCATTAGTGAGCTGGCGGACGAAAACGCGATTAGCTCGTCAGCTAGAGGAACGCAGCCAGGACCTGGCGTTGAAGAGCAAAGAGTTATGCGTGAAGGCGAAGGAAGCCGACCAGGCTGCCTCAGCGGCAAGGGCTGCCGAGGCGAAAGCCAAAGATAAGCAGGAAATGATTGAGACCATGCAGCGCACGGTAGCGATGCAAAGTGCACAATTGGCAGAACAGTCGAACGAACTCAATGCTAAGGATCGAACGGTTCAGGACCGGGAGGCGCATATCGACGCTCTGCGAGCCTCATTGGAAAGGCCAAGTGAAGGGCTCTGGTCGGTTCACTCGTCTACTCCTCCAAGCGGCTATGCCGAGGCGCTTTCGGACAGAAATAGATTCATCCTCGCCATCGCAAACCAGAAAGGCGGCGTGGGCAAGACCACAACGGCGGCTAACGTCGCTGCTAGCTATGCGAACGCGGGCAAGCGGGTGCTGCTCATCGACTTCGATTACCAGGGCTCGCTGACGCGGATGATCCTGAATGCAGCGGGTATCGAGCAGCATGTTGTTCAAGACGGTGCAAATGGTGCCAGGTTGATAGAGAGACAGTCGACTTTTGATGCCCTTCTCGACCTCTGCATTCCAATTGATAACGCGATTCCGAATTGCAGGTTTTTGGCCACCAACTATGAACTCGCAAAAGTTGAGAACGATCTCTTTGTAAAGTATCTGTTTAGCGATGAGGTGGATGGGGATACAC
>JARFQY010000193.1 GCA_029287535.1 Filomicrobium sp.
ATGGCCTGCTGACCACCCCCGCGTGAACTACGGGCGCATCGGCGTCCTATTGCTGAACCTAGGTACTCCTGACGGCACCAGCTACTGGCCGATGCGGCGCTATCTCCACGAGTTCCTATCCGACCGGCGGGTGATCGAGGACCCGCGCTGGAAGTGGTGGCCGATCCTTAATCTGCTCATCTTGTCAACACGGCCAACGAGCAAGGGCAAGGACTACGACACCATCTGGAACAAGGAGCTCGACGAAGGTCCCCTGAAGACAATCACCCGCAACCAGGCGAATTCCTTGTCGGAGCGGCTGGCGGGGCATCCGGAAGTCATCGTTGATTGGGCCATGCGCTATGCCAATCCGTCGACGGAGAGCCGACTTCGCTACCTTCAGGAACAAGGCTGCGAGAAGATCCTACTGGTGCCCCTTTATCCTCAGTATGCCGCTGCAACATCCGCTACGGCGTGCGACCAGGCCTTCCGGGCACTGATGAAAATGCGTTGGCAACCCGCGGTTCGCGTCGCGCCCCGGTATCACGACGACCCGGTCTACATCGAGGCGGTCGCAAAATCGATTGAAACGCATCTTGAGGGGCTCGACTTCAAGCCCGAAAAGCTGATCGCCACCTTCCACGGCATGCCGGAGAAGTACCTGGAGAAGGGAGATCCTTATCACTGCCAGTGCCAGAAGACCTCGCGGCTGTTGCGGGAGCGGCTTGACTGGCCCAAGGACAACTGGCTGACCACGTTCCAATCGCGCTTTGGCAATGACCCTTGGCTGCAGCCCTACACGGACGAGACGGTAGAGCGGCTCGCCAAGGAAGGGGTGAAGAACCTGACGCTCGTCGCGCCCGGATTTTCAGCGGATTGCCTGGAGACCTTGGAGGAACTGGAAGGTGAAAACCGCGAGTTCTTCGAAGAACACGGCGGTGAGAAGTTTTCGTACGTGCCGGCGCTCAACGACAGCGAGGCGGGCATCGCGGTGATTGAAGGCGTCGTCAGGCGCGAACTTATGGGTTGGGTCTGAGGCGAAGCGCAGCGCGGTTGGCTCGTGGCCAGATTGGCGCACAAGTCAAAGCCAGCCTATGGTCCACGAGTATTGCCGACGCCTAAGCTGCAAGTTTGTTTCAGAAGAGTTCATTGCAATGATTTCAAGGATACTGTTGGGCACGCTTGCGTGCTGCGCCTTGTCATTTGGGGCCGCCCTTGCGCAAGGAGATGCGCCTGGCGCACTTCCGGGGAAGCGCGATTATTCGCCCTATCCGCAACAAGATTTTCCCAACCGGGTTTTGTTCGGCGACACGCACCTGCACACCACTTACTCCGCTGATGCCGGAATGATCGGGAATACTCTTGGGCCGAAGGAAGCTTACCGCTTCGCCCGCGGCGAGGTCGTCACCTCGAGCACCGGTATCAAGGCCCGGCTGAAGCGTCCCTTGGATTTTCTCGTCATCGCGGACCACGCTGAGAACCTGGGGCTCGCTCCACTCTTGGCGACCAAGGATAAGACGCTACTTGCCACCGAATTCGGCCAGCAGCTCAATCAGGCTGTCGAGGCGGGCGATCCCGCTGGTGCCTGGAAGATCTGGTCACAGTCAAAGGCCAGCGGCAATGACCCCCTCGCCGATCAAAAGGAAATCTACAAGACTGCTTGGTCGCGACTGACGCAGGCCGCCGAAGATTACAACGAACCGGGACGTTTCACGGCGCTCATCGGGTTTGAATGGACGTCGAACCCAGGCCGCAACAACCTGCACCGGAATGTCATTTTTCGCGGCGGAAAAGAAACGGCCGACACCATCATTCCGTTTTCAAACTTTGATTCATTCGATCCGGAAGATTTATGGGCCTGGATGGCGGCCTATGAAAAGGACACGGGCGATCGTCTGCTCGCCATCCCACACAACGGCAACCTTTCAAACGGGCTGATGTTTGATGACGTCACGCTGACCAGCAAAAAGCCGCTTGACGGCGACTACGCAAGACGGCGCCAGAGGTGGGAGCCGCTTTATGAAGTCACGCAGATGAAGGGCGACGGAGAGGCCCACCCCTTGCTGTCGCCGCGCGATGAATTCGCTGACTTTGAGACCTGGGACAAAGGCCAGCTCGGCCCGGAAGCCAAGACCCCGGATATGCTTCCGCGCGAGTATGCCCGTGAAGCTTTGAAGCGGGGCCTTGCCTACCAGGCCAAGCTTGGAACAAACCCTTTCAAATTCGGCATGGTCGGGTCCACGGATTCCCACACATCGCTGTCGACAACGGGTGAAGACAACTTCTTTGGTAAAGTCGCGGCGGTCGAGCCCACCGCCGATCACATTCGCTTCGATGAGGTCATCGGTGGCATTGGCGGCCCGCAACGCGTGGCCCAGTACGCCTGGCAGACGAGCGCCTCGGGCCTTGCCGGTGTCTGGTCGCGCGACAATACGCGGGAAGCAATCTGGGATGCCCTGGCGCGCAGAGAGGTCTTTGCAACAACCGGAACCCGCTTGCGCGTGCGAGTTTTCGCCGGTTGGGACTTCCTGGAAGAGGACCTTGCCCGCTCGGACTTCGCCAAGCACGGTTACGAGACCGGAGTACCAATGGGAGGCGACCTCAAAGGTCCTGCTGAAGGCCGCTCGCCGCGAGTCATGGTGCGCGCACTGCGTGATCTCGACGGCGCCAACCTCGACCGCATCCAGATCATAAAGGGTTGGCTCGCAGAGGATGGTGAGACGCGTGAGCGCATTTTCGACGTGGTATGCTCGGATGGCAGGGCGATCACCGCGGACAACCGATGCGAAAGACATGTCGTCGATAGCGTCAACGCCGAAGCAGCCACGTATTCAAACGCCAGCGGCGAAGCGGCCATGCAGGTGTACTGGGAAGACCCCGACTTTGATCCAGGGCTGTTGGCGTTTTACTACGTGCGTGTTCTCGAGATCCCAACACCGCGTTGGACGACGTATGACGCCACGTTCTTTGGCGTGAAACGCCCGGAGCTGGCGCCCGTCAGCATTCAGGAACGTGCCTATACCTCGCCCATCTGGTACACGCCAGCGACCCCGTAGGGCGTCTGCCGCTCAAACTCTCGTGACCTGACATTGAGCGCGGACTGTGGTCTACCGGCAGCATTGTCAACGATGGAGTCATGCCGTGCGAGGTCGTGTCCGCGAACTTTCCCATATTGCTTTGTTTGGCCTAACGGCGTTGTCGTTGCTGTTTCCTTTGACCGGTGCGAATGCGGATGACACTTGTGGTGGCTTGGATCAACCCTGCAAGATCACGTCCGGCAAGTACTCATTCGCAGCTCCGACAGAGCCGCCCGGCCCACATGGCTATCCGGCGGTCGTTCATTTGCACGGCTGGTCCAGTTCTCCAAAGGCGGTGTTGGGCAATGATCGTTTCGTTCAAGACGTGACGTCGCGGGGCTACGTCCTCATTGCACCATTCGGAGAGGTTCAGCCTTCCGGCCGGCGCGACTGGTCGGTTGCCGATGGACAAACACGACCACGCCGCGATGACATCGCATTTCTTGCAAACGTGATCGAAGATGCAGCCAAGCGGCTGAACGTCGACAAGTCCCGAGTTCTGCTATCCGGGTTCTCGCGCGGCGGCTCAATGGTCTGGGATGTCGCTTGTCAGGCACCGGGTACATTCAACGGTTACGCACCCGTCGGTGGCGGATTCTGGAACCCTCTGCCGAATTCCTGCGAAGCGCCGGTTAAGCTTTTTCACACACACGGGTGGGTTGATGCGACGGTGCCTCTGGAGGGACGCCGGCTTGGCAACAGCGGGCTTGTGCAAGGCGACATTTTCGAAGGGCTCAATATTCTGAAGCGGACAAACGGATGTCGGCGCCGGGCCAGTGAGCGTACAAACAATGGCAACAAGTCGGTGCGGACGTGGCGTTCGTGCTCTGAAGATTCGGAACTGCGGCTGATGCTGCACCCACGCGGGCACATCACGCCGGAGGGATGGACCGACATGGCGCTCGACTGCTTCGAAACCGTAAACTCACCTGAGCGGCGGGCGGAAACGCGTTAGCAATAGGTCTCTTTTTAACCCTTCCTTATCCGTTCCTTCACCAAAACTTTTCGGCATCCATCATAAAACAAACCCATCAGCCCCATATGCATATGGCATATGGGCAGTTACGGGAGTTTGTGATGCTTGATCAATTGGGCCTACTTGGCCTTGTCTTGGTGCTGCTGGCGGCCGCTGCGTTGTGGTCGACGGTCAAGGTGGTCCCGCAGGGTTACAATTATACCGTTGAGAACTTCGGCCGCTATACGCGCACGCTATCGCCCGGGTTGCATATCCTGGTGCCGGTTGTCGAGCGCATCGGCGCGCGCATGAATATGAAGGAGCAGGTACTCGACATTCCCTCGCAGGATGTCATCACGCGCGACAACGCCATGGTGCGGGTCAATGGCGTGACGTTCTATCAGGTGTTGAGTGCCGCCAAGGCCGCCTACGAAGTCGACCTTTTGGAACCCTCCATCGTCAACCTGACGATGACCAACATTCGTACGGTTATGGGGTCGATGGATCTCGACGAACTGCTTTCCAATCGCGATCATATCAACGCGCAGCTGCTCACCGTCGTCGACGCTGCGACGGAGTCCTGGGGCATCAAGGTCACCCGTATTGAAATCAAGGATATCGATCCACCACGCGATCTCGTTGACGCCATGGCACGGCAGATGAAGGCGGAGCGTATAAAGCGCGCGCAGATCCTCGACGCGGAAGGCTCGCGACAGGCGGCGATTCTTGAGGCGGAAGGCGAAAAACAAGCCGTCGTTCTGGAAGCTGAAGGACGCCGTGAAGCCGCTTTCAAGGATGCCGAGGCCCGCGAACGCCAGGCCCAGGCCGAAGCGAAGGCCACGCAGATGGTGTCCGAAGCCATCTCCAAGGGCGACATCCAGGCGATCAACTACTTCGTCGCCAACAATTATATGAAGGCGCTTGAAAAGCTCGCCATGTCGCCGAACCAGAAGGTGCTGATGATGCCGCTGGAGGCTTCGTCGGTGATTGGATCGATCGCCGGGATCTCCGAGCTGGCGCGTGAAGCCTTCGGCAAGGATGGCGGCGGTTCAGCCAATAGCACGAAGCGCGGTTCGGTCCCGGAGGTTTAAGACAAATCAGGCGCCATTGGGCTGGCGGCGCTTCGGGTGTAAGGTCCGGCACGTCAGCCGACTGCCTCGCGGTGAGGCGGCGGCCCGTGGCGCAAACGATGATGGGGACGCATGGAAAGCTTGATTGAACTGGTGAGCAATCTGGGCGGCTGGAACTGGGTGATCCTGGCACTCTTGCTGTTGACGTTGGAAACGGTCGTTCCCGGGGTGCACTTTTTATGGTTCGGGCTTGCCGCCTTTGTCATCGGCGTGGTGGCGATTACGTTCAACGCGCTTGGTCCGGAATACGCCGACATCTTCATTTGGCAATTGCAGGTGATTGCGTTCGCGCTGGTGTCGATGGTCACGGTGTTCTTCGTGCGCAGGTTTGCTTCGGCCGATGATGAAGTGGCAAGCGATGCGCCGTCACTCAACGTCCGGGCCGAGCAGTACATCGGCCGCTCGACAACGGTGGCGGTGCCGATCCAGGGCGGGCGCGGCAAGGTCAAAATCGGCGACAGCCTATGGCAGGCAGAGGGTGCGGATGCGGCGAAAGGGGCACGGGTCAAAGTGACCGGCGTGAACGGCACCGTATTGGTGGTGGAGCCAGACTAAGCCGCCTGAAGCCCCTGCGCGGACGGGTTATAGGCCGCCGCTGCTCCCCTCACAACGCACCCGTCATGTGATGCGAGAGACAAAGACACGAAACAGGAAACGATCGGCGCACCCCAGTGAGCTCGTGTGGGCGTTGGCGACGTTTAGCCTGGTGTTGCCGTTCGTGGCGATTGGCGTTGGGGCACTGGCATTGTGGCGCGTCTTCCACGAGATCGATGGTGGCTATGCATTGCTGGCCGTAGCGATCGGCCTGTTCGCATTGGACGTCGTCATCGACCTGTGGATCGCCAACCCGCACACGTCGGCTTCCGAAGACCCGGACCTCAACCGGCGCGGCTCGCAGTATATCGGTCGTATGGCGCCGCTAGTCGAAGCCATCGAGGTTGGCCGCGGCAAAGTGCAACTGGGCGACACCGTGTGGTCGGTGGAGGGCCCGGAACTCCCCACCGGCACAATGGTGCGCGTGGTGGGCAGCAATGGCACGGTGCTGCAGGTGGAGGCGGCTTAGGGTGCACTCTTAGCGGATGTGGTGAACCGCCGGCTCGGTCTCACAGCCGAGGCGGATTCAACACGATCGGACCGCACATGACGTCGCAAATCGGCTTGACCATCCTGTGCGCCGCGGACAGTGTGTTGGAGGGCCCTGGACAAAACGATCTCGGGAATGCCGGGCCACTCAAGCCATATTGAACCGTCGACGCCGCGCTGCAGGGACAAACTCATGGGCGACTGGGGAGTGCCGGTCTCACGGACTGACGGCCGGGGCGCCGCTTGCAGATCAATCTACAGACCTACTCGACAGGGCGAGGAGCACTGAATGCAGCACCATGTGTTGATTGATACCGTGCGGTATATCATTGCCGGCCTGACGTTGGTGGCGCTCACGCTCGGGGCTGCGGTCTATTCCGGTTATTGGCCGAACGCCGGCGTGCCCAGCGAAGCGTTGCAATCGGCCGTGCCATTCATGCTTGGCTTCCTGGCACTGTCGTTTGTGTTAGCGATATCGTTGCCGCGCCGGATTCCAAGGCTCATCTTTCTTCTCGGGCTGTTCCCGCTGCTGGTCGGATGGCGGATTGCGGCTCTGTCAAATCTCGAGTGGGTGGCGCTGTTCGCCGCCGCCGCATTCGTCGGCTACATCGTCTTGTTCGGCATCATTGCGGTCATCGGGCTGAGGGCGCCGGCTGATCAGCAGCCCAACCGCATCACGACGACCTACAGTGCCATACAGCTGGGCTTCATCAGGTTGTATCTCGGCCTCGATCTGGTGCCGCATTTCACCGAGAAGCTGTTCGCCGGTCCGGGGCCAAGGGCTGATGACGTCAAGGCGTTCCAAGCCCTCGGAATATCAGATGCGCTTCCCTTTGTCGTCGTTGCCGGCATCATCGAGTTATCGGCTGCGATCGGTGTCGGCCTCGGCGTCCTGACGCGCTTGGCCGCGGTGCTGACGGTCATCTATTTGATGGTGGCGACGGTCATGGGCCATCATTTTCAACTCGGCTTCATCTGGGCCACGACCGGGGGCGGCTGGGAATACCCCGTCCTTTGGTCGGCGCTGATCTTCAGTTTCGTCCTTGGCGGTGGACGCTGGCTCTCGCTCGACGAAGTCATCAGCGAACACGTGACCTTGCCGGGATGGGTCAAGTTCCTCATGGGCGACACCGTCTCCCACACGTGTACCCGCTTGGAGAAATAGGGATGCGACGAGTAGAAACTCGCGTTCCCCTGCCAACTCGGCAATTGAGTGCTCTCCAGTCAAATCTACGGAGATTGCAGCAGCAAGACCGCGTCGCGTATCCGGGCGTGCCATAATCGAAGGTTCGTTGCATTGGCCTTGAAGTCGCGCTGGGTTGTGACGATACATTGAGATAGGATTGCGGCACGATCCTTTTGCTATTGCAAGCGCCTCACCAGGAGGCCGAAGCTCGACCGTGGCGCCTCTCGGCCAAGTCGCAACATGAGGGCCGCGGCGTTCATCAAGGAAACTTGGACGCATGACCGTCATTGTCGCAGCGCATATGCCCGCCACTACGAGTGTCCCCTCCCCGTCCAAGATCTCTCATTACGGCATCCGTACCGCGCACCTCAAGATCATGAGGGATTGGTATCTCAACGTATTGGGAGCAGCGATAGCCTTTGAGAGTAACAAGGTGTGTTTGATGACTTTTGATGAGGAACATCATCGCGTTGCTTTAATCCATGCCGATCATGCTGACATTATAGATTCAAGAAGGACCGGCATTGACCACGTGGCCTTAAGCTACGCCCACTTCGGTGAGCTGGTGGAGACTTACGAGCGGCTCAAGACCTCAGACATTCTCCCAAGTGCCAGTGTCAATCACGGCCCGACAACGTCGCTTTACTACAATGATCCTGACGGGAACCACCTTGAGCTGCTGGTCGACAACTTCGCGAGCGTTCAAGAGCTTCAGGCCTGGTATGAGACAGGTGCGCATGAGCGCCATCCGGGCGGTGAACCCTTCGACCCGAACGAGATGGTGCGGAGATACCGATCTGGTGCGAAATCGCCTGTGGTGCTGACGTGAATATGGCGCAGCAACGCCTAGCATCAGTCGAACTTGCCTTTCGAAGGTTCATCAAGCCTCAAGACGACAAACAAGGAAATCGCGGCGGCCAGCATGATGTAGAGGGCCGGCGTGGTATCGATGCCCGTTTGCTCGATCAAGATCACCGTGATCATGGGCGTCGTGCCTCCGAACAGTGCCATACAAAGATTGTATCCCAGCGAAGTCGTGGTCACTCTGACGTGCCCCGGCGAGATTTCGGCCATGGCCGCAGGCGCTGTCCCAGAGTAAGATCCGACAATGACGGCAAAAGCCAGCTGACAGGCTAACGCGACCCAGAAGTTCCCCAAATTGACCAAAGTCAGCAACGGATAAGCAAAGACGATGGCACAAACGGCGCTCGTGATGAGCACCGGCTTACGACCCACATAGTCCGAAACCGCACCAGCAACCAACGTCACACCCATCAGAGCCAACAGGCCGATCGTTGAAATCGTGAGTGCCTGGGTTTCACTCAAGCCCGCAAACCTATGCAAGTAAGTCTTCATGAAAACAAAGATCATGAAGAAGGAAACTGCATGCATCAGATTGAGGCCCGCGACCTGTAAAACGCAGCGCCAACACTTCACCAGCGTCTCAGTTATGGGCAGTCGCGGCGGCGGCGCAGCCCTCAAGGCATCCCGTGTCTCGGGAAGGTTTCGCCGTAGATACCAACCAACAATGCCGACCAATGCACCCGCGAGGAATGGAATCCGCCAGCCCCAGCTTTCCATGTCCTCTTTGGGTAGAACGGTATTGATCAGGTCCGCGACTCCTGAACCGAGAAGGGTGCCTATTCCAGCTCCCAGGATGGATGCCGTACATAGCAAGCCACGCCTGCCCGGCTTGGCGCTTTCGGCCATATAAACCACTGACCCAGTATATTCGCCGCCGATCGACAGGCCCTGGAGCAACCGAAAAAACACTAGGAGAATGGCTGCGGCCGGGCCGATTTGTTCTGAGGTCGGCAGAAGCCCTATGGCGCAAGTCGGTACCGCCATCATCAAAGTTGAAAGCACCAGAACAGGCTTGCGGCCATAACGGTCGCCGATGTGGCCGAAGAAGATGCCCCCGAGGGGGCGCATGAGATACCCCGCAGCAAAAACTCCAAAGGCTGCGATCAGAGAGTCGGTCTCGCTGCTCTGCGGGAAAAACAGCCGCCCAATCGTCCCCGCGAAGAAGGCGTAGACGGTGAAATCATACCA
>JARFQY010000295.1 GCA_029287535.1 Filomicrobium sp.
TTGCTGCTCGCCCTTGGTGTGAGCATTGGCGTCCTGGTGATTGGAACGACGACGGCGTGGCTGGTCGTCATGTGCGAGTTTCCCGGACGGAGCTTTTTTGAATGGGCCTTGATCGTCCCGCTGGCAATACCCGCCTACATCATGGCATACGCCTACACCGATCTGCTGTCTCATCCTGGGCTCGTTCAAAGCACGCTGCGCGATATCACGGGGTTGGGACCACGGGACTATTGGTTCCCAAATGTGCGATCTCTGGGTGGCGCCATAATGATGTTCACCCTGGCCCTGTATCCATATGTCTACCTCCTTGCTCGCAACACCTTTCTTGAGCAATCGACCTGCTACACCGAGGTGAGCCTCACGCTTGGCCGGACGCGGTTGCAGACATTTTTTGAAGTCTCCTTACCGCTGGCGCGGCCGGCGATCGCTGGTGGTGTTGCCTTGGCGCTGATGGAAACGCTCGCGGACTACGGAACCGTTGCCCACTTCGGTGTGCGCACATTCACCACCGGCATTTATCGCGCCTGGTACGCGATGGACGACCTCATAGCTGCCGGACAATTGGCGACAATGCTGCTCGCGTTTGTGTTAGTTGTTGTGCTCGCCGAGCGAGCCGAACGGCGGCGCTCGCGCTTTCACAACAGTCGGCGTGTGCGGGAGCTGCCGAGAACCAGGCTAAGTCCGGCGGTCGCCTCGTTGTCGTTCGCCGCTTGTCTGATCCCCGTGCTGCTCGGTTTCATTATTCCAATCTTGATGCTGCTGAACCTGCACTTTGTCGACGGGCACAACCTCATGTCAGACCGCTACGGTGCGCTTATCAGCAATTCGCTGATACTGGCCGGGACAGCCGCACTCGCGGCCGTAGCTGCTGCACTCATTATTGCTTATGCAGCGAGGCTTTCACCTGGCTGGCTCACCGGTGCGGCGGGCCGGATCGCCAGTCTGGGCTATGCGGTGCCAGGGTCCGTCATTGCGATCGGCATTCTGCTCCCTATGGCAAACGTCGACAACGCCATTGATCACTTCATGCAATCGACCTTTGGAGTTTCAACGGGGCTAATCATTACGGGCTCGATCGCCGCGCTCATCCTGGCTTACGTAACGCGCTTCATGGCGGTGGCGCTCAATACGGTCGAGGCTAGCCTGGGCAGAGTCGCGCCGTCGATGGACGCCGCTGCGCGCTCACTGGGAGAAACGCAGCTTGGCACATTGCGGCGCGTGCACCTGCCGCTCATCGGCAGCGGCCTCCTGACGGCGGGCTTGATGGTGTTTGTCGATGTTATGAAAGAGTTGCCGGCAACCTTGATCCTAAGACCCTTCAACTACGACACGCTGGCAATACAAGCTTATCGCCTTGCATCTGATGAGCGACTGGCACAAGCAGCAACGCCGTCACTGGTCTTGGTCGGCGTAGGGCTCATCCCCGTCATCATCTTGAGCCGCCGCATGATGTCAACGCGCAGTGGCCGCCGAATCCTGCAAAGATGATTTCTTCAATGTGATTATTGGAAGCTCCGACATAGCCCACGCGTTGAGAGAGCCAAAACTGAGTCGGCCTTTAACTCCCAGCTGCAGTTTCCAACCAAACATTGAACAGCGACGGTATCGGGGTTGTCTTAACGCCGGCGTCTACGCTTGCAGGGCCTCGCCTCGACACTTGCATGCCAACCACCTGCAGCCTTTTTGTAGCCGATCGATTTGCTAGCAGCATTCCTGAAGTAGGCCCAGCTTGTCCCGTATTCGAACGCCGTAAATCCCTGCCATGAGTCAATTGCGGCAGCCCGTGCTCTCGACTTCGTGCGACCTGTACCACTCCCGTAATGGTAGTGATCGACCATACAGGTTTTGCCCCGTTCCTTTCTCCAGGCATGCATTGAAGCAAGGCCCGTCTCATCGGCCACAAGGGCAGATGACAGACCCATGCAAAAGACCGCTAATAGGAAAATTCGATAGGATTTCCTCGCCATTTGAGGCCCCCCTCTCCCACATCTGTCTGAGCTCCGAGCATATGGACGCGAGTATGACAAAATCCCAGGTGCGATTACACTTGTCGACCCAGATTTTCAACAATCGTTGTAAGAGATCCTCACCCACAGGAGGGTTGATCGAAAAGAGCTATCTGCAGAACCTGTTATCTCGATTAGAGCGATGCTTACCGATATGGAATGTGTCTTCCGCACTCCCATTGCGTTCCTGACACGTGCGGTCAGTTTCAGCAGCATACTGCAGAAAAAGGCAGACAAAGCCGGTCGCGCACGAGCAACTTGGTACCAGACCGGTACCGAAGAGAACCACGTAGGGGCATCGAAGAAAGCAGACCCTTGAAATCAAGGGTGCCAGGTGCGGAATCGAACCACCGACACCGTGATTTTCAGATGCAAAAATTCACGGGGGAATGTCCACCGGCCCCCTTACACTCGAGAGCTTCGAGCGACTTCGCAAGGCAGTTAAACGGCGTTGGGTCGAGTACCGGAAGGCCCGCGGCAAGGATCTTTGGGCCTCGGTTTACCGACGGTTGTGCAACCGTACGGCGGAGGGGCCGCTAGCTGGCAGATTGATCGCCCGGCTTCCTCTCAGGAACAAACTCAACGCCAATTAACTTCCAGCGCCAATCGCGCACGGCAAACTTCAAACGAGTCTGAACTGGTGTCCCGTCATCAATCACGACGGAATAGCTTGTCGGGCCGGCTATCCGCCACGACACGATTTTGGGTCTATCAGAATTCTTGAACCTTGCGGCAAACCCTTCGGGCGTTGCCAAACCTCGGACCAGCGCGGGTATCAGAGCCCGCATCAACATGTTGCCAAGCAAGTTGTTCGTTGCCGGGCTAGCCACGTTGACGAGATCCTGGACAGCGTTTGATGCTGACCCTCTGAGACTATCCCAGTCGATCGCCCGCTCAATGGCTTTCACATCTCCGTCTTGCAGTGCTTTGTCAAAGTTATTGAGGCTCCAAAGCGCCCATCCGACATGGATCACAAGCGCGGAAAGTACGAACAGGACAGTGAGCACGATTGGGCTTCGCCAAAGGGAACGAGCCCTCTTTACTTGGCTCTCGCCTTCGCATTTCTGCATCTTGGATGCATTGATCAGGTCTTCGGTTTCCGGCATTCCCTTGCCCTATACGGTGTTGTCGACGCTCAATCTGACCGCGTCTTGAGTGCCAGCTTTTGCTTCCGGCAGCCGAAAGAAGTCGCGATGGCCAACAGACACTGCATGGCGCGGTTCTGACAGGCACTTTATTCGCTTCGAGCATTTGATGGATGTAATCTAGGTAACAGCGAGCGCTTTCGAGCCTCGATTTGCTGCTTGTCATCCAAGGGACCAATCGGAATCTCACTGGGGCCAAAGCCCACGGATCACCGCCTCGATCCGTGAGCCTAAACCTGCATCTCTAATGTGATGCGCATTGGCACTATAGTGGCCCTGCCGTCAAAGACGGAGTTGCAGAGATGGCGCTATGTCATTGAAATCAATGGTGCCCAGGGGCGGAATCGAACCACCGACACCGTGATTTTCAGTCACGTGCTCTACCAACTGAGCTACCTGGGCGGGAGGCGCGGACATACGGCCCGCGCGAAGACCCGACTTATAATAAAGCCGCTCGGGGCTGGCAAGCGGCTTTCGGCGCTGCGCGACGACGTAGCATTCTATCGCTGAAAGCGGCCCAGTTCACCGCCTGGCACGGCGCTTCATGTGTCTTCCGGACGTATGCGCCCGGCCGCCTCTGCTGCCCGCGCCTGATCACCGTCCTCGTCTTCGTCCGCGTCACCGCCGGCGATCGCATAGCGCCCCGACAGCCACCGTGACAAGTCGACATCCGCGCATCGGCGCGAGCAGAACGGCCGGTAGGCCCGAACCGAAGGGGCTCGGCATATAGGACAAGGCCGACTCTTGTGGTTTGTCTCGATTTCCAGCGGTTTTTCCGCCGCTTCACCATGCTCGCGCTCGGACATCTCAGCCTTTCATTGCGCTCCAGGCCTCGGGCACACGGCTCCAGGACGGCCTTGCAAGATTATTCCTCGTCAGCTTCGCCCATCTTCAGCCAGGCGTAATGGATCGGAAAGGCCTCTCCGACAAGCATGCCTGTAACCTCGCTCAGCGGCAGCCCGACCACGTTCGTGTACGAGCCCATCAACTTCTGCACAAAAGCACCGGCAAGACCCTGGATCGCATATCCGCCAGCCTTTCCGCGCCATTCTCTGGAGGCGATGTAGGCCTCGATTTCCGCCCGGCTGAGGTGCTTGAAGCGGACACGGGTCTCCACGATCCGTGTGCGCATCTTATCGTCGGGCGTGATTAAGCAGACTCCCGTCATCACTCGATGGGTCCGCCCCGACAACAGTTGCAGGGAAGCCACGGCCTCTTCCATGAACTCGGGCTTCATTAAAATCCGTCGTCCGATCGATACGATGGTATCGGCCGCCAGGATGTATGCATCTGCGATATCACGGTCGTTCGCGATTTGATCGCGAGCCGATTCGGCCTTCAATCTCGCCAGACGCAGCACGAGGCCTCGGGGCATTTCGCCTTTGCGCGGCCTTTCGTCGATTTCGGCGGGCCTTAGCGCGTCAGGATCGATACCAACCTGGGCAAGCAGCGCCAGACGCCGCGGACTGGCACTCGCGAGCACCAGTTTTGGCCGGCTCACGCCGGTCTCCGGCGAAGGTTTGCGGCGTGCCAGCTCGCGTCTCAGCGTGTCGCGGCGCGGCCCGTCGGTTCGGCTCAGCGCCGTAAAAAGTGTGCCCTTGGCAGAGGTCATGGGTCCCAATTGGTCGGATGAAGCGGTTGAATCCGGCGATTCTCGATTGTCGGGAGAATGCAAATGCGCGTCCCGAAAAGCAATAGGCGACAAAGTCGTTGCCATTCTGTCCACGCCGCCGGATAATTTTTTCAATTGGTCAGCGTCGCTGGAGGATGCGCATGGGCGCGAAAGTACAACTAACCGACTTGATCAAAGGCACAGCTCTGTTCGCTGAGATCGATGATGAAGGCTGCGCGGCAGTCGCCAAGGAAATGCGCGAGGTGGGCTTCACGTCCGGGCAGGTGATTTTTGCCCGTGGCGATGAGGGGAAGGACGTCTATCTGGTCGCTGATGGCCGGGTTCGCCTGTCCGTCCTGACCGCGGAAGGCCGAGAGCTATCGTTCGCACACGCCGAACGCGGCAGTTTGTTTGGCGAAATCGCCATGATCGATGGCGGGCTGAGAACCGCCGACGCGACCGCCGCTAGCAAGGTGACCGCCTATAGTTTGTCTCGTGGGGCCTTCAATCGCGTCATGACCGCCCATCCCTCGGTCGCTCAATCGATGCTGCATTTTCTGTGCAAGCGCCTGCGGGAGGCCGATCAGCAACTTGAAGCCATCGCCCTTTGTCCGATTGAAGTCCGACTTGCCCGGTTTTTCCTGGCCGCGGTACGGGCCAAGGCCGGAGAGGAACCAGAGGACGACGCCGTGGAAATCCCCTTCACGATGTCTCAGAGTGAGTTGGCGCTCCTTATTGGCGCCAGCCGCCCGAAGGTGAACACCGCACTGTCGTTGCTGGAGAGTAGCGGTGCCATCAAGCGTTCCGGCAAATCGATCCAATGCAGCGTGTTTGAGCTTGAGGATATCGCGGGCATCTAGAAGACTTCTTGCGCGGAGTCGCCTGGGGAACAGCCGCGCCACCTGCGCCATGCTCCAAAGGGCATCGCTTGAATAATGTCGTGTCAGGCGTTGACTTGGTAGAATTGGGGCGGACGGAAGCAGAAATGGAAGGCCATCGACCCAGAGTCTCAAAGCGCTCGCCCGGCGGCATGCTGCAAAGCACGTTGTCGTGGCTTGGCAGATTCACGCCAGTTCGCGTTTTTGGGCGGTTCATGCGCACGCTGGTACGGGCCGGCACGCACGGTTATCCCCCCGATACGCAGCGCCGGCTCGTGGTTATGAACCTCATCGCGTATCTGATCGCGCTAACGACGTTCGCCTACGCGGTGCAGAACACCTTCATGGACTTCGAAAAGTTCGCGCCGGTGATTTATTTGAATTTGGCGCTTTTCTTCACAGCGCTTTCCGTGCCGTTTTCGCACCGCTTCTCGGATCTGGCGGGCGGCATGATCATCATGATCTCCGAGTGTATTGCTTTGATGTGGTTTACAGCCTTTCTCGGCAACCAGTCGGGCATTCACATACAATACTTCATCGCTTCTGCTGCCACTTTCGTTGTCTTCGGAGTTCAGCGGTGGAAGTTGATTGTGCCGATGGTGATCATCGCCATCACTCTGCATATCGTTGCGTGGTTCTCGTTTCCGCCGGAGGCTGCGCTGATCAAGGCGTCCGCGAGTATTCTCGACGGTATCTACGTGCAGGCCGCGATCACCACCGGTGTACTGATCGCTGCCACCGTCTACTATGCGTTCTCATTGACCGAGGCTGCCAAGGCCGAGACCGACGCGCTGTTGCGTAACATCCTTCCCGACAGCGTCGTGGAACGGCTTAAGGAAAACCCCGGTGTCGCTATCGCGGACAGCCACGACAACGCCGCTATATTGTTCACGGATATCTCGGGTTTCGTCGCGCTCGCGCGCCAGCTTGGCGCACAGAGGGTCGTCGCCCTCTTGAATGAAATCGTCTCCGAGTTCGACCAGCTCGCTGAGGTTCATGGCGTTGAGAAGATCAAGACCATTGGCGATGCCTATATGGCCGCAGCAGGCATTCCCGATGCCGTTCCCGATCCGACCGCCCGGCTGGCTCGGCTGGCCATCGACATGCAAAAAGTGATCGCTCGGATCCGCCGGACATCCGGAATCGACATTTCCATGCGCGTCGGTCTCGCCGCCGGCCCGGTCATGGCCGGGGTCATCGGTACGCGCAAGTTCACCTACGATGTTTGGGGCGATACCGTGAATCTGGCGGCCCGTCTGGAGAACAAGTCGGAACCCGGCCGTATTCTCGTTTGCCCCGCCTGCCGGGATCAACTCGAGCCGGATTTTCGTCTTGAAAGTCATGGCGTTATCAGCATCAAGGGCGTCGGCGAGCAGGAGACCTGGTTCCTGCTTTCCGAAGACACCACGACGCAGCGGGCACCTGGCCCCTTGGCGGCGTCAGCCTAGCAGCCGGAGCGAACATCTGAACCTCGGTGAGCGAACGGTGTTTTTGGGCTTGCTTGCCGGGCGTGTATGCGCATCATCGTGGCATGCCCAACCTCACTTTTCCCAATTAGCGGCCGTGGAGCGCGGAATATGTCGGATACGGTCTCCAAAAAGCCAGATCGCCGCATGGAGCGGCAGCAACGCTTGGAAGCGGAGCTCCGCGCCAATCTGCAAAAGCGCAAGGCACTCGTCCGTGCGCGCTCTCAAGACCAAAAACAGGGCACGCCGGATCCGACCGGACCGTCCGAGGACTGAAACGATCCCGCTGTTAGCAACGCCCCCAATTGGCTGGAACAGGCTCTAGACCACTTGCCCGGCGGGCCCGAACGCGACTAAGTGTTGCGCTTCATGGGTCGACTGCAGCGATGAGCTGATGATGGCGCTTCGCCGGAATCTGGCACACATCCCGCGCGTTTTCCGACAAGGCAAGAAGCAAGGCTTGAGATATGGATCGCATCAAGATCACCGGTGGCAACAAATTAAGCGGAACGATCCCGATTTCGGGAGCTAAGAACGCGGCGCTCCCGCTGATGATCGCAAGCCTTCTGACCGATGACCGTTTGACGCTGAAGAACGTGCCAAATCTGGCCGATGTCAACCTGCTCGCACGGATACTGCGAAATCATGGGGTCGACCTTGCCGTCGATGGCAAGCGGGCCGGCCCTGTCGCCTATCTTGGGGAGACATTCCACCTTACCGCGCGCGACATCGTCGATACCACCGCCCCCTATGAGATGGTGAGCCGAATGCGGGCCAGCTTCTGGGTGCTCGGTCCGCTCATCGCCCGTATGCGCAAAGCGCGGGTATCCCTGCCTGGTGGTTGTGCAATCGGCACACGCCCGGTTGATCTGCACCTGACCGGACTGAAGGCGCTTGGTGCTGAGCTTGATATTGACGGCGGCTATGTGTTGGCGCGCGCGCCCAATGGACTGGTCGGCAACCGCGTTACCTTTCCGAAGGTCTCCGTGGGCGCTACCCATAACGTGCTAATGGCCGCGGCCCTCGCCAAGGGCGAAACCCTGATTGAAAATGCTGCCCGCGAACCGGAGATTGGCGACGTCGCCGAGTGCCTGACCAAGATGGGCGTTGAAATCGAGGGGATCGGTACGTCGACCCTGCGCATCCAGGGCAAGCCGCGCTTGGAAGGCGCCATTCACAGTGTTTTGCCGGACCGCATTGAAACCGGTACTTTCGCGTTTGCCGTCGCGGCGGCTGGTGGGGATGTCATTCTCCAGGGCGCATGCGGGCGACATCTGCAGGCGGCACTGGATACTCTGAGCCGCACGGGAGCAACCGTGGAAACCGTCGAGGGTGGGATTCGGGTTGCTCGCAATGGCGCCGAAATTTCACCGGTTACGTTGGAGACGCAGCCTTTCCCTGGTTTCCCAACCGATCTCCAGGCACAAATGATGGCGTTGGTGACGCGGGCGGACGGCAATAGCGTCATCCGGGAAACCATCTTCGAGAACCGCTTCATGCACGTCCAAGAGCTGGCCAGGCTTGGCGCTGACATCCAGCTTCACGGCGACACCGCGACCATCAAGGGCGTTAAGACGCTGCGCGGCGCGCCCGTCATGGCGACGGACCTCAGGGCCTCTGTGTCGCTGGTTATCGCCGGACTCATGGCGGACGGGGAAACTATGATCAATCGCGTTTATCACCTTGATCGTGGTTTTGAGCGTCTTGAGGAGAAGCTGTCTCGCTGTGGCGCTGATGTCACCCGTGTGACCGAAGGTTGAGGCTCAAGCGCTGCAGCAAAGAACCAAACGCAATTTCTGACATACTCGCCCCTGACGACGTCGGTTAGGTTGGCTTAATGCGGTCGGCCCTAGGGGGACTTGCAACAACAGGTTCTTGTTGCGGGAGGAGTTCAAATGCGTTGGTTACTTGGCGGAATTCTCGTCATACTCGCGGTTCTCACAATTGCCGTGGGTGCTCTCATCTATTTGGTTCCATCCACCGCCATTGAGCGTCACATCCTGACCGCCGTATCGCGCGCGACGGCAACGGACATCAAGTCCACCGGCACTCCGGAAATAACGCTCTTTCCCAGCATTGAATTGGTCCTGCGAGGCGTTGAGGCACGCCCTCAGTCGGCCGCCGGCCCCATCTTGAAGGCGCGCGAGATCGAAGCCGAGGTGAGTTGGCTATCGCTCCTGACGGGCTGGACCGTTGACGTCATCGAACTTCGCATCATTGCTCCCGAGCTGCTCTTCCAGCCCTCCACGGTGCAGAATCTGGAGGCCGCGCCAGCCTTGCTGTTGCGCAAGCCATCTTATCCGTTGCCTGGAGTTGCCATACGTAAGGCAACGATCGAACGCGGCCGCGTCACCGGGCTTGGCCCCAGTTGGCGCATCAAGGACGTCGACGCAGAGATGAAGTTGTCGGACATCGATAACCCGCTCGACATCGACTTCAATTTGTTCCTGAACGGGCACAGGGTCGTTGGCGCCATGAACCTCAACAACCCTTCAAGGCTTGTAACGGGCGGTCGTATCCCTCTGACCGCGAGGGTGAGCGCCGATCTGGGCAGCGCCGAAATCGATGGAGCCTGGAGATCGGCCGAATCCATTCTTGTTGCAAACATCAAAGCAAACACGATGGACCTCGACAGTGCAGCACGATGGCTTGAATTCGGGCCTGTTCCCGAGTTCGCCGGCAAACCAGCTGCACTTGACGGAAGTGTACGTGTTGGAGCTGACGGAATTCTCTTCAAGGACGCCGCCGTCACGGTCGATGAGCTCAAAGCCAGGATCGCCGGACGCATCCAGCAAGACGGCGACAGTTTTGTTGCCCGAGACTTCACCGTAACCGATGTCGATCCTCAAAGTTTTGGAGTCCCTGCTCATATCAATCTGACCGCGTTGAGGGCACACTTTGATCGCATTGAACCAGGTTCGCCGGTGGCAGCGGAACTTGCATTCGATCTCAATGGGCAGCGCGTCACCGGCCGCGCGACGGTTCCGGATCTGGATCAACTGCAGCCTGGAAAGAGCTTCCCTTTGAAGTGGCATGTCACGGTCCCCGGAGGAGGCGCATTGGAATTCGACGGCGAGGCGGCTTTGCCGGTCGCCGGCGGAACTCTCGAGCAGGCCGCAGGTTGGTCCGCAGCCGGGAAGCTAAGGTTGAAAACGGACTCGATGCGCGAAGCCGCCAGCTGGCTGAAGTTCTCTCTTCCGCAAACCGACGCCTACAATGCAGCTGAGTTCAACGCCGACGTGACCTTTGACGGTCAATCCATAAAGTTTGCCGGTGCAAACGCCAGCTTCGACGCAACCCAGGCGACTGGCGACCTGATGATCAATTTGGCCGGCGAACGGACCTCGGTGAAGGGAGCCTTCAATCTCGATTCCATCGATACGGAGCGCTACCTCGGCGCTGGCCTGTCGGCAGCGGCGGCTGCGGCGGTCAGGCCGGACCAACTGGAGGGTCTGCCCGCAGCTAGCCCACCCTATGAGATCACGTTGCTGCCTTTGAAACCCTCCCTCGAGGCCGTCCTTGCCGGTGGGTCCGGATCGCAATTGGAAGCGCTGGGCCCGGTTCCCGTCCTCACGTCGGACTGGAGCGGTACCTCCTTGGGAGTCGGCTCCCTGCGTGACCTGGACAGCGACATTGATCTTGATCTGTCCGTCGGCGACCTGCGCCACGGCAGCATCGAACTCGGCAGGACCTCGATGACTGCGACGCTCGACAAAGGCATCTTCATGCTCGACGTCAAAGAGTCGCGCCCCCTGCAGGGCGAGATTTCGGGAACCGTGAGGATTGACGCCCGACCTGAAAGCCCAACTTTCAACTTGGTGCTCGATGCGAACGGCATCGTCGTCGAGCAACTCATCCGGCAGGTGGGCCAGCGTGACGTCATCCGTGGAACCCTGACAGGCCAGGCCAAGCTCTTAGCCAGCGGCAATACCGAAGCAGACGTGATCAGGACTATGACGGGTGAGGTGCGCGGCCAGGTCCGTGACGGCGCGATCGTCGGCTATAACGTTCGCAAGATGATCTGGCCGAGCGCGAGTCGCCAGTACAACCCAAGCAGTGCAACACCGTTCAGCTCACTGAAGGCTGATTTCACAATCACCGATGGTGTGGCTAGCAGCCCAGGTATTCTGCTCGATGGACCCACCGTCCGCATCCGGTCTGACGGCAAGGCAAATCTGAGCACCTCCAAGATCGACTACCGCACCGATCTCACCGTCTTTCCACCGCCGGCAAAGTTATCGTTTCCTCTGAAGGTCCTCGGGACGTGGAGAAAACTGAAGGCCGATCTGGATTGGTTGC
>JARFQY010000011.1 GCA_029287535.1 Filomicrobium sp.
AGGCCTCTGACGGCCAACGTGGCCTTCGGCTCGACGGACGGATGTGGATTGTTTGACAGCCTTACGTGAACGAAGCTGCAAGCACCAACATAAGCAGGATCGGATAGATGAAGCGAGAGAACCAATTGATCTGGTTTGCCAACGCGTTCCGACCTGTTTTGACGAGATACGTTGTGGCAACCGTTTGGACTAGCGATGCAAAAACGAGCACGGTCGAGATCAGAATAAACCTATCCAAACGTGTTAGATAGGCGACCTTGGGCAGTAACACGACGATGGCAAAAAGGTACGCTACCAGCGTCAGAAATGACGTTGTGGATATTCCAATACTTGTCCCGCCCTCGACCGGATCGAGCCACCGTGGGATCCATGACATCATGACGATGAGACAAAGCGGAAGGATTACCTTCCAGATGTAGTAGTTTGGCAGACGTTCGATATCCATCTCCAAGATGAAACCGGATGTGCCCGGGGGCTTGCCGCCCGGCAGGTACGGCCGCGCCTCGGCCCGCCAATCGGTGACCTTGAAGTCCGGCATCGAAAACTCGGCTGAAATCCCGGACAGCGACTGTTCGGCTCTCTTCAGAGGCACCATTTTGACCTCGTTTTCCTGGAGGCCGGCCGCAACAAGATGGAGCGCGAGTCTCTGCTTGTCGAAAGGAAAATCTCGAAGGCCGAGTGGCTGCGAAAACCACCCCCAAATCTTCTGGCGGTATACGACCTCGCCATCCGGGGAGATTTCCACGTAGGGTGGAAAGGCAGACCAGGCTTGCTGTCCGTTGACGAGCACAAGCCTAGGCGTCCAGACGCTCGTGGCTCGCCGAATGAGCGGTGCGGGGCCTTCGTGACGGAGCAGCGGAATATTCCAGCGAGCTTGAAGATAGACGCTTGCTGAAAAGCGCTGATTCGCAGAATCCACGCCATCGACGTCGATCACGTAGATGCCGACCCGTACTTCCGTGGGTTCACCCCACACGGAGGGCCGCTGCTGCTCCGGCTTGGGCGTCCTGGCTTCTGCGGCCTCAGTGTTCGCTTCGGCTGGCAGCGTGTTGGTGGTGGCTCCTTGGGGTGGCGCCTGTGCGACGACTGGTGTTGCAGCAATCAAGAGGGCCGCTATCGCTCCAATCAGCGCGATAAGGCATCCCAAATGGTTTGCGGGCTGCGACGTCATTGTTCCCGCTCCAGCCAGCGGAGCGCATCCGTCACCCGCGAAAACCTCTTTACCGGCTTTCTGTAATTACGCACGATCTCTGCAACGGGTTCCGCCGTCTCATGAATATCGACAGGGCAAACAATAGCCATCCTCGATATCCAAATTTTTATCTGATTGATCGCCCCGAAGGCCAGGTCGGGATCAACGTAATTCTCCGGCTCATTGAGGTGTTCAATTTCAAGGAGAAAGTTAGGGTACTTGCCCGATCGCAAGCAACTGAGAATGCCAGGCATCTCTGCTTGAAAATCCTCAAATGTAGATCGGCCAACTTGCGTAACGCGCAGAAGGCCAGAATGCTCATCCGTCGAATATTTAAACATGTGCCCTGACCTCTATCGGAGAACCCGAGGACCATGCGGCCATGTTGGCATCACGACCTGGCACCAGGGGTCAAACGTGTGCAACACAGTCTACAACCGTTCGTCATGGAACGGTTGCATATGGATCGCGTGCTCATTTGCGCTTCCCAATCGATGCTGACGAGAGACACCACTAAATGCGATAGACAACACCCAAAAACGCTAGTAGTCCGAGCACACCAATAACGAGTGCAATCAAGCGCGTGCCTGCGTAGGGCATACCAGGATAGTGCTTGTGCAAAGCCATAAGGTCCCGCCCGTGCTCGAAGGTGCCTATCAACAGTGACAGCAGTCCAATGCCAATCAAGACGAGTCCAAACTCCCGTGGCCCGACCATCGCTGTCGTCACCAATCCCTCGCGCAGAGTTATCGCCGCAATCTCAAGTTGGAAAAACTTGTAAACGGCGAATCCAAAAGTGATCAGCGATGTGCCTGTCCTGACCCACGCCATCAGAGTGCGCTCGTAGGCTATGCGTGTGCGTTCGAGAGCCAGCCTGTTGGCAAGCGACAACCCCTCCGTCTGACTGATGATAACCTGATTAGACATTTTCCACTTTTTTTATTGGCGCTGCATTTCAGCGTTATAATTGTACTATATCCCCATCACTCGCAGCGAATTGTCTATTATCTTCAAACCCAGAGCAACCTGAATAATACCGAGAACAGCACCTAAAATAGGAAGCGCCAAGCTGAGAACTTTCTGATATCTTCGAGCAGCGAGCATCACCATCAAATTCAACAGCATGATCACCAGCACGACAACACCTATTAGAGCAATAGCTTGGACGTCCGGAGCTACGGAGACAAACACGACCAGCGCCGCTATGCCGTACGGTGTTACTATTGTCGGGAAGGCCAGCGGCATCATAGCGGTGCGCACAGACGCTGCCGGTGGCGCTGCCGCAGCTGTTTCACTTATGGGCTCAAACTGGTGAAGAATTTTCTGCAATGCCACCAGAAACAGAATAATTCCGGCCGATAGTGTCAAGATCGGCAGAGGAATGTCGTATTTATTGATGATGCGATCCCCTAATACAGCAGCGATCAGAAGAGCCGCACTTGCAAATCCCGTTGCCTGCAGAGCGGTGCGCCAGACGCTCACGGCATCGGACGTTTGAGTTATTTTTAGAAAAGGGCCAATGATTTTGAACGGACCAAGCATCAGGAAGAGCAACGCGAACATCTCGGCCGGAGATATTTGCCTGATTTCTGCCGCGCCTGCGCGGGCCAGCGCAGCCTCGGGACAAAGCATGAAGCCAGCACTAACCGAAAGCGCAATGACAAGCCGCGCCTGCATCACGAGAGATTGGTGCAAGGGCGCCTCCTTCCGAGGTTATGGAGTCCGGCAACCGGAAGCATGAGAACGCTCGAGGGGGCATCGGAAACCCCTGGACGTTCGAATGTCTATTCAGACACCCCTTCCTCCAGGATTATCTTCTCAGGATCGATGGTGTAGATCCACGGCGCTGAGTTCTTCCAGCCGTTTCTCATGCGTTTGCCGTGGAATACACTGCCCGGATCGTCCACTTTGTCGCCTTCGAAGCCATCCGTGACGGTGTACACGTTCTTCAGTCCGGCCTCCGCAAGTTTGTTTACCGCCATGGCCGAGCGGTCGCCCGATCGACACATGACCAGGAGGGTGTCCGTCGCCGCCGCGATACTTCGCACTTCCTCGACGAATTTGGGGTTCCACTTCGGGCCGTAGACGGTCACGCCCTGCTCTCGACGATACGTTACGAAGGCAAGTGGGATGTTCCAGGCCTGGTCAGGGTGACCGATAAAGCCGTACTCTTCAGGTGTCCGCACATCGATAATCTTGACCCGATCAGGATCCGCCTTCCACACCTCATAAGCCTCATGGGCAGTGACATAGAGCCCAAGGCGGGTTTGCTTGCTCTTTGCAAGGTGTTGGTCTGACCCGGCCGCCGTCTTCTCATGAGCACCCATTGGCTTATCTCCTCAGGCAATCGTGCTGCAAGGCTCGAATTCTGACAGAACCTCCCCGTTTACTGATGGGGAAAAGCGAAGGTGCTGCAGAATTGACTGCGCTTGGACTATCCAAGTCGCGCCGACATGGCAGCTTCGAGCGAAGTTGGTTTCGGAAGCTTGGTCGAGCTCCGTTTCGCCCATTCCTCTTCGAGAAGCTCGGTCGCGGCTTTCTCCAGAAACTCCGGAGCTGCCCACTCGGAAACGTCGAAATCATTCTCAATGTAACCGTGGCTGAGCATGAAATCCTTATTGATCCGAAGCGCTTCCAAGTTGTACGGCGAAAGGGTCGGCACCATGTCCACGTGCTTGATGCCTTCATAAGTATCGTCGACATTGCGATAGTATGTTTGTTTGTCGAGGATGGCCGCGGCGGCATGCTTGTGCTCGTTGGCCCATCGCCCAATTTTAATAAGACCCTTCAGGAGCGCGACGACCAGCTCGGGGTGCTCTTTGCAGGCCACGTCGCTGACCGTGCAGGTGGCTGGAACGTTTGCCCCTTGGAGGGTCCAGTCCGGATAATTGGCCAGATTCTCGATGGCCTTCATCTTGCCCGTCTGCTCCTGGAGGTGCTGGAATACTTTGCTTTGGGTGTAAATCGCATCCACTTCGCCGTTGAGCAGCGCGTTCTCTAACGGGCGGAAAGCAAGGTCGTTCTTGTGATCACGCTTAAGCCATAGCTCCGATGGGTTCTCCATTGGGGTGAGCATTTCGGGCTTGTCGTACCAGTCATCCGTGTAGGGGAAATCCACGATCTCGACGTCGTCCCGGCTCATGTCATTGAGCATGAGCATCAGCTCGATGCCCTGTTCCTCCTGGATGCGCCACCAATCGTTCTTGATCACATTCAAGCTCTTTGTCAGGCCAATTTTCTTACCCTTCAGGTCCTTCATCCGATAGATGGAATCGCGGGCGCGCACCAACATGCAGCCGCCTTCGTAGACATGCGTCGTCCCGATTAGTCTGGTGCGGCGGATGTCAGCCTGGACATGGATGGCCGGGTTGCAACCGCCGTAGCGCATCAGGTTGTCGAGGTTGTGGACATAATGCGGATACCAATCGTTCTCGCGTGTGGAACGTAGGAATTTGTATGTCACGCCGATCTTCTTGAATTCCTCCCGCACCCAACCGAGCTCCTGATCAATGTTGCTGGGGGACACCAGCGGGCAGTTGGTGTAGTAGAACTCGTTCCAATCCACGTCGACGGAACGCATTGTCTTACCTTTAATTGTCATCGTGCCCATGGCGAGTTACTCCGTGCTGTGAAGTTGACGCGCTACACTTCCGATTTGCAGGTACCCCAATCCTGGATCGCAGCAGGATTTCGGAGGCGCCGCGGCGCAAGTCTTGCCTGTCTCTTGAATCGTACTCGTCAAGTTAGCATCGGCCTCGGTTTCGTTCTTGACATATGCGGCCATCGACTAGACATTTTCGGTCACTTCTTCAGAATTTTGCATTGAGCCAATCGCTGCTCAATCTGAGGCCATGGCCAACATGATGACGCGCCCGGACGAGGACACGGAACTGCGCATCGGAGCGACGATGGCGCTTCCAGACGTTCTCAGGGGATTGGGAGCTAATCCGGCTGAGGTGTTGGCCGATGGCGGCTTTGACATCAGATTGTTTGATGATCCCGACAACATGATTTCTTATCGGGAGCGCGGCCGTATGCTGGCCCACTGCGCAGCGGCGACCGGGTGCCAACATTTTGGACTCTTGGTAGGGCAGCAGATTGACCTTCGCTCGCTGGGCCTGACCGGGTTGCTGGTGAAGCACTCACCCGACGTAGGAACTGCACTGCGCAATCTCTCGCGCTATCTGCATCATCATGTTCGGGGTGCTGTGGCAAGCCTTACAGTAGATGCTCAATCAGCAATGTTCGGCTATCTCACAGTCCAAGCCAACGCCGAGGCAAACGATCAGGTCGGCGACGGCGCTGTGGCCGGGATATTCAACATTTTGCGTGACTTGTGCGGTCCACATTGGAAGCCCAGTCAAGTTCTGTTCGCCCACCGCCGGCCGAAAGATGTCAGACCTTTTCAACGATATTTTCATGCTCCAATCGTTTTCGATGCTGAGTGGAATGGCGTGGTCTTTTCCGCTGAGTGGCTTAATCGCCAGGTTGCCCACGCCGATCCCGAAGTGCTCCGCTTATTGCAGCGGGAAATCGAAAGGCTTGATAAGCGCTATGACGGTGATCTGCCAGGAAAGGTGAGGCGATTGTTGCGGGCGGCAATCCTTACCGGACACGCCAGCTTAAACCAGGTTGCCACCCTATTTTCAATGCACCCTCGTACGCTGCGACGCCATTTGGCGAGGTTTGAAACGAGCTTCGAGGAGTTGTTGGACGAGATACGGTTTGAGATCGCGCGGCAGATGCTCAATGATACTCGGATGACAATCGCCGAGATCGCAGTGGCGCTCGATTACTCGGACGCAAGCGCGTTCACGCGTGCCTTCCGACGCTGGAGTGGATTCACCCCCGCTCGATGGCGAGCGCAGCATATGGTGGAACCGGACCGCACAGAATAAATTGAGGAGCCCGCGCTGTAGACTAACAAAACGAACCCGTCCCTCGCGCCTGCCTCATCGATCGGAAGCACCTGAATCGGTCAGATTCGCGTCGGGCGACAATCGGGCCCGGCGAATGTGCGCGGAAAGCCGACGATCTCGCACTAACTGGACTGGCGGATCGCGCCGCCCAACCAGTGTTGGCTCTTTCGGGCGCAGTGGTAAGGGATGAGCGCCTGCTGTGCGGACCTATTCCAGGTTGCGCCGATAACGCGCCTGCTCTGCATCTCGACCTTCGACGAGCGGGTAAATTAGCAGATGCTAAACCACGCTATGGGTCAGATTCAGCTGTTGGCGGGTAAAAAGTCGACCGGTTGGGCTCCTGAAGCGGACAGAGTCGATCACCCAGGCGCGCAGGGCGACGCCGCATCCGTCGATGTCTCCTAGTGGGAT
>JARFQY010000028.1 GCA_029287535.1 Filomicrobium sp.
GCCGAGCCACACCGGCCGCGCCTGGCCGAAGAGCATCGTAAGGCGGAAGCGGAAATCCAACAACCACTTGCTGCCGTGGTGGCGTAGGTCTTGTCTTAGTGACAGAGGGCTGAAGCCGAGCGGCGTGCGCGTGAAGCCGAGCAGGAACGGGCGCGCCTGGCGGAAGAGCAACGCAAGGCGGAAGCGGAACGGCGGAAGCGGATTGCCGAGCAGGAGCGGCAGTGGAAAGAGGAGGCCGCGCGGCAAGCCGAGGCGGAGCGGCAAAAACGGCTCGCCGAAGCAAGGCAACGGCGCGAGAGAGAACGAGAGAGCGCAGAATCCGCTCGACGCGAACGGGAGGCCGAGCGGCAGCGCTTACTACAGGAGGAGGCTCGAAGAAAGGCTGACGCGGCCCGCCAAAAGGCGCTCGCAGAGGAACGGGCCAAACGTGAAGAAGAGCGGCTTATCGCCGAAGCGCAGTCGCGCGCTGAAAAAGAGTGGCAGGCGGAACTGGATCGTCAGCGGCAGGCTCGTCTTGAAAAACAAAGGCGCGAGGAGCAACAGCGGCGGCAGACGGAAATCCAAGAGCAGGAGCGCCGCGCGGACATCGCCATGAAGGCAACCCGGGCCAACCGTATCGACGCGCTCGCCGACGAGGCAGTCTCACGTCGGCGGAACGGTACGCAGGAGGCGGGTCGAGATGATACTCGGACGGCAGCCGAGGTGCCCGCCAAAGAAGACGAGTCCGGTTGGCAAGAAGAGCAGGCTGAAAAGTTCGCGCAGGGGCCCCGTTCCGGGCGTCGAGGCCGATCGGCGGGGTGGAAAGCACGCAGAGGCCGCTCCGGGACGGGGTGCCGGAACCGCCGTGCTGGCCAGACGGTTCGCCTGCCAGGAACCTATGTGGTCGCGCGAGGCGATACGTTGTGGCATATATCGCGACGCCACTATCGACGCGGTTATCGATATCGGCGAATTTATCGGGCCAACCGGCGTAAGATCCGCAATCCACACTGGATCTACCCCTGCCAGAAGTTCTGGCTGCCCCGGGCGAGGCGGAAGCGGTAGGCAGGCAATCTGCATTGCATGTCGTCAGTCTCACACGGCGCCGCGGACGCGCCGTGCCGGGGGCACTTGTGTGGGTAACGGACAAGGCGATGTGCCTTGATTGTCTGTTTGTGCCCAAGCGGCGTTGATGTCCGTGAAATTGATTTCTGGCTCAGTCGTTTGGCTTAAACGATCTGCGGGCCGTTACGTGTCGTTTTGTGACTTAAAGAAGGTTCCTTGATGGAAGGACGTACATGGTTGCTTTCGGCCTAGGTAGGCGCGATCGGGCTGGACCAATAGATGCAGGCCTGCTCGGCGCCCGCGAAGATCATTGGAAGGTCTTCAAAGGCCTTTTGCCGTATGTCTGGCCTGAAGGGCGGCCCGATCTCAGGCGCAACGTCGTTATCGCGTTTGGCCTGCTGTTGCTTGCCAAGGTGGTCACGGTCTCCGTTCCGATCGCCTTCAAAATGGTGACCGATGCACTGGCAAAACTGTCGGGAGAGGTTTCGGCTGGCGGTCCGGTGACGCTCGCGGCGGCGGTGACATTCCTCATCCTTGCCTACGGAACCGGCCGGCTGATGACGATCGTGCTCAACCAAATCCGAGACGTGTTCTTTACCAAGGTTGGACAGAACGCTGTTCGTCAGCTCAACACCCGCACTTTCCAGCATTTGCATCAGCTCAGCCTGCGTTTCCACCTCGAGCGCCGCACCGGCGGTTTGTCACGCGTTTTGGAGCGTAGCTCGCGGGCGATCGAATTGATCATCCGCATGGGCATTTTGAACGTGGTGCCGACCATCGTTGAGCTGCTCTTGATCTGCGCGGTCTTGTTCTACTTTTTCGACATCACTTTCGTGCTGATCGTTGTCGCCACCGTCGGCGTCTACCTTTGGTTCACCTTCAAGGCTTCTGAATGGCGCATTACGATCCGCCGCGAAATGAACGACAGCGATACCGATGCCAATACCAAGGCCATCGACAGTCTGTTGAACTTTGAAACCGTCAAGTACTTCGGCAATGAGGGACTCGAATCCCGGCGGTTCGATTCAGCGATGGAGCGATACGAAGGGGCTGCCATCCGGACCTATTCATCGCTTGCCGTTCTCAACTCCGGCCAGGCGCTGATCTTTACGGTCGGCATGGTTGTCATGATGTGGCTTGCGGCCCGTGGCGTTGCCGCCGGTACGCATACCATCGGCGACTTCGTGCTGGTCAACACGTTGATGATCCAGCTTTGGATGCCACTCAATTTCATGGGAATGGTGTACCGCGAGATCAAACAGGGGCTGGTGGATATCGAGGTGATGTTTGCGCTGCTGGGGCAGGAGCCGGAAGTGGAAGACCGTCCCGGTGCCCGCCCGTTAAAGGTCAAAGACGGCGAGATTCGTTTTGAGAATGTCTTCTTCTCCTACGAGCCTGATCGCCCGATTCTGAAGGATGTCTCTTTTAGGGTGCCCGCTGGCAAGATGGTTGCCATTGTTGGGCCGTCGGGCGCCGGCAAGTCGACGATCTCCAGAATTCTGTTCCGCTTTTACGATATCGATAAGGGGCGGGTGACGATTGACAGTCAGGACATCCGCGATGTGACTCAGGCTTCGTTACGGGCGGCGATCGGCGTCGTGCCTCAGGACACCGTGCTGTTCAACGATACGATCTTGTACAACATCCGTTATGGGCGGCCGGATGCGAGCGACGAAGAAATCGTTGCGGCCGCAAAGCTTGCGCAGATCGATGGCTTCATCCGGGCCATGCCGCAGGGCTACCAGACCATGGTTGGGGAACGCGGGCTAAAGCTTTCGGGAGGCGAGAAACAGCGCGTTGCGATCGCGCGGACGATCCTGAAATCGCCGCCAATTCTCATGCTCGATGAAGCGACGAGCGCGCTCGATAGCCATACTGAAAAGGAAATCCAGGATGCGCTCTATCAAGTGTCGAAGGACCGAACGACACTCGTTATTGCGCATCGGCTGTCAACGATCGTGCATGCCGATATCATTCTAGTCCTGGATGCAGGACGGGTCGCAGAACAAGGAACGCATGCCGAGCTGATTGCCAAGGGCGGACTTTATGCAAGCTTGTGGGACCGGCAGCGCCAGGCGGAGAAAGCACGCGAGGAGCTGGCTCATGCGCTGGAAGAGGCGGAGCGAACAGGCGCACTGCCTGTCGGCTGGGATCGGACTGATATCGCGGGAGAGTAATGGCGCTACCTTGGCCACAGGGAGGCAAGGTAGCCGCCGTAGGCGATCAGCATTGCCAGACCCTCAAAGCGCGTGATGCGGCCGCCGCTGGATGCGAAGATAAATAGCGCGACAGCGGATGCCAGCATGATGAAGTTGTCATAGTAGATGATTTGCCCTGGAATAGCTGTCGGAGCCAGCAAGCCGACCACGCCCCCGATGCCAAGGATATTGTAAACGCAGGATCCCAAAACGTTGCCGACAGCGACGTCGGAGTGGCCGCGATAGGCGGCGACAAGCGATGTCACCAATTCCGGCAGCGAGGTTCCAATGGCGATGATTGTGAGGCCGATGACCGTTTCGCTGACGCCAATCGTCCGCGCGAGCGAGACGCCAGAGTCGACCAACATGCGACCGCCGAAAATGATCGTGGCCAAGCCGGCGAAGGCCATCAAGAAAGGCAGAACGCGGCCGAGGCGGGCACTCCATTTGAGGCGTCGTGCGGCGTCGAACTCACCATTTTGCAGAAGTTCGTCGTAAGCTTCCGAAATCTCAAAGGCCGCGCTGTGCCCAGCTTCGGGTTCGAGGCGCTCCTGGCGGATGGCATAGACCAGATAAGCAATCAAGAGCACGACAAAGGTAATGCCGATTGGTTGGTTCAATGGCAGGAAGAACGCCATGATCGTGAACGCGAGCGATGCCGCAATGACCACACCGCCATCCCGCTTTAGCGCCCGCGACGTTACCGTAAGCGGTGCCAGCAGCGCGGAGAACCCGACGATCAGAAGAACGTTGGAGATATTCGAGCCGACGAAGTTACCAATGGCGATACCGGGCGAACCGGCCAGTGAGGCTTGTACGCTGATGACGAGTTCCGGCATCGAGGTACCAAAGCCGACCAGCACAATGCCGATCACCAGCGGGGAGACGCCAAGGCGCTCAGCGACGGCCACGGATCCGCGTACCAACAGCTCGCCACCGGCGACTAGCAGCACGAAGCCGGTCAGGAGTATGAGGACGTCGAGCATTGTGGCTCCGGGTGGCGGCGGGTGATTGTTGAAGGTGGATTGATCACAGGCCGGAAGGGATTATTCGACGATTTCGTCTCGGGTGTAGCCTTGCAAATAAAGCAATGCTCTCAAATTGCCATGCTTGATTGCCGCTTTTGCCTCGGCCGCGACAATTGGCTTGGCGCGATAGGCAACGCCAAGGCCGGCGGCTTGGATCATTGCGAGATCATTGGCACCGTCGCCGACGGCCAAGGTCTCAGAAAGCGTTATGCCCAATGTTTTTGCCTGGTTTTTCAGTGCTGCCAGCTTCGCTTCGCGGCCAAGGATAGGGGGCTCGACAGTGCCGCAAAGACGGCCGTCGGAGATGCTGAGCCGGTTCGCTTGGTTCGTGTCAAAACCGACGGCGTTAGCAATACGGTCCGTGAAATAGGTGAAGCCGCCAGATACGAGGGCAGTGTGCGCGCCGTGGGCCTTCATTGTCGCAACGAGCGCCCGCGCTCCGGGCATTAGCGAGATTCGGCTCGCTATGATTTCATCCAGATATGCGATTTCGAGGCCGGCGAGCAGGGAAACACGCGATGTCAGTGCCTCGGCGAAATCCAATTCGCCACGCATGGCGCTTTCGGTCACGGCCGAGACTTTTTCACGAACACCCGCGAATTCGGCGATTTCGTCGATGCATTCCTGCTCGATGATGGTGGAATCCATATCGGCGATCAGGAGCCGCTTGCGCCTTGGTGTGCCGTCCTCTGAAATGATGTTGACGTCCACGGGTAAGCCGATCAGGACCATGGCAGCCTGTTGGCGCAAACGTTCTCCGCCGTCAGCTTGTGGGACGATACGCAGCTCCCAGGCTTCGCCGGTTGCCAGCCAGCGCCGCTCAATGATCGCGTCTTTGGCGACGATGCGGGTGATGGTATCAGTCAGGGTGGCGTTGAGACACGGCGCATCTTCGGGCGCGGTGACGACGAGCACCAGGGATGAGGGATCGGGCATCTGCAATATGGGATCCGGTGTTGATATCCCTAGGGCGAGACGACACAAATGGGCTTCATTGAAAACTCGATCAAGCCCTAGCGACAAAGCCGCCGCGATTGCGGATTGGGATAGCGAACGTGGCGACCAAGCGTGCCATTCTTATTGCAGGAGCGACCGCGAGCGGCAAGTCGGCGGTTGGACTGCGGTTGGCGCGTCGTTTTGATGGGGTGATTGTCAACGCGGATTCCATGCAGGTTTACGCGGAAATGCGTGTGCTGACGGCGCGGCCCGACGCCGCCGATGAGCGCGCGGCACCGCACCGGCTCTATGGGCATATCAGCGCCCGCGAACATTACTCGGTTGGTCGCTGGCTTGAGGATGTACAACGCGTGCTGGTCGAGATTGAACAACTTGGCCGGCGCGCGATCTTCGTCGGAGGAACCGGGCTCTACTTCAACGCCCTAACTCGGGGCCTTTCGCCGATGCCGAGGATCGACGATGCCGTGAGGGCCCATTGGCGTGCCGAGGCGCATCGACGACCGCCCCAGGAGCTGCATGCCGAGCTTGCAAGGCTTGACCCGCTGACGGCCTCACGCGTCCGCTCCAGCGACCCTCAGCGGATCGTACGGGGGTTGGAGGTGATCCAGTCGACAGGTCGGCCGCTGGCCTCATGGCAAGCGGAGTCGGGGCCCCCACTGCTGGCCGAGGGCTCCTGGCGCGGGCTTGTGATCGCGCCGCCGCGTGAGACCCTGTATTCCCGGGCTGAATCCCGCTTTGATCAAATGATGGCGCGTGGTGCCCTGGACGAGGTGCACACCTTGCGAGGAATGCAGATCGATCCGGACCTGCCGGCGATGCGCGCGCTTGGTGTGGCGCCTCTGATGAAGCATCTCGATGGTGAAGTGTCGTACGACGCGGCCATTGAGCTGGCCAAAACACAAACGCGGCAGTACATCAAACGCCAGCTCACCTGGCTCAGAAGATATATGATTTCTTGGAGGTGGGGCTTCGCGAAATAATATGAATAAATCAACCGCTCAGATTTAATTTTTATTGACAGTGCTGCTTTTCGGCCCACATCTCAACGGTTTGGTGACAACGCTTGGAGATGCTTGCGGTCGGTCTGTTCGCGGCTGTAGCGGATTGGCGACAACGATTCCGTCGCATGGAGCGGACCGGGTGAGCAGGACGATCGCGGGTTGAGAGGCGGGCGGCGGCAACGAGCCGGCCGAATGGAGGACTTGAATGGCACGGACGATGACCGGAGCTGAAATGGTGCTAAAGGCGCTTGCCGATCAGGGCGTCGAGCATGTGTTCGGGTATCCGGGCGGCGCGGTATTGCCGATCTATGACGAGATGTTTCAGCAGGAGGCCGTCCAGCACATCCTGGTGCGTCAGGAAGGCGGTGCGGTACATGCGGCGGAGGGTTACGCGCGCTCCACCGGCAAAGTCGGCGTTGTGCTCGTGACATCGGGGCCAGGCGCGACGAATGCCGTAACTGGCCTGACAGATGCGCTCATGGATTCCATTCCAGTGGTTTGCATCACCGGGCAGGTGCCGACGCACCTCATCGGCAACGATGCGTTCCAAGAGTGCGATACGGTCGGGATCACGCGCCCCTGCACAAAGCACAACTGGCTTGTGAAGGACGTCAACGACGTCGCGCGGGCCTTGCACGAAGCGTTCTACGTCGCCCGCTCAGGGCGGCCTGGACCGGTTGTCGTCGACATCCCGAAAGACATTCAATTCGCGACGGGAAACTATGTCGGTCCGGCGAATATCCAGCATAAGACGTATCGTCCCAAACTGAAGCCAGACCAGCCTGCGATCCGAGAAGCCGTTGATATTCTCGCCAGTGCGAAGAAGCCGATCTTTTATACGGGCGGTGGTGTCATCAACTCGGGTCCGAAGGCCAGCAAGCTGCTGCGTGAACTTGCGCGGCTTACGGGCTATCCGGTGACATCCACTCTGATGGGCCTTGGGGCCTTTCCAGCTTCCGAAAAACAGTGGCTCGGCATGCTTGGCATGCATGGCACGTACGAAGCCAACATGGCGATGCATGATTGTGACGTCATGTTTTGCATCGGGGCCCGGTTCGATGACCGTATCACGGGGCGTCTGGATGCGTTTTCACCCAATTCCACGAAGATACATGTCGATATCGATCCCTCTTCGATCAACAAGAATGTGCACGTCCAACTGCCGATCATCGGTGATGTCGCGTACGTGCTGGAAGATGTCCTGCGGGTCTGGAAATCAAAGGCGCCGCAGATTGACAAATCCGCACTGAAGAGCTGGTGGAAGGAGATCGACGGTTGGCGGGCGAAGAAATCGCTGTCCTACAAGAATTCGGACGAAGTGATCATGCCGCAGTACGCGGTGGAGCGCCTCTATGAACTGACCAAGGATCGCGATCCATACGTCACAACCGAGGTCGGCCAGCATCAGATGTGGGCGGCGCAGTTCTTCCACTTTGAGGATCCCAATCGCTGGATGACATCGGGCGGACTTGGGACGATGGGGTATGGCCTGCCCGCGGCGATTGGCGCACAGCTCGCGCATCCCAACAGCCTCGTCATCGACATCGCCGGTGACGCCTCGATCCTGATGAACATTCAAGAGGCCTCAACGGCGGTTCAATATCGGTTGCCGGTGAAGGTCTTCATTTTGAACAACCAGTACATGGGCATGGTGCGTCAATGGCAGCAGCTGCTGCACGGCAATCGCTTGTCGGAGAGCTATACCGAGGCTCTGCCCGACTTCGTCAAGCTGGCGGAAGCCTACGGCTGGAAGGGCATCATCTGCGACGACCCAAATGATCTCGACGATGCCATCAAAGAGATGATCGATACTCCCGAGCCGGTCATTTTCGACTGCCGCGTGGCAGCGCTAGCCAACTGCTTCCCGATGATTCCGTCGGGCAAGGCGCACAACGAAATGCTCCTTGGCGAAGAAACCTCCGACGAGGATGTCGAAACGGCGATCGGCGACGAGGGCAAGGTCTTGGTTTGACCCTGCTTGAGTAGGATATTCCTATTCGCTCCGTATCGAGGGATACGAATTTGCGCCGCGGTCGCTTTTAGCGATTCGCGGCGCAACGCCGTAAAGCGCCGCTACTGCTTGGTCCCAGCGTGAACTGACGCCATTTTTTGCGGCAAAATGCCGGTGCATTCATCCTTGAGGGTCACCAGAACCCGTAAGTGTGTGCAAATCACATCGATGGGCCGTTGCAGGTCTGCATGCGGGGTTGTTCGCCCAACCGATAGCCGTTAGAGCAGTTTTAGCGATGCTGGCCGTCTTTGACGGTTGGTTTCGGTGTGCTGCTGCCAACAAGCGTGTCGAATGCGCGGGGCAGGCTGGAGAGAATTGTCAGTTGAACGGAGGTGACAGTGGCGGAAGAGCCGATCGTTGCACAAACGGGGCCCTATCAGGTCGAACTTGAAGAAGGCAAGGCATACTTCTACTGCCGCTGCGGGCGCTCCAAGACACAGCCCTTTTGCGATGGAGCGCATCAAGGCACCGGGATTGAACCGCTCCGCTTCGTCGCCGAGACCACGGGAACGTTTAACTTATGCGGATGTAAGTCGACCGATGATGAACCGTTTTGCGATGGGTCGCACAACATCTTGTAGGTCTTCTTTCTTGTTCCCCAGGGAACTGCTTGTTGGCGGTTTGATCTGCACCTGAGTGTTTGTGTTGTTTGTGAGGACTATCGTGTTCCGGCGCCGCCTGCTCGTTCCGCTCACCAAGCCTCCAACAAACAGGCTCAAATGGATTACTTCCTTCAGCAGCTCATCAACGGACTAACGCTTGGCTCGGTCTACGGCCTGATCGCCATCGGCTACACGATGGTCTACGGCATTATCGGCATGATCAACTTCGCCCACGGCGATGTCTTCATGCTGTCGGCGTTCATAGCTGTCATCATCTTCTTGATGATCACGTCTTTGTTCGGTGGCCTGGCGATCGCACTCGCCCTGGTCTTGGTCTTGATCATCGCGATGGTGCTCACCGCGTTGTGGAGCTGGGCCATTGAGCGCGTCGCTTATCGACCATTGAGAGGGTCGTTCAGACTCGCGCCGCTCATCTCCGCAATCGGCATGTCGATTTTTCTCGTCAACTTTGTCCAGCTGGTTCAGGGACCGCGGAACAAATCGATCCCTCCAATCATCGACGGTTCTTTTGTCATACCGGTTGACGGCGGTAACATTACGCTCGCCTACAAGCAGATCCTCATCATTGTCACGACCGCGGTGCTGCTGGCGGCATTCTGGTTCGTCGTGCAGAAGACGGCGCTGGGGCGAGCACAGAGAGCTTGTGAGCAGGACCGAAAGATGGCGGCCTTGCTTGGTATCGACGTTGACCGGACGATATCATTGACCTTCGTCATGGGGGCGGCTTTGGCCGCGGTCGCGGGGACTTTGTTCATGGTCCAATATGGGGTCGTGAATTTTGCCGATGGGTTCGTGCCCGGGATCAAGGCTTTCACCGCGGCGGTCCTGGGAGGGATCGGCTCGCTGCCCGGAGCAGTCATCGGCGGCCTGCTGATCGGACTCATCGAAGTTTTTTGGTCGGCCTATTTTTCGATCGACTACAAGGACGTCGCCGCCTTCTCAATTCTTGCCATTACGCTGATCTTCATGCCTTCGGGCATTCTCGGCAAACCTGATGTGGAGAAAGTCTGAGGATGGCGGAAGCCGAGGCAAAACGCGTCGCATCTGACGAGCGGGCGGCTTTTGACTGGCTTGGCGCGTTGCGTGACGCGGGCTTTCTGGGACTTCTCACACTCGGCCTGTCGTTTCCAATCATCGCGTTCCGAACACGCCAGGACTTGTGGCAGGGCCTGGTTCTCGATCCGCGCTGGGAACTCGTCACGGTGCTTGTTGCCATTGCTTTCACCGCGCGATTTTGCTGGCTGGTTTTCGGAAACCGCCTTGCCGGCGGTGTGCAATCATTGGCAGAACGGGTGGGCAGTACCCTTAGCCCGCTAAAGAGCTATACGGCGACATTCCGTCTTGTCGGGCTTGCCTGGCTCATCGCCTATCCATTTTTGGCGGTGCTGTTTGCCGGACCGGGCGGGGCGTTGAAGTGGATCGACAATTTTGGGATCCAGATCCTGATCTACGTGATGCTGGGATGGGGACTCAACATTGTCGTCGGGCTCGCCGGATTGCTCGATCTGGGTTACGTGGCGTTTTACGCCGTTGGTGCGTATTCGACGGCATTGCTTTCCACCTACTTTGGCTTCTCATTCTGGCTGTGCTTGCCGCTCGCAGGTATTTTCGCGGCTTTATGGGGCATTCTGCTCGGGTTCCCCGTGTTGCGCTTGCGCGGAGACTATCTGGCGATCGTGACGCTTGCCTTCGGCGAGATTATTCGTCTGGTGCTCATCAACTGGGTGGAGCTGACGAATGGCGCAGCCGGCATCTCGGGGATTCCGCGACCGACTTTCTTTGGGTTGCCATTCAATGCGTCCGACGAAGGCTTTGCTGCATTCTTCGGGCTCCAGTTCACACCGCTGCACCGGCTGTTTTTCTTGTTCTATCTGATCTTGCTGCTGGCGCTGCTGACCAACTGGGTGACGATCCGGCTTCGGCGGCTGCCGATTGGTCGGGCCTGGGAGGCGTTGCGGGAGGATGAAATCGCCTGTCGTTCACTGGGTATCGACACCGTAACAACCAAGCTCACGGCGTTTTCAATCGGCGCCATGTTCGGTGGTATCGCCGGCGCGTTCTTTGCGGCGCGGCTTGGATTCATCTCACCGAAGTCGTTCGAGTTCATGGAAAGCGCGGTGATCTTGTCGATCGTCGTGCTGGGCGGGATGGGGAGCCAGATCGGTGTCGCCATTGCCGCCGTGGTGATGATCGGTGGCACGGAAATGCTGCGCGAGCTTGTCTGGCTGAAGGCCATTTTTGGTGCGGGTTTCGATCCGACACAGTACCGCATGCTGCTGTTTGGCATGGCGATGGTCGCAATGATGGTCTGGCGTCCGCGTGGTCTCATCTCCAAGCGTGAACCGTCGATTGTCCTGCATGAGAAGCGGGCGATTGGAGGTGAACTCGTCAAGGAAGGGCAAGGCTGATGGCGGCACCGGCCATAGATCCCAATGCCGGTCTTGATGCCGAGCCCATTCTTCGCGTCGAACACCTGACGATGCGGTTCGGTGGTCTTGTAGCCGTCAACGATCTTTCCTTCGACGTGGCACGCGGCCAGATCACGGCGCTTATCGGACCGAACGGAGCTGGCAAGACGACGGTCTTCAACTGTATTACGGGCTTTTACAAGCCATCGAGCGGCCGCATCGTGCTGATGTCGGACGGTGCGCTACCCGGTCCGGCGATTGACGCGCTGACCGATACGTCGATGCGTTCCCGGCGTGTCGGCGACGGCGGCATCTACCTGCTGGAGCGCATGCCGGATTCTGAGATTGCCGCACAGGCAAGGGTCGCACGCACGTTTCAGAACATTCGCCTCTTCACAGGGATGACGGTTCTGGAAAACCTGATCGTTGCTCAGCACAATTGGCTGAACCGAGCCTCCGGTTACTCACTTCTCGGGCTCGTCGGTGCGAAGAGTTTTCGCGATGCAGAGGCCAGGGCCGTAGAGATCGCGGTTGCATGGCTTGACCGCATTGGTCTCAAAGGCCGGGCCGACGATCCGGCAGGAGCGCTGCCTTACGGCGATCAGCGCCGCCTCGAGATTGTCCGGGCCATGTGCACTGGACCGGTGCTCCTGTGTCTTGATGAACCGGCCGCCGGGCTCAATCCACGCGAGAGTGCCGAACTCAACGAACTGCTGTTGTCGATTAGGGATAGCAACGGGACGTCGTTGCTGCTGATCGAACACGATATGTCGGTGGTCATGGAAATCTCCGATCACATTATTGTCCTCGAGTACGGCAAAAAGATCTCCGACGGTACGCCGGAGTACATCAAGAATGATCCAAAAGTCATCGCGGCCTATCTTGGCGTGGAGGACGAGGAAGTCGACGACGCGGCAGCGGAGCTGGATCAATGAGTGACCCCATGCTCTCTGTTCGCGGTGTGTGGACCTATTACGGAAGTATTGTCGCGCTGCGCGGCATCGACCTAGATGTGCAGCAGGGGGAGATCGTGACCCTCATCGGCGCCAATGGAGCGGGCAAGTCGACGCTGATGATGACGATTTGCGGAGCCCCGAGGGCGCGCCGCGGCGGCATTCACTTTCAAGGGCAGGAGATCACTCGGTTCCCGACACACAAGATCGCGCGGTTGGGTATTGCTCAGGCGCCGGAAGGGCGGCGGATTTTTCCGCGTATGACGGTGCTGGAAAACCTGCAGATGGGTGCGCAGCTTGTTCCGCGCGAGCATTTTAATTCGGACCTGGCGTATGTGACCGGACTATTTCCGCGCCTGCGCGAGCGACTTGAGCAGCGTGGTGGTACGCTTTCCGGCGGCGAGCAACAAATGCTGGCCATTGCCCGCGCAATGATGAGCCGGCCTAAGCTGCTGCTGCTCGATGAGCCTTCGCTTGGTCTTGCTCCGTTGATCGTAAAGCAGATCTTTGAAGTGATTAAAGAAATCAATCAGCGTGACGGTGTCACGGTGTTTCTTGTCGAGCAGAACGCCTACCACGCGCTGAAGCTGGCGCACCGCGGTTATGTGATGGTGAATGGTGAGATCACGATGAGCGGAGCTGGGCGGGAGCTTCTGCATCGGCCGGAAATACGGGCCGCTTACCTGGAGGGTGGTCGGCATTGAACGGTTCTGTTCCGAAGGTGATGTAGGGTAGCGCGACGATTATGGACATCCTCTATCCAACAGGGCCCAACGGTCTGTGGGTCGTCCTTCTGGTTACGGTCGTGCTGGGCGGTGCGGCGAGCTGGGCAACCGGTCGCGCAATCGCAATGACCTGGAGGCCGTTGTGGCAGTTGGCGCTTTACATTGGCCTAATGACCTTCGCGGTGCGCTTTATCCATTACGCGCTGTTTGATGGACCCTTCCTTACACCGGGCAATGTCATCATTGACTATCTGGTGCTGCTTTCGATGGCTTTGATGGGCTATCGGGTTATGCGCGCCTGGCAGATGCATACGCAGTATTCTTGGCTTTTTGAGCAGTCGGGACCACTCAGCTGGCGGCGCAAGCATTGACCTTGATGCCCCTCGCCTTTAGAGCGATCGCAGATCAGGTTGCCTTCGAGCGGCCTCCCAACGAATGGAGAATGAGCGATGCGGAAGTTTGTAATTGCCGGCATCAGTGTTTTTTCGGCGCTTGCCCTTGCGGCGTGCGGTGACTCTGGCACCGACGGCGGCAGCGGTGGTGGCGCCGAGACAATAAAAATGGGCGTTGCCGGTCCGCTTACTGGTCCCAACGCAGCGTTCGGTGAACAGCTCAAGAATGGCGCCAGCCAGGCGGTGGAAGATATCAACGCCGCTGGTGGTATACTTGGAAAGCAGGTCTCACTGGTTTACGAGGACGACGTTTCCGATCCCAAACAGGGCGTGTCCGTTGCCAACAAGATGGCCGGTGAGGGGGTCAAATTCGTGGTCGGTCACTTCAACTCCGGTGTTTCGATCCCGGCGTCGGACGTCTACCTGGAAAACGGTATGCTGATGGTCACGCCGGCCTCGACCAATCCGAAGATCACTGATCGCAAGATGTGGAATGTGTTTCGCGTCTGCGGCCGCGATGACCAGCAGGGGACCGTCGCCGGACAATTCATCGCCAAGGAGCTCGGCGATAAGAAAGTCGCTATTGTTCACGACAAGACGCCTTACGGTAAGGGGTTGGCTGACGAGACGAAGAAGGCTCTTAATTCTGTTGGCATCACCGAAGTTGTCTACGAGGGCATCAATCTCGCCGAGAAAGACCTTTCAGCACTGATTTCAAAAATGAAGGATGCCGGTGCGGAGCTCGTATATTTCGGCGGTGTTCACACGGAGGGCGGTCTGCTCGCCCGGCAGATGCGTGACCAGGGGCTGCAGGCGACCTTGATGTCGGGTGACGGTATCGCGACGGCTGAATTTGCGTCTATTGCCGGTCCAGCCGCGGAGGGCACGTTGATGACGTTCGCTCCAGATCCACGCAAGCGCCCGGAGGCCAAGGGTGTCCTGGACACCTTCGAGAAAAAGGGTATCTCAACAGAGGCCTACACGCTCTACTCGTACGCTGTGGTGCAAATTCTCAAGCAGGCCGCTGAGGCGATCCAATCGACCGACCCCAAGAAAGTCGCAGAGCAAATGCGGTCTGGACAGGAGTTCGATACGGTTATTGGGAAGATCTCGTTTGACGAAAAAGGTGACGTCAACCGGCTCGATTACACCATGTATACATGGGAAAAGACCGACGGCGATCGCATTACCTATGTCGAGACAGGGTCTTAAGACAGAAAGTAAGCGGTCGCATAAATTAAGAAAGGCGCCCTACGTGGCGCCTTTTGCTTAGTTGCCGACTGGCTAAAGGGATGCTGTTCAAATTGGTGTGCGCGGTTAACCGTCGGCTTGGTCGACCCAGTATCGGCCGCCGGTTGTGATGTGACCGTAATTCCGCCGGCGCGACTGGCGCCAGCTGGCGAGCACGATTGAAACGGTGGCGCCTAGCGTCCCTGCGACTCGGCAAGGCACTCGGTTAGCATGACCTGCTCCAGGCGGTGCAGATCCTCGGGGATCTCCTCGCCGGCTTCGCGATGCTTGCGGATGCAGTCTTGCACCGCAGCGTAGCATTCGCGTGGGTCTTCCGTTTCGTCGATGAGGCCGTTCAACTCGGCGACCTCTTGCACGACATCGTTCGCATTCATCTTGCGATCCTTTTCGGTTTCCTCACCACCACTGACGACCCGAATGGGGTGAAAGCGGCGGAGACCAACCCAGTTTGGACTGGATTAGTTAGTAAGCATTTACGCAGGATAGCCCACTGTTCAACCCGCCGATGTTCCAATGGTAACTTTGCGTGGCGGATGGCCAACACACCGACTTCCCGTCTTACTGGCCGAATATGGGCGCAGGTTGGACGATCGCAATTCACAAATTGAGAGACTTTTGATGCGGTGATGAAATCTCCTCTGGCTTTTGCCAGGTCCTTGTCTGACATTGAGCAATCGTTCTTCGACCCCCTGTGTTCGAAGCTGTTCGAGGCTCCCCATTTCATGCTGTTTCCCCATTATGGTCCCGTCGCGAAATCTGATCACTGATGTGGCTGGCGTCGCTGTCGGCTCGGCTCACGATGCGACAATTCGCTCGGGCCTGACGGTGGTTGTGCCGCCGCAGGGATGCATCGCTGCTGTGGATATCCGTGGCGGCGGACCGGGCACGTTGGAGACCGCGGCGTTGGCTCTCGATGCCACGGTCGAGGAGCTTCATGGCATCGTGCTGTCAGGAGGCTCGGCGTTCGGTCTGGCGGCGTCGGCGGGTGTGCGGGATTGGTTGGCCGAGCACGGTGTGGGTTTTGCCATTCGCGAGGCACGGGTGCCTATTGTTTCGCAGGCAATCCTGTTTGATCTCCTTAATGGTGGTGAGAAGTCGCGGCTGTCGGAGGCTTATTCAAAGCTTGCAAACGAGGCTTGCGAGACCGCGACGGAGGAAGCCTTTGCTTTGGGCAGCGCTGGCGCGGGTTATGGAGCGACGACGGCAAATCTGCGTGGCGGCCTTGGCAGCGCCTCAGTGGCGGTTGATGACCAGCTTGTAGTTGGGGCGCTGGTGGCCGCCAACCCCGTGGGAACGGTCACGATGGGTGATACACGCCATTTTTGGGCGCATGCCTTGGAACGCGATGGTGAGTTCGGCGGCCTTGGTGCCCCACCGGACTGGGTCCATCCGCGCGGGCCGCCGCCGCTCAAGGGCGGGCCGGGGGAGAATACGACTCTTGCCGTCGTTGCTACGAATGCGCGGCTCGACAAGCGCCAGGCGCGACGTCTTGCTATAGTGGCTCAGACAGGTCTGGCGCGGGCGATCCATCCTGTTCACACGCCGCTTGATGGCGATACGGTCTACGCCCTGGGGACGGGTAATGTGCCACTGGAAGATCCTGTTTACTCGCTGGCCTTGATTGGCAGCGCCGCAGCTGATGCCGTCAGCCGTGCGATCGCGCGTGCGATCTATGAAGCAGCCGATACTCCGGAGGACTGGCTTGCTCCGCCCGCCTATCGGCAAAGGTTCGCCGCTGCTCTATGACGCGACCTCCGATTCGGCCATTGCCGGAAGGGGGATCGCAGTGCTAGCAGCCCAGGAACGATTTTGTTCAATCAAGAAGAAGACCGCTCATGATCCCGCGCTACTCCCGCCCCGAGATGACAGCCATCTGGTCACCTGAAACCCGTTTCCGCATCTGGTTTGAAATTGAGGCGCATGCTGCGACAGCCATGGCGGATCTCGGCATCATTCCCGAGGAAGCCGCCGCTACCATCTGGGAAAAGGGCCGCGCGGCGGAGTTTGATATCTCTCGTATCGATGAGATTGAAGCCGTCACCAAGCATGACGTCATAGCCTTCCTCACCCATCTTGCAGAGTTCGTCGGTGCTGACGCCCGCTTTGTCCATCAAGGAATGACATCGTCGGATGTCCTTGATACTTGCCTCAACGTGCAGCTGACGCGGGCCGCCGATCTGCTGATCGCGGACATCGATCGCCTTCTTGCGGCGCTGAAGACACGGGCTTTCGAACACAAAACGACGGTCACGATCGGGCGTAGTCACGGGATCCACGCCGAGCCAACCACCTTCGGAGTCAAGCTGGCGCAGGCTTACGCCGAATTCGACCGCAACAAGAGTCGGCTCCTGGCGGCCCGCAAGGAAATCGCGACTTGTGCCATTTCCGGTGCGATCGGAACGTTCGCCAATATCGATCCTCGGGTGGAGGAGCATGTCGCCGCCGCCATGGGGCTGGAGCCTGAGCCAGTGTCGACGCAGGTCATCCCCCGCGACCGGCATGCCATGTTCTTTGTGACGCTTGCCGTGATCGCCTCGTCGATCGAACGCCTTGCGACGGAGATACGTCACCTGCAGCGCACCGAGGTGCTCGAGGCTGAGGAGTATTTTGCTCCCGGTCAGAAGGGGTCTTCGGCGATGCCGCATAAGCGCAACCCGGTTCTGACCGAGAACCTCACCGGGCTGGCGCGTATGGTTCGGGCCTATGCTCAGCCAGCGATGGAGAATGTCGCGCTCTGGCATGAGCGTGACATTTCGCATTCCTCGGTGGAGCGCATGATCGGCCCGGATGCGACAGTTACTTTGGATTTCGCACTCAACCGCATGGCGGGCGTGATTGAAAAGCTGGTGGTTTATCCCGAGCGAATGCAGGCGAACCTCGACAAGCTATCAGGACTGCACAACTCCCAGCGCGTCCTGCTGGCGCTGACGCAGAAGGGCGTATCCCGGGAAGACGCCTATTTGTTTGTGCAGCGCAATGCGATGAAGACCTGGAACGAGGGTGCCGACTTCCTGAGTGAGTTGAAGTCAGATGCGGATGTCACAAAACACCTGTCTGCTGCGGAACTCGATGAGATGTTCGATATTGGCTATCATTTGAAGCAGGTTGACACGATCTTCGCGCGTGTCTTCGGCTGAGCCAGTCCAACGGCTGCAAGGCCGGCCTGGACTTGCGCGTCTCCGTTCTCCATTCTCATTCGCGGATGCGAAAACCAAGCCGATAACAAATGCGTGTTGCCGACGCCGAAATTCTCATTGTTCCAGGTTGGTCGGGATCCGAGGAGGATCACTGGCAGAGCCGTTGGGAGCGTAGCCTGACAACGGCGCGCCGCGTCGTCCAGGAGGATTGGTATGAACCGGACCTGGCGGCATGGACTGCGCGCATCCAAGCACTTGTCCAGCAGGCTCAGCGGCCCGTGGTGTTCGTGGCGCACAGCCTCGGCGTTATGGCTGTCGTCCATGCGGCCCCATTGCTCAAGGATGAGAATGTTGCCGGAGCCTTCCTCGTAGCTCCTGCAGACGTGGACAATGCCGACCGCTGGCCGATAACGCGCGGTTATGATCCTTGTAAGTCCATTCGTGGTTTCGCACCGGTTCCGACGACACCGCTGCCATTCCCGGCTATGCTCGTGGCTTCCGCCAATGACCCCTACTGTTCGTCGGAGCGGGCGAAGGAACTGGCTGACGCCTGGGGCGCGACTCTGGTTGAATCAGGCGACTGCGGCCACCTCAATATTGATTCCGGGCATGGGCCGTGGCCCGATGGCCTGCTGAGATTTGGCGTCTTTATGAAAACACTGGGATAAGTGCCGGGTCGCTTACGGCGTGCGACCCAGCAAGTTCACTCTTCCGGTCTAACTTTCGGATTCGATCAGCGTGATGGCCTGTTCCATGCACGAGACCATCTTATCACGGAGCTCTTCATCCGAGACGGTGATGCCCTTGGCGTCGAAGTCGCCACGCACCTTGCGGAACACATCATCATCGCCGGCCTCCTCCAGATCAGCACGGCGGACTTCCTTTTGGTAAGCGGCCACGCCATCGGCGGAAATGCCCATTTTTTCAGCGGCCCAAGCGCCAAGCAGGTTGTTGCGCCGAGCTTCGGCCTTGAATTTCAACTCCTCGTCGAGAGCAAATTTTTTCTCGAACGCCTTTTCCCGGTTGTCGAAAGTCGTCATTGGTGGCCTCCACTCCTGGCTGTTCTGGCGATTGCAATCGCGCTTAGGTTGTGTCCGCGTGGCATCAGCCTGCCCCGCGCCATATTTTGGATTTAACCATCAACTCCAAGCGATTCAATGACTTGGCGCAAAGGAAACGATGCTGGCAAACAGCGCTATTGTTAACATTGTTTCGCGGGTGTCATTCAGCTAGTCTCACGCGCTCAATCCGCTCTGGGTGCGGATCAGCGCATGAGCGCAACCCTTAAGACAAGTACGACGCAATGTCGCCTGCCGGGTCTTCCAAGAGGGCCCAAGCGTGCCGACATAGTGTGATAACAATATGTATGTGACATGAGCTCGATCATTCTAAAAGGACCAGGCATGAACAGGCGCCGCCGAATATACGAAGGCAAAGCCAAGATCCTCTATGAGGGTCCGGAGCCAGGTACGCTTATCCAGCACTTCAAGGACGATGCGACGGCCTTCAACGCCGAAAAACATGCCCTGATCGAGGGTAAGGGCGTGCTCAACAACCGAATTTCGGAGTTGATCTTCGCCAAACTCGGCGAAATCGGTGTGCCGACGCATTTCGTGCGCCGGTTGAATATGCGCGAGCAACTTATTCGAGAAGTAGAAATCATCCCAATCGAGGTGGTGGTTCGAAATGTCGCCGCCGGATCGTTGGCCAAGCGCCTTGGACTGGAAGAAGGCAGCGCGCTGCCGCGGTCGGTAATCGAGTTCTACTACAAGGACGACAAGCTCGGTGATCCGATGGTCTCCGAGGAACACATTACCGCGTTTGGCTGGGCGGCCCCGCAGGAAATCGACGAGATGATGCAGCTTGCCTTGCGCATCAACGACTTCCTTGTCGGCCTGTTCCTCGGGATCGGTATCCGTCTGGTGGACTTCAAGGTGGAATTCGGTCGACTTTGGGAAAACGACCTGATGCGGATCGTTTTGGCTGACGAGATCAGCCCGGACTGCTGCCGCTTGTGGGACGTCAATACAAACGACAAGCTGGATAAGGACCGCTTCCGTCAGGACCTTGGCGGGTTGTTGGAAGCCTATCAGGAGGTCGCTCGTCGATTGGGCATCTTGAATGAGAACCGCCCGATGATGGGTGCGACGCCGGTACTGGTGTCGTCGAATACGCCGTCCGGAAAACCACACTAGAACATGTCCGTCAGTTATTGAATTACGGACGTGTACACCTTATCGTGTTGTCTCATGTTCAGACCGCAACGCTGCTCACGCTGCTTCTGAACATGCTTGAACGCCGACATGGTGACTGGTGACATGAAACAGTCGTTGAAGCGCGTGGAGATGATCGCGCGCGGTCTTGCTCCGGGGAGTTTGAGGTCAGTTTTTCGGATTGCACGTTCTGCGGTTTACAATCAGCCTGTCTCTCGGGGGGTGTCGGCAGAACTGGTTGAGGGGGCGAGCGTCGTTGCTTCGCGTTTCCTTCTGATCGAACGCATGAAGAAGGGTGCCGTCGCGGCTGAGGTCGGCACTTTTCGGGGGGATTTCGCGAAAAAGATGCTGGCCAGCTCAGACCCGGTGGAGCTGCACGTCATCGATATCGACTTCTCCAAATTCGATACTGATCTTCTCGATGATCCGCGTCTCTTTAAACACGAGGGGCTGAGCCACGAGGTCATGGCGACATTCGAGGACGAGTTTTTCGACTGAGTCTATATTGATGCCGACCATTCTTATAGTGGTGTACTGCGTGACGCCAAGGCGTGTGTCCCCAAAGTTCGTGCTGGCGGCTGTCTGATTTTCAACGACTTTGCCCACATAGATCCATATCTAGGCCGCTATGGAGTGCATTGCGCCGTTGTTGATTTCATGGAAGAAAGCCGCTGGCCGATGCGCTACCTGTCGATGCATCCCGCAGCACTTTATGACGTTGCCTTGCAGATGCCTTCGGCAAATTAGATCGCTACCTGGCTGCGATAATGGTGTGCTGCAGTCAGTCTGGATGCCAGTTGCTGCGCAGTACAGAGATTGACCGAAAACAACGCGAACCGGTGTCCCCGTCGTGGGACTCCTCGTCGATCGACGTGGGGACGGAAATGAAAGCCCTAATCAAAATCACTCTGAAGAACGGCGTCCTCGATCCGCAGGGCAAAGCAATCGAGAATGCACTCGGCGCGCTCGGTTTCAACGGGGTTTCCGACGTCCGTCAGGGCAAGCTTATCGAGCTCAATCTCCAGGCCGCCGATGAAGCCGCCGCGCGTGCGGAGGTTGAGCGCATGTGTGAGAGCTTACTCGCCAATACGGTGATCGAGAACTATTCGTTCGAGCTGGTGGGCTAGGGTCGTGGTTTCCAAGACGCCAGGGGATGGCCCATGCGCAAACCAGAATCGCCAAAGCCCAACGGAGATGCTGGTGAAGCAGTCCGTTTCATGCTGATGAAGGCAGCGATCTTCATTCTGTTGCCGCTGATCGCGGCGGTGGTTACGGCCATCGTGGTGCTTCAATGAGCCTCTTGTCCCGCATTCCAACGATGGCGGCTTACGTCGTTTCCTTGCTGGCGGCGGGGCAAGTGCAGGCTGGCTCGCTGGATCTCTCCAAACCGGTCTCGCTTGTCTGCGAGACGAGTGCCGTCAAGCTTGATACCGAGCCATTTGAGGCCACCAAGGGTGAGATTGTCGTGGAGCTGCAACTCGAAGAGGTGGCAAATCCGGACGGACCTGGACGCTGGCGGGCCACGGCCAAGTCCGAAAAACACACCTCGTCGCTCGCCAATCTGACGAAAGGCACCTGTGAGCCCGATTGTCCATTTAATCAGGCCAAGGACGGGTCAATTCAGCTGTGGTCTCCGAAGCAGATGGCGCTGACACAGCTTGACGACTCGATGATGCTTGTGCTGGTCAGCCTTAATCGGACCAGCCTCGAGATGAAGGCGTCGTTCTTCAAGGAGAAGCAGTTGTCCGGACTGGAGCGCGGCGACTGTAAAGTCCTGCAATCCGGCGCCGGGCAGCAAGACCTCGACAAAGCAAACGCCGGTGCGCCAGATACCGGCCAACCCAGTGAAACGGAGCAAAAAGAATGATCCGCGCCTCCGTCATCGTCTTCCCAGGGTCCAATTGCGACCGAGACGTCAAGGTCGCCACCGAGGCAGTTGGCGCCAAGGTCAACATGGTCTGGCATGGCGAAAGCGAAGTTCCGGCGAGTGACTTTCTGGTGCTGCCGGGCGGGTTTTCCTATGGGGACTACCTGCGGTGCGGCGCCATGGCGGTGCACTCACCAATTATGCGTGACGTGATCGCGAAGGCGAAAGCGGGCATGCCGGTGATCGGCATCTGCAATGGTTTTCAGATTCTGCTCGAGACCGGGCTTCTGCCGGGCGCCTTGATGCGCAACGCTTCACTGCTTTTCATCTGCCGCGATGTGCATGTTCGTTGCGAAAACCACGAGACGTTCTTCACGAGCTGTTATCGAGACGAGGAGGTTGTGCGCATCCCCATCGCCCACCATGACGGCAACTACTTCGCCGATGCAGATACGCTCGACCGGCTCGAGGGTGAGAACCTGGTGGCATTTCGTTATTGCGATGCGGACGGTGAAGTCAGTGCGGCGGCCAATCCGAACGGCTCGCAGCGTAATATCGCCGGGATTACCGATCCCACCGGCCGAATCCTCGGCCTGATGCCGCACCCAGAGCGGCTTTTCGAGACGGCGCTGGGCGGCACGGACGGACGGCGGGTTTTTGAAAGCGCACTCATTGCGGCCATGGAAGCGGCTGCATAGGGCCCAACGTCTCGCGCGTGCCGCAAGGCAAACAAAAACGGCGGGCTGAAGGGTTCAGCCCGCCGCTTGTTTTTCAGTGCTTTCGCTGCTTCAGCGCTCAGCCGCGGTTCGGCCCCGCATAAGCGACGCGCTTGAAGGGCACGACCGACATGTGCTTGGCGTCGCGCTCGCAGAAGAACATGACCGACTTGCCCTCAGGGCTTTCGATGAGGCCATTGTCGCCAGGGGCGACGACGAAGCTGACGCGGTTGCCAGCGCCTTTGACGCCATCGGCATCTTTTTCCGGCGCGAAGGTCAGGGTGAGTTTGCAGTGGCCGTCCTTGATCGTGTAGTAGCCGACGGCTTTGCCGGCACCGACTTCGAAGCTTTGGCCCTGGGCGGGCTCGAGCACGTAGCGGCCAGTGTCTTGGGCAATCGCGGGAGCGGTGGCCAACGAAGCTGCAAGGGAAGCGGCGATGATGAATGCACGCATGATCATGTCTCCTTCAACGGCGAGTTCGAATTGGAGCGACCGGAGTCTTTGTTCCGCAACAATTCTTCTGCCGGTCGAGGAGAATTGATAATCCGATTGATTCCAATGAGGTAGAGCCAATGTTGCGGGGCAGCATTGCGATTGCTGCAGCGCACATTTGTCGCGCGACACCTCGCTTCACCCACACTGAAAATCAGGACTACCCGAAGGGGTGGGCTACGCAAAAAAAAAGCCGCAGGATAGTTCCTGCGGCGTGTTGCTCTTTGGCCGAGGTGGTGGGTACCGGCTACTTAATTCCGGCTCTTGTCGACCAGGGCCTTGTCCTTGATCCAGGGCATCATGGCGCGAAGTTTGGCGCCGACTTCCTCGATCTGGTGGGCATCGTTGACGCGGCGGATGCCCTTGAAACGAGCTTGGCCGGCCTTGCACTCCTGCATCCATTCAGAAGTGAACTGGCCGGTCTGGATTTCCTTCAAGATGCGCTTCATTTCCTGCTTGGTCTCTGGCGTGATGACGCGCGGGCCGGACCTGTACTCGCCCCACTCGGCGGTGTTGGAAATCGAGTAGTTCATGTTGGCGATGCCGCCCTCGTAGATGAGATCGACGATCAGTTTCACTTCGTGCAGGCACTCGAAATAGGCCATCTCAGGGGCATAACCGTCCTCGACCAGCGTTTCAAATCCCGTCCGGATCAGTTCGACGAGACCGCCACAAAGGACGGCCTGCTCGCCGAACAGGTCGGTTTCGCATTCCTCCTTGAAGGTGGTTTCGATGACGCCCGAGCGGCCACCACCAACGCCACAGGCGTAGGAAAGCGCCAGATCGTGGGCGTTGCCGGTGGCGTCATGGTTGACGGCGATCAGACAGGGGACACCACCGCCTTTCTGATATTCGCCGCGCACGGTGTGGCCGGGTCCCTTGGGGGCAATCATGACGACGTCGACGGTGTCCTTTGGCTCGATCAATGCAAAATGCACGTTGAGGCCATGGGCAAAGGCGATGGCTGCTCCGTCGCGAATGTTGTCAGCGATATGGTCGTGGTAGATGTCCGCCTGGAGTTCGTCGGGAGTGGCCATCATCATAAGGTCGGCCCATTTGGCCGCATCGGCGACTGACAAGACCTTCAAGCCGTCAGCCTCGACCTTCTTGGCCGTCGAGGAGCCAGGGCGCAGAGCGACGGCAATCTCGCCAACGCCACTGTCCTTCAGGTTGAGGGCGTGTGCGCGGCCCTGCGATCCATATCCGATGATCGCCACCTTCTTCGACTTGATGAGATTGAGATCGGCGTCGCGATCATAGAAAACGCGCATGGGGCGCTCCCTTTCCTTTGCAGAGTTTCTGTGAATGGTCGTGGACGGCACGCTGATTGACGTGCGGGCAAAGCGGACCAAAGGTCCGTTTTTGAAGTGAACGCGCGAACCTACTACTCAACGGGGCAGGATTTCAACGGTTTCGGCGCCGAACGCCATGGCTGGCCGCTCTGCGAGCCCGATGCGCCCAGATTGATTCTGGGTACGATCAGCTGAAGCCCTAACGAGGCGTTAACGGACCTTCAACGGCTTTGCGCTAGTCTCTCGGGTGTCGCGATAGGAGGACGCCAGCGATGATCGCAGCCGAACGGGCAAATGGAATGCCAATCGTATTTTTGGGCCTCATGGCACTGGTACTGGCCGGCTGTGGTGATGGCGGGCCAAGTCAAGGCAACGGCCCTCGCGGCGTGTTCACCTCGACAAACGATTGCTCAACCCATGAGAAGTTCGATTTCAAGTCCTGTTCCAAGGCTATTCGGGCGGCAATCCAGCTTCACAACCAGGAAAGCCCCACCTACGAAAGCCTGCGCTTTTGCAAGGCGAGCGAGATTGGCTGTGAGCGCACCTTGAACAATAAGTACCGCCCGCGGCTGCTTGGATTCTACGTCGAACTGCCCGAGAAAAAGGATGATCAGATCATCGGGAAGCCGCTCTACGCCGCGGCGACCGGGAAGAAAAAGGGCTTCGCCGACCACAAAAAGCAACAATATCTCGATGACGATCTGGCGCTGGTGTTCTCGCAAAGAGCGGTCGCGGTTTACCAGGCGAACTCTAAGACCAAGAAGTCTGGTGGCTTTGGCTCCTAGTCATTGCGCATGATTGCTCAGCGCCCACCGAACTACGCCCCTTCGAAACGTCCGCGCGCGATTGCTGCAATTCCGGTGCGAGCTACCTCGACAAGCCCAAGCTCCGACATGATCTGCAAGAACTGCTCGATGTCGCGAGCACGGCCGGTCATCTCGAAAACGAAGTGCTCGGTGGAGGCGTCGATGACGTTCGCCCGAAAGATCTCGGCCATGCGCAGGGCCTCGATACGCTTCTCTCCGCGGCCTTGAACCTTAACCAACGCCAGCTCACGCTCCAGCGGTTCGCCTTCGAGTGTCAGGTCATGGACGCGGTGGACCGGGACCAGCCTTTCCAGTTGATGCTTGATTTGCTCGATCACCATCGGCGTGCCGGTGGTCATGATCGTGATGCGCGAAATGTGCTTTTCGTGTTCGGTCTCGGTCACCGTCAAAGAGTCAATGTTATAGCCACGTCCCGAGAACAGACCAATGACACGCGCCAGCACGCCGGGCTCGTTGTCGACGATCACCGATAGTGTTCTTTGCTCGGGTTCTTCCTTGGCGATCTGGGTTGGGTAATGGGTCTGTTTTTGTGGCTGGGCCATTTCGCGTTCTCTTCTGGTTCTCGTGCTTGGTGCCGTGCCATCCTATGAGGAGGCTTTGCCGGCCGGCGTCAAGAAATTCTCAACTATGGTATGTCCGACTTCGTACTCCGGAATCAACCAGGGTTCCGCCAGCGCCTGCCGTTTCCACTCTGCAAAACTGGGATCGGCGAGAATTGTCCGCATGTAGGCACGCGTGTCTTCGGACACCGGCAATTGGTAAGTGTCGAGGCGTGTTACGACGGGCGCGAACATGGCGTCAGCCGCCGAGAATGCGCCGAAGAGGTAGGCTCCGGTCTTGCCGAAGCGGTCCCTCGTCTGGCGCCAGAGCGACTCTAGGCGCGTGAGGTCCGCACGAAGTTCATCGGTTAACTCAGGTGTTTCGAAGCGTTTGCCGAGGTTCATCGGGCAGGCCTGGCGAAGCGCGCGGAAGCCGGAGTGCATTTCAAAAGAGATGGCTTTCGCGTGAGCACGGGTGGCCATGCTGGCCGTCGGCCAAATGGGTTTATCCGGAAATCTATCGGCCAAATGCGAGATGATAGCCACGCTCTCCCAAACGACCGCCTCGCCATCAATCAAGACCGGAACCAGTCCCGTTGGCGAATAGGCCTTGATCCGTTCCTTGGTGTCAGGCTGGCGCATCGGGATCACCGTTTCCTCGAACGGGATTTCGTTGGCCTTCATCACAAGCCATGGCCGCATGGACCAGGATGAGTAGAGCTTATTGACAATGATGAGGTGCATTTGGGCGCACTCCGTCCTAACTCACAGCGGCCGGCGTGGCCGCGTCCCGACAAGCTGCGTTTCTGGTGTTTGCCGAATACCCCCGCAACGGGTTGTTTGCCAGCCCGCTGCCGATCCGCCGGATGTCTAAGGCGCCGTCCGTCGTGTCGCGGTCGGAAAACTGATAAACGAAGTGGCCGTTGCGGATAAAACCATTCATCAGCCTGCAGCGGAAGGCGTAAAAGAGCCCACCGCCATACTTGTGGTTATTGCCAAGGCTGACGAGCAGAATGCGCATTTGTAACCTTACGGTCGATTATACGGGAGGATGTCCGCTGATGACCCAGTACGGCCAGCTGCAGGCTTCTGAGCGCTTTTTTACAGGCGCTAGGCCTTGCGGTTTCAAACATTTTCCATTTGTGGCGTAGGGGGTGTAGTCTAGCTTCCCTGGTTCATCAAGAAGCATTCAGCTCTGGGTCTAGGCGAGGTCAATTTTTTTAACGCGCCTTGCTCGTTGGCGGAACTTAGCCGCCAAGTCGGAGTATCGGGACGGGAATCCCGCCTTGATCCTGGTTGCTAACAACACTCGTAACCTATCCGGACAGATATTTGGGCGTTTGCTAAGATAGCCGCCCAGCCGGGCTCATAAATTCGCATTTCCGGTCGGATCGGATTTCCGGGATAGCGAGGAGGTCCCCATACATGACATCCCTGGTCTACATTGCGCTGGTTTTGGCGCTGCTGATTGCTTTGGCAATGATGAAGGCGCGGCTTGCGATCTGGGCTGGCGCGCTGGCGGCGGTCTTGCTGTGGCAGATCGGTGTTTTTTCCGGAGAGAGCAATTTTCCACCGAGCAGCATTCTGGGAATCCTTGCCTGGTTGCCAGTGATTGCCCTTGCAGCACTGGCAGCCCCATCGTTGCGCAGACAACTCGTTATCATGCCGGTGTTTGCCGCCGTTCGAAAAGTTTTACCGCGTGTTTCCGAGACAGAGCAGCAGGCGCTGGAGGCGGGGACTGTCGGTTTTGATGCGGAATTGTTTTCGGGCACACCAGACTGGAACCGGCTTACTGATCTTCCCGGCATCGAGCTGACGCAGGAAGAAAGGGCCTTTCTGGACGGCCCGACCGAGGAACTCTGCCGGATGATCGATGATTGGCAGATCCGCTTTCAGAAAAAGGAAATCCCTCAGGAAATCTGGGACTTTGTCGCGCAGCACGGCTTCCTTGGCATGTTGATCTCCAAGGAACACGGTGGTCTCGGTTTTTCCGCGCAGGCGCAGTCGCTGATCCTTGGCAAGATCTCCTCGCGGTCACCGGATGTGTCGACCATCGTGATGGTGCCGAATTCGCTAGGGCCGGGCGAGCTCATCGAAAAGTACGGTACCGATCAGCAAAAATCGCACTTCCTGCCGCGTCTGGCGAAAGGAGAAGAGATCCCGTGCTTTTCCTTGACCGGGCCAACGTCGGGTTCGGATGCCGCGACCATGCGGGACATCGGCCGTGTTGAACGTGGTCAGCACGAAGGCCAGGACACACTCGGCATCCGTCTCAACTGGGAAAAGCGCTACATCACGTTGGGGCCCAAGGCGACGCTGGTGGGCCTGGCGTTCCGACTGTTCGACCCGGACAATCTTCTTGGCCGAGGCGAGGATATCGGTATTACCTTGGCGCTCATTCCCGCCGATCATCCCGGCGTCGAGATTGGCCGCCGGCACCTGCCTTCCGGGTCTGCATTCCCCAACGGTCCGAACTGGGGCAAAGACGTTTTCATACCGCTTGATTGGGTGATTGGCGGCAAGGAACGTGTCGGCCAGGGTTGGCGAATGTTGATGGAGTGCCTTGCGGCCGGCAGGGCGATTTCGCTGCCGTCGTCGGCGACGGCGGGCGCCAAAACGATGCTGCGAAACACGTCCGCCTATGCTCGAATTCGCAAACAGTTCGGCATCCCAATCTCGCGGATGGACGGTGTCGCGCAACCGTTGGCGCGGATCGCGGAAGCCGCCTACATCAATGAAGCGGCCCGCTCGGTAACGGCGGCGATGATTGTCGCAGGCGAGAAGCCGTCGGTCATTTCCGCCCTGATGAAGTACCAGACCACCGAGCGCATGCGGCAGGCGGTCAATGACGCCATGGACATCCATGGCGGAAGGGCCATTTGCGACGGGCCGTCCAATTACTTGCAGGCCGCCTACCAGATGGTACCGGTGGGAATTACCGTCGAGGGTGCGAACATCCTGACGAGGTCACTGATCACATTCACACAGGGTGCACTGCGCTCGCACCCTTATCTTTACCGCGAAGTGCAAGCGGCCCAGCAGAAGGATCGTCAAGCGGGTCTGGAAGCCTTCGAAAACGCTTTCTGCGAGCACGTGGCCTACTCGGTTTCCAATGTGGCTGGTGCGCTGTTTCACAACCTCAGCTTCGGACGCTTCGGTAAATCGCCGCTTGAGGCAGGATCGACATCGCGTTGGTACCGGCAGTTGTCGCGCCAGTCCCGGAACTTCGCGCTGGTTGCTGACGTGGCGGTGGCGACTCTTGGTGGGGGATTGAAGACGCGGCAGATGCTGACGGGACGTATGGCCGATGCGTTATCGGAACTCTATCTGCTGTCCTGTGTGCTCAAGAGGTTTGACGACGATGGGCAGCAGGACGCTGACCGCATCTTCGTGGAAATGGCCGCGCGCAACAGTCTGGACCGCTTCCAAATTGCGCTTAGCGGTGCGATTGATAACTTCCCGAACGCGGCCGCGCGTCTGTTCCTGGGTCTCGTTGTATTTCCGTTCGGTCATCCTTATCGGCCCGCATCGGACTCGCTCACACGAAAGGTAGCGCGGGCGGTGACCGAGCCAGGGGAAACGCGGGACCGTCTGACGCGGGACATTTACATTTCCGAAGATGCTAACGACCCGACCGGCCTTTTGGAGGTAACGCTTAAGAAGGTGATCGCCTGCGAAGACGCCGAGAAAAAACTCGACAAGGCCGTGCGTGCTGGCACTGTGCGGCGCTACCACGGCATTGACTGGTTTACGCAAGCCGTCGAGGCGGGTGTGCTCGAGCAGGGAGAGGCTGCGCAGCTGCGCGAAGCTGAAGCTCTTGTTGCCCGGGCAATCGCGGTCGATCACTTTGATCCAGCCGAAGTGCAACCCAATTACAAGTTGCCGGATGGAAGCGCCGGTGCTTCACAAGAGGCCGAAGCGGCTGAATGAATAGGGCCGGAGGAACCGGCAATGGAGACGGACCGACCATGCAAGATGCGACCGAAAGTGCAGCGAGAGCACGTGATCCTGAGTTAAGGGATTGGCGCTTCGAAGTCGACTTTGAGCGGATCGCCTGGGCGATCTTCGATCGTGAGGGCGAAAGTGCCAATGCGCTCGGCCGGCGGCCGCTCGAAGAGCTCGGCAAGATCGTTGAGCGCGTGGAAGCGGGAGCGCGGGATGGTTCTATCCGCGGGCTGGTCATCATTTCGGGCAAGGAGAAGGGATTCATCGTCGGCGCCGATATCCGCGAGTTCGCGGATTTCACCACCGAGGAGCAGGTGATCGAGGCCATTAAGCCCGTCAACGAGATGCTGGACCGCATCGAGAATCTGAGCGTGCCGGTGGTTGCCGCAATTGACGGTGTGTGCGTTGGTGGCGGCCTGGAGCTTGTGTTGGCCTGTCATTACCGTATTGCCACGCGGGATGATGCGACTCGGGTCGGTTTCCCCGAGGTGAAACTCGGCATCTTCCCTGGTTTCAATGGCACGGCCCGGTCGATCCGTCAGACCGGTCCGTTGGCGGCCATGCAGGCGATGTTGAAGGGGTCCATGATCCGTGCCACGGCTGCGCGTGCGCAAGGCTTCATCGATCAGCTCGTTGACAGCAAGGGTGCCTTGCGCTGGGCGGCGCGCAAGGCCGTCATGCAGCAGCGCAAGTCGAAGCCAAAGCGTGGGTTCGCCGGGCTGCTCGCCAAATGGCCTGCGCGCGGTTTCCTTGCCGGAAAGATGCGAGAGGAAACAAAGAAGAAGGTTCGCGAGGACCATTATCCCGCGCCATTCAAGTTGATCGAGTTGTTTGAAACGCACGGCGGGTCCTATGCGGAACTGAAGCGGGAGGAAACGGCCGCTTTTGCCCCGTTGATGGTGTCGGATACGTCGCGCAACCTGCGGCGTGTGTACTTCCTTTCGGAGGCGCTCAAGGCGCAAGCGCCCAAAGGCCTCGACTGGAAACCGCTTCGCGTCCACGTCATCGGTGCTGGAACCATGGGTGCGGATATTGCCGGCTGGTGCGTCGCCAGCGGTATGGAGGTGACGCTGCAGGATCTCTCAGCAGAGCAGATCGAAAAGGGCCTGGCCGCTCAGGAAAAGCTTTTCAAGAAGAAGTTCCGTAAAAAGCCGCAACGGGAGGCGGCGCGGGCACGGCTCATCCCCGACCCCGAGGGGAAAGGCGTCGGCAGAGCCGATGTGGTTATTGAAGCGATCGTTGAGAAGCTCGAGGTCAAGCAAGCGCTGTTCAAGGGACTCGAGACAAAGCTGAAGCCGGATGCCGTGATGGCGTCCAATACGTCCTCATTGAAGATCGAGGACATTGCGGAAGCGCTGAATGATCCGGGCCGGTTGATTGGCATTCACTTCTTCAATCCAGTTGCCCAGATGCCGCTCGTTGAGGTGGTCCGGGGGCAACAGAGCCGTCAGCAGGAAATCGACAAGGGGGCCGCTTTTGTGACGGCCATCGGCAAATTCCCACTGGTTGTGAAATCGGTGCCTGGCTTCCTGGTTAATAGAGTTCTGGCGCCATACATGATGGGCGCGATGCGCCGCGTCGATGAAGGCGAGGAGAAAGAAAAGATCGATGAGGCGGCCCGTACGTTCGGGATGCCGATGGGGCCGATCGAGTTGGCAGACACGGTCGGGCTGGATGTTTGCGCGCATGTCGGCCAGATCCTTGGCCTGGGCAATGAGGTCTCAGGTACCGCCAAGCTGGTGCAGAGTGGCAAGCTCGGCAAGAAAACCGGTGAAGGCTACTACACTTGGAAAGACGGCAAGCCCGTCAAGTCCGAGGAGGCGCGCTATGGAAATGGCGAGCTTGAAAAGCTTGGACGCGAACTGGTTGAGCCTTTGATCAAGGAAGCCCAACGCGCCGTCGATGAGGGCGTCGTCGAAAGCGCGGACCTTGTCGATGCGGGCGTTATTTTTGGAACCGGTTTTGCTCCTTTCCGCGGTGGGCCGCTCTACTTTAAGGCCCATGAACGCCCCGGCACGGTGTCGTTGGCGGCGGAATAACAGAAACGACTGAGTTGAATCAGCTGATGAAGAAATCTCGCCTTGTACCGGGGGCGACGCCAAGGAGCAGAAAATGACCAAGTCACTGCGGCGGGTGGCCGTGATCGGCGGTGTTCGCATTCCGTTTTGCCGTTCGGGCACGCTTTACGCGGACCACTCAAACCTCGAAATGATGACAGCGGCGCTGAACGGTCTTGTCGATAAATACAGCCTTGCCGGTCAGCATATCGATGAAGTCGTCGGTGGCGCCGTTGTAACCCACTCGAAGGATTGGAACCTGGCCCGCGAAGCCGTGTTGGGGACAAAGCTCGCCAGTTCGACGCCCGGGATCACGATGACGCAGGCGTGCGGGACATCGCTGCAGGCGGCCATGGGGATCGCTGCGAAAATCGCTGCGGGGCAGATCGAAAGCGGCATAGCCGTCGGTTCTGATACGACGTCGGATGCGCCAATCGTATTTTCAAAGAAGTTCGCCCGCCGGCTAATCGAAGCCAATCAAAAGAAGACGACGCTGGACAAGATCAAGGTTCTGAGTGGCACCAAGCCGGGCGAGTTGGCGCCGCAGCCGCCAGCGACCAACGAACCTCGCACAGGGCTTTCGATGGGCCAGCACTGTGAGCTGATGGCAAAGCAATGGAAGGTGCCGCGTGGCGAGCAAGATCAGCTTGCCTATGAGAGCCATCACAAGGCTGCCGAAGCGTTTTCCTCGGGCTACATGGATGACCTCGTGGTGCCTTTCGATGGCGTCTTTCGCGACAACAACGTGCGTGATGATGTCGAGCTTGAAAAACTTGGCACGCTAAAGACCGTGTTCGACAAGTCGGATGAGGGCACGTTGACGGCGGCGAATTCGACGCCGCTGACCGACGGTGCGGCGGCGGTGCTGTTGTGTTCAGAGGACTGGGCGCGAGCGCACGGGTTGCCGATCAAGGCGTTTCTTGTTGATGCACAACACATCGGTAATGACTTCGTGGGCGGTGACGGGCTGCTAATGGCACCGACCATCGCGGTGGCGAAGCTGTTGGAGCGCAATGGTCTGACGCTGCAGGATTTCGATTTCTACGAAATCCATGAAGCCTTCGCCGCCCAGGTGTTGTCGACGTTGAAGGCTTGGGAAGATCCAGATTACTGCAAGCGGGTGCTCGGCCGTGACACACCGCTGGGTTCAATCGACCGCTCGAAGCTCAACGTGAAGGGTTCGTCGATTGCCGTGGGACACCCGTTCGCGGCGACCGGTGCGCGCATCATGGCACTGATGGCGAAGCTGCTCGACGAAAAAGGCGGCGGGCGCGGGCTCATCTCGGTGTGCACCGCCGGCGGCATGGGCGTCGCGGCGATCTTGGAAAGCGCCAAGGCCGGTGAGCAGGAGATGGCGGCCTAGCGGAGGCAGGGTTGGCAAAGGCTGTACCTGTCGTACGTACCGAGACGGCGACGCATGCCGCCAGCCGCCACCTTGCAGAGTTACCTCGGCAGGACAGTGGTGCCCATCAGGTGTTTATCGATGGCGCGGGCGGCCTGGCGACCTTCGCGAATGGCCCAGACGACGAGCGATTGTCCACGGCGAACATCTCCGGCCGCGAACAGGTTGTTGTCGCCCGGCAGCTTGTAGTCTTCTTCGTCGGAGTCGACACCTTTGAAGCGGCCGCGCGGGACGACGTCGAGGCCTAGCTGCTCAAGAGCGCCGTCCTGAATGGGACCGGAAAAGCCCATCGCCAGGAGTACGAGATCGGCGTCAAGGAAGCCTTCCGTGCCTTCAACCGGCTGCAGCTTGTGATCGACGTTGACGTAGTTGAGTTTGGTGATCTTGCCGTCCTCTCCGGAAAAGCCCGTCGTTGAGATCGAGTACAGCGTTTCGGCGCCTTCGGCCTGGCTGGTGGAGATGCGAAGCTTCATTGGCCAGTGCGGCCAGGACATCGCCTTGTCTTCCTTCTCAGGCGGGCGCGGCATGATTTCCAGCTGGGTGACGGACTTCGCTCCCTGGCGGAAGGAGGTGCCAATACAGTCGGACCCGGTGTCACCGCCGCCGATCACGATGACGTGCTTGTCCTTTGCGGAGATCTGCAGCACCTCATTGGGAATTGCTTCACTGGCGACCCGGCGATTTTGCTGGGGCAGGAAATCCATCGCGAAATGAATGCCATCGAGATCCCGTCCGGGTGCGCTGGCGAAGAAGTCGAAGGGCGTCTCCGAGCCCATCGCGAGAAGAACTGCGTCGTAGTTTTCTTGCAGTTCGGTCGCCGTGACGTCGACGCCGACGTCGACGTTGCAGTGGAAGGTGACACCCTCAGCCTTCATTTGTTTGACGCGGCGAGCGATGATGGACTTCTCCATCTTGAAATCCGGGATGCCGTAAACCAGCAGGCCACCGGGGCGGGCATTCTTTTCGTAAACGTGGACATCGTGCCCCGTGCGCGCGAGCTGCTGGGCAGCAGCAAGACCTGCAGGTCCCGAACCAATGATGGCTACGCTGCGGCCGGTCTTTTTCTCGGGCACCTGCGGGACAATCCAGCCTTCGTCAAAGGCGCGATCGGCAATGGCGCACTCGATCGCTTTGATGTTGACGGGATTGTCGTCGATGTTGAGCGTGCAGGCGGCTTCGCATGGCGCCGGACAGACGCGACCGGTGACTTCGGGGAAGTTGTTTGTTGAATGCAGATTGAGAGCTGCTTCCCTCCAATCGCCTTCGTAGACAAGATTGTTCCAGTCCGGGATCTGGTTATTGACCGGGCAGCCGGTGTGGCAGAACGGGATGCCGCAATCCATGCAGCGCGCGGCCTGGCTTTTCGTGTCGCCCTCGGAAGGCGCGATGACAAACTCCTTCCAGTGCTTGGTGCGCTCTTCAACGGGCGCGTACTCCCGCTCTGAGCGTTCGAATTCCAAAAAGCCTGTCACCTTGCCCATAATTCTTCGATCCCAGTGCTTAGTCTTCCAGCGTCCGCGGCCCGCTATACGCGCGTTCGACGCGTGCGATCCGCATTTCGTATTCATCATACCAGCGCTCGTTGCCAAGCTTGCGTGCCAACCTATGCTTGGCGTTGGCCCTCCATGCGCTGATTGCTTCTTCGTCCCTCCAATAGGAGATGGTTATGCCCATTCCATCACGATTGCGGGTGACCTCGTGATCCAAATAACCGTCCTGTTCGGCGGCAAGACGCTCCATCTCGCCGGCGACTTCGAGATAGCCTGCCTCATCCTCGCTCCGCACAGAGGTGAAGATCACCGCGAGATAAGGTGGTTCGGGCGTGCGCACGAGACGGCGTGACATGTTCGGGTGCCCCGTCAATCAGTTGGCTTCCGCGGAACCGGTTTCGGTGACTTCGCCACCGGCTGACCTATCAGCATTTGCCATCTCGGTCAGAGCGCGACGATACTCTGTCGGCATCACCTTCTTGAATTTCGGCAAGTAGGCATCCCAATCGGCCAGAATCTCTTGTGCCTTGCGCGAGTTTGTATAGTGCGCCTGTCGCACAATCAGGGCATGCAAGCGCTCGGCGTCCTGGCTCAGCATGTCGGCCATCACTTCCGCTAGGTTGGACGACTCCACACCGCCGTTCGCCTTCAGGCGCTCGTTGACGGCCGGATCGGCTTCGATTGGCTCCAGTTCGACCATCGACATGTTGCACTTCGTTTCGAAGTCCCCGTTTTCGTCAAGGACGTAGGCGATGCCACCTGACATACCGGCTGCGAAGTTGCGGCCGGTTTCGCCAAGGACAGCGACGACCCCGCCCGTCATGTATTCGCAGCAGTGGTCGCCGGTGCCTTCGATAACCGCATAGGCGCCGGAGTTGCGAACGGCAAAGCGTTCCCCGGCGATGCCACGGAAATAGCATTCGCCTTCGATGGCGCCATAGAGCAGCGTGTTACCGACAATGATGCTCTCTTCCGGAACGATACCGGACTTGGGATCCGGCCGGACGATCAACTTGCCTCCCGACAATCCCTTGCCGACGTAGTCGTTGCCCTCTCCGATGAGGTCGAGGGTGACACCATGGGTCACCCAGGCGCCAAAACTCTGTCCGGCGGTTCCCGTGAAGGTGAACCAAACGGTGTCTTCGGGCAGGCCCGCGTGGCCATACTTCTTGGCAATCTTGCCGGAAAGCATGGTGCCGACCGTGCGGTCGGTGTTCTTAATGCCGAGCTCGTGCTTGACGGGCTTCTTTTCCTGAATGGCCGGCATTGCAAATTCGATGAGGCGGTTGTCGAGCACCTTCTCGAGGCCGTGATCCTGGCGCTCGCAGTTGAAGATGGCGACGTCCTCGGGCATGTCCGGCTTATGGAACAGCTTGGTGAAGTCGAGGCCGTTGGCCTTCCAATGCTTGATGGCCTGCGACTTGTCGAGCACATCGGTCTGGCCGATCATCTCGTCGAAAGTCCGGAATCCCATGGCGGCCATCAACTCGCGGATTTCCTCGGCGACGAAGAAGAAGTAGTTGATGACGTGCTCGGGCAGGCCCTTGAATTTGGCGCGCAGACGCGGGTCCTGGGTGGCGACACCGACCGGGCAGGTGTTGAGGTGACACTTGCGCATCATGATACAGCCGGCGGCGATCAGTGGGGCCGTCGAGAAGCCGAATTCGTCGGCGCCAAGAAGCGCTCCGACGACAACGTCGCGGCCGGTGCGCAAGCCACCATCGACCTGCACCGCGATGCGGCCGCGCAGGCGGTTGCCAACCAGGGTCTGGTGCGTTTCGGCCAGACCGATTTCCCACGGGCTGCCGGCGTGCTTGATCGAGGTGAGTGGCGACGCCCCGGTGCCACCTTCGAAACCGGAAATCGTCACATGATCGGCGCGTGCCTTGGCGACGCCCGCGGCGACCGTGCCGACACCAACTTCGGAAACGAGTTTGACGGAGATGTCGGCGTCCGGGTTGGTGTTCTTCAGATCGAAGATGAGCTGCGCCAGATCCTCGATTGAGTAGATATCGTGGTGTGGCGGCGGCGAGATCAACCCGACGCCCGGTGTCGAGTGCCGCACCTTGGCGATGATCTTATCGACCTTGTGGCCCGGCAACTGTCCACCTTCTCCGGGCTTGGCACCCTGCGCCATCTTAATCTGGATCATATCCGAGTTGACGAGGTACTCGGTGGTGACCCCGAAGCGTCCCGAGGCCACCTGCTTGATCGCCGAGCGCATGGAATCGCCGCCGGGCAGGGGAACAAAGCGATCCGGCTCCTCGCCACCTTCACCCGTGTTTGATTTGCCGCCGAGGCGGTTCATGGCAATCGCAAGCGTGGTGTGAGCCTCGCGCGAAATGGATCCGAAACTCATGGCGCCCGTCGAGAAGCGCTTGACGATGCGGGCAGCCGGTTCGACTTCGTCCAGCGGCACCGACTCGCGGCCCATTTCGTCCGCCGATTTGAGGCGGAACAATCCGCGCATGGTCATCAGTTGCTCGGACTGGTCATTGATCGCTTTGGCGAATTCCCGGTACTTTTCGGGTATGTTGCCTCGGACGGCGTGCTGGAGATCGGCGACCGTGTCCGGGCGCCAGCTGTGGGATTCGCCGCGCAGGCGGAACGCGTACTCGCCGCCAACATCGAGCATGTTCTTGAGAACAGGCGACTGGCCAAACGCGAGCCGGTGCCGTTCAGTGGTCTCGCGGGCGATTTCAGCAAGCTCCACACCCTCGATCTGGGAGTGCGTACCGGTGAAGTACTTTTCGACGAATGACGTCTTCAGGCCGACGGCATCGAAGATCTGGGCGCCGCAGTAGGACTGATAGGTGGAGATGCCCATCTTTGCCATCACCTTCAGCATCGCTTTGCCGAGGGCCTTGATGTAGTGGGCCTTGACGCTATCGGCGCTGAGGTTGCCTTCGAGATCAGGCAACATTCCCTCGAGCGTCTCGAAGGCAAGATAGGGGTTGATGGCTTCGGCGCCGTACCCTGCGAGCGTGCAGAACTGGTTGACTTCGTAAGCTTCCCCGGTCTCCACAACGATGCCAACGCGGGTTCTCAGACCCTCACGGATCAGGTGATGATGCACGGCGGATGTCGCCAACAGGGACGGAATGGGAATTCGGTCGGGTCCCGTGGAACGATCCGACAGGATGATGATGTTGTAGCCACCGGAGAGGACAGCTTCTTCCGCTTCCGCGCAGGCGCAATCGATCGCCGTCTCCATACCATCAGCACCGTTTTCGGCGGGATAGGTGATGTCGATCGTGATGGATGAGAAGTTGTTATCTTTGACCTCTCCGATTGAGCGAATCCGCTCAAGGTCTTCATTGGTCAAAATAGGTTGGTCGACCTCAAGCCGCTTTTGTTTGGAGGTCCCTTCCAGATCGAGAATGTTCGGGCGCGGGCCGATGAAGGACACGAGGCTCATGACGAGCTCTTCGCGGATCGAGTCGATCGGCGGGTTCGTGACCTGGGCGAAATTCTGCTTGAAGTAGGTGTGCAGCAGCTTGGGACGAGACGACAGCGCTGAAATCGGCGTGTCGGTTCCCATCGAGCCGATTGCTTCCTGGGCGGTCTCCGCCATCGGCGACAGAAGGAACTTGAGGCTCTCCTGGGTGTAGCCAAAGGCCTGCTGCAGGTCGAGCAAGGACAAGTTCCCGTGGCGCGCCGCTGGGACACGCACTGGCAACGGCAAATCAGAGACATGGATCTGTGAGCTTTGCAGCCAGCGGTCGTACGGGTGGCTGGCGGCGATCTCGGCCTTCAATTCCTCGTCCGAAACGATGCAGCCTTTTTCCAGATCGATGAGCAGCATCTTGCCGGGCTGCAGGCGCCACTTCTGGACGATGTCCTCTTCCTTTACCGGCAGGACTCCAGATTCGGAGGACATGATGACGATGTTGTCGCGGGTCACGAGATAGCGTGCCGGGCGCAGACCGTTTCGATCGAGCGTTGCGCCGATCTGGCGGCCGTCTGTGAAGGCGACGGCGGCGGGCCCGTCCCAGGGCTCCATAAGCGCGGCGTGGTACTCGTAAAACGCACGGCGTTCCTGGTCCATGAGCGGATTGCCCGCCCAGGCTTCGGGGATGAGCATCATCGCAGCATGCGACAGCGAGTAGCCGCCCATGGTGAGGAACTCAAGGGCGTTGTCAAAGCAGGCAGTGTCAGACTGACCCTCGTAGGAGATGGGCCACAACTTGGTGATGTCGTCGCCAAACAGCGGGGTCGAGACGGAGGATTGCCGCGCCGCCATCCAATTGACATTGCCACGCAGCGTGTTGATCTCGCCGTTATGGGCGACCATCCGATAGGGATGCGCAAGCGGCCATGACGGGAAGGTGTTGGTTGAAAAGCGCTGGTGGACGAGTGCAAGGGCACTGGTGAAACGCGGATCGCTCAAGTCCTTATAGTAGGCCTTGACCTGGAAGGACAGGAACATGCCCTTGTAGACGAGCGTCCTGGTCGACAACGACACGGTGTAATGGCCGTGGTTACGTCCCTTGTATTCTGCGAGCACTGCGTTTGAAACGCGCTTGCGGGCGACATACAGCTTGCGCTCGAACGCGTCCTGGTCGCCTTGGAAATCGCCACGGCCGATGAAAACCTGGCGGTTCACCGGCTCGGTCTCGATGACCATTTGCGAAAGGGAAGAATTGTCGACGGGAACCTGGCGCCAGCCGATGAGGCGCAATCCTTCTTCGGCAATGATGCGGCTCCAGATCCGCTCGCAATTCTCGCGCACTCGCTGATCACGCGGCATGAAGACGTGGCCAGCAGCGTAATTGCCGGGCTGCGGCAGCGAAAAGCCTGCCAACTGGCATTCCTGGGCAAGGAAGGCGTGCGGGATCTGAACCAGAACGCCGGCTCCGTCTCCAGCCAGGGGATCCGCTCCAACGGCACCACGGTGTTCGAGATTCTCCAAGATATGCAGCGCACTCGAAACGATCTTGTGCGATTTGCGTCCCTTCATGTCGGCGATAAAGCCGACACCGCAGGCATCGAACTCGCGGTCGGGTTCAAACAGTCCCTGTGCGCGCGGGCGCTTTGCCGTGGTATTGAGAATGCCGTGACCGTTTTGGGGCGTATTCGTCTTCATGTGCGGACCCAGGTTGGCGTTTTGCGTTGTTATCGGGCTCATCTTCCGTGCGAGGCATGATAAACCACGTCGACCGGCAGGCGTAGCGCAGATCAGCCGAATTCATACTTGAGGGCTTGGTGCGCGAAGCGGGGCTTTAATGCTTCCGTTTCGCAGGCGTGCCTTGTTTTGATTGCGACCTGCGAGCCGGCGCGGCGCTGGAACCCCAAGCCCATGGGATCATTGCCGTTTTCGGCCGGTCGCGACAGTCATCAAGGGCGGACCCGACTGCCGCGCGGTCGCTTCCCCGAGCGCTGAGCGCGGCCCAAGACCTCGCTATCCCGGCGAAAAAACAGCCAGGCGCAATGCAGCCTGACTGGCGATCGTACCATAAAGAAGGACAGACTCGCTGACCTTTCTCGGCAATGTTGCAGATTTTTATCTGCGACACAAGGCCCTGCCTGAAGGCGCCCTGGTGGATGGCTCTGGCCCGAAAAAAAGACAGCCGCCGCAAAGGCGGCGACTGCTTTAGGTTCAGACTAGGGTAGGAGATGTCGTGAAGTTCTGGACTAGACGTGCTTGGCCTCGATCTGCGGCGCAGAGCTTGTCGATCCGATTTCAACGGTACGCGGCTTCATGCGCTCGGGCACATTGCGTACAAGGCCAATATTCAGCAGGCCGTCGGTCAGATCAGCATCCTTGACTTCGACATGATCGGCGAGCTGGAAGCGGCGCTCGAAGGATCGTGTTGCGATGCCTCTGTGGAGGTATTCGCGATCCTTGCTTTCCGCGGTCTTTTCACCGCGTACTGTTAGCGTCTGCTCCTTGACCTCTACATTCAGCTCGTCCTGTGAGAAGCCGGCGACTGCCATCGAGATACGGTACTCGTTCTCGTCAACGCGCTCGATGTTGTAGGGAGGAAAGCCGTTGTCGTCGCCAGTGATGTGGTCGAGCATGTTGACCAGACGGTCAAAACCAACGGTTGAACGGTATAGGGGTGCAAAATCGATGTGGCGCATAAACACATCCTCCTTTTGAAGCGATATGCAAAGTTGCCTGCCCAGGCTTTCGCGTCTGAACACGCGTGCCGCGTGATCATCAGAGTTCCGCAACTGCCCATTGGGCCAGGCGCTCAAGTGTGCCCCCAAGTTCGGCGGGCACAAAAATTAGATAGTTTTCGTTCCGCGAGGTTCAAGACGCGCTGTGTCAGGCGGCGATCTTCTTGACGCCGAGGTAAGCATCAAAGGCAGCCCAGAAGCGTTGCCTGAAGACATCTCGTTCCTGCAAGACTTCATGGCGGCAGCCGGGTATCAGAACGAGATTGCCGACCTTCAAGCCGACCCCGAACTCTTCCACGGCCCGCGTCGAGACGATCCTGTCCTTGCTGGCGGCGAAAAGCATGACAGGAATTTTGACACTGGGTCCGAAGTCGCGGTGCGAGATAATCGCATTCGAACGGTAGGCGGCGCGCAACCAGCCAACGGTCGGTGCGCCAAGGCCAAGTTCGGGAGCCACTTCGAGGACCGCCTTGTTGCGCGACCAGCGTTCGCGATCGGACGTGAGGGGGTTGTCTTCAAATCTCGACAGGCCCTCAACATCATCGTTGCCGCCGTAGATGTAGGATGTCGCCATGCCGGATATCGAGGACGCCTCGGCATAAAGGCGTGCCAGATTCTGAGGGACCCCGACGCGCTCGTCGGCGAATGCAATCATGGGGGCTGTCAGAATGATGCGATCGAACCAGGTGCCGGGGCGGGCCGCATGCCGAAGCAGAATGTTGCCACCCATCGAATGCGCCAGAGCGAAGAAGGGCGGGGGGCAGTCGGGCAGAACAATGTCCTTCATGAAGCGAAGGATGTCCTTTTCGTACTCCAAGAAATCCTTGATGTGCCCTTTGCGCGGATTGGAAAGAGCTCGGTAAGAGCCGCCCTGTCCGCGCCAGTCAAAGGTGGCGACCGCAAACCCTCGACCACGCAGATCGGCAATGGACTCGAAGTATTTCTCGATGAACTCGCCGCGGCCATGAAATAGGCACACCGTACCTCGGCGGGGGCCGCGCGTGGCCTGCCAGACGGCGTAACGCAGGGGCTTTCCATCATAGCCGTCGAAGGCGCCGACAACGGGGCCGCTGGGGACGGGATTTTTGGCCAGCGTTACCAATTCCATTTGTGCATCCGGGGTCCGCTTTGATCGATTCAGCGGGGAGTTTAGCACATTGCGGGCCAGTGGTCGGTCGTCGAATGTCAGCTCGACAGCAGTTCTAGCGCAGCCTGATGTACGCGTACGTCGCCTGCAGCGACGATATTGCCGCCCTCGGCGGCCGTTTCGCCGCTCCAGGTTGTGATGGTGCCGCCAGCCTTTTCGACGATCGGTATCAGCGCGGCGACGTCGTAGGCCTGCAGGCCGCTTTCGACAATGAGGTCACAAAAACCCGACGCGAGCATTGCGTAGGCATAACAATCACCGCCAAATCGCGTCGTACGGGCGGCCTGCTTTACGCGCTCGAAAGCCTGAGCATCGCGGTGGAGTGTGAAGTAATCGGGATGGGTGGTGGAAAGCGCGGCCTCATCGATTGAAGCGCAAGGCCGTGTCTCCAGTATCCGCTGCTGGTTGTCGGGACCTTGCCAAATGGCGTTCGTTGCGGTCGACCAAAACCGTTCCCGCGTGAAGGGCTGGTCCATAAGACCAAGCAGCGGCCGTCCGCTGTCCGTCAGAGCGATGAGCGTGCCCCACATGGGCCATCCCATGATGAAAGCCGCCGTGCCATCGATGGGGTCTACAACCCAGCGGTAGCGCGAGTCTGGATGGGTCAGGCCAAACTCTTCGCCATGCATGCCGTGATCGGGGAAGCGCTCTGCCAGATGCGATCTGATGGCTTTTTCGGCGCCTCGGTCCGCGGCGGTTACCGGATCGAAGCGCTTTTTCGCAGCTGGAGCGCCCGAATCTGCTTTGTTTTCGACGGCTGTCCCCTGTCGAAAATAGCGGAGCGTCTGTTCGGCTGCGGTGTCCGCAAGAGCATGCGCGCAAGCTAGATATTCATCTAGCCTGTGGATATCTGGCATCTCGTTCTGTGACATTTTTGTCAAGTAATTCAACTTTCGCAGTTGCAAATGTCCATGAGGTGAGTGCGGTGCGATGTCTCGCAAGTGCGCTGCGAGCTGTACAAACACGCGCGTGGCGGCGATCCGTACCGGAGCCGCCGGAAGCGCAGGCCGGTTTTTTGACGAAATTGAATTGGGAACTTGTGCTTTTCTGTAATTGCGGAACTGCTCAAATGCCCGCAAGCTTGTTTTCGTGGCGTCAGGGGATTCGTCTCCGAGCGCCATGGCCTGATAGATCGGGCGTTTCCTCCCTGGACTTGGGCTGTTCCCTGAGAGCGGCCCACTTTTTTTCCCGAAAACTCCAAAACGAGCGTCCTTCCGTTCGCTGATCATGCCGCTAGCATGCGCCAAGCGGGGAGCTCTTCGTATGCGGCACGTCAGCTCTGCAAAAAATGCATTTGCATTTTGTGCGGCGCAGCGCTAGTTTTTGCATTGCGACATTGGCGAGCCTGGCTCGCGCGTCGCAGCCCTCCTTGGGCGTTTCCTCCCTAGACTTGGGCCGTTCGTTCGCCGGACGGCCTTTTTTTTGGCTGGTGGCCGGCTTGGCGCGCCACGGACATGCCTGAGCCCGCTGCCCCGTTTAATTCGGCGATTGCTTATTCGGCTGCTTCGGGTCTGTCGAGTTCTTCTGGAAGCTCGAAAGCAAGGCGGCCGACGACATTCTCTATGTCGGCTTGGAGTTGCTGAAAACCGGCTGTCGTTTCTAGCGTTTCCTCGTTCAGGTAAAGACCCCGGTTGAACTCTATTTGCAGCGCATTAATGCCTGTCGAAGGCCGTCCATAATGTTCGGTGATGTAGCCGCCTGCGTAGGGGCGGTTGACGTGCACCACATAACCAAGATCATCAAACGCGCGCTGCAGGAAGCCGACGATCAGGCTGTCGCAGGACGTGCCGAACCGGTCTCCCAAGACAATGTCGGGGCGAGCACGCCCGCTGCCGGCCATCGAGTTTGACGGCATTGAGTGGCAATCGACCAGCAGAGTGCGGCCGAAGCGTTGCCGTGTGCGGTCGATCAGGCCTTTCAGCGCACGATGAAAGGGATGATAGAGGCCGTCAATGCGCGCCAGTGCGGCCGATAGCGACAGTGGGCGGTCATAAATCTCGGTGCCGTCGCTGACGATGCGCGCGACCGTACCGAGGCCGCCGATAACCCTCGTTGACTGGGCATTCGCAAAGTCGGGGAGCGGCTCGTCGAATAGTGACGGGTCGAGTTCATAGGGTTCGCGATTGACGTCCAGGTAGGCGCGCGGGAACAGCGCGGAAATCAGTGGAGCACCGTAGTTAGGTGCGCACGCGACGAGCACGTCTATATAGCAGTCTTCGGATTTGCGTAGCGTGTGCGGATCGAGTTTTGATTGAGCGAGAAAGTGCTCAGGGTACGTGCGCCCGGAATGGGGTGAGCAGAAGACGATCGGAGTGGTCCAACGATCAGGCTCGCTGATGTTGAAGCAGGGCGAAAGCTCGTTTTCGATGATTGTGCGTGGCCTAGCGGGCATTGGCTGGTGGGTCCCCGTTTCGCAGGTGCGGCCTGTTGTAGTGGGTACAAATGACGCCGATCAATTTGCCAAGCGTTCCGCAGCATGTCCACCTGCGCGGTGTGGGCTGGACAAGATATTATGGCACTCGATGGTGTCGGGTCGGTGGAAGCCTCATCCACACAATGACACATAACGTGAAATCGGCTCTGTCGTTGTGCACAATCTCAACCTTACCTTTACCAAACTCGCGCCAAGTTGGTCGGAGAAGGGTAGGTTACACGATGGAATCCTCCAAGGCGGCGGTTTAGGGCCGTTTTGCCGCGGGTGTGAATTCGGTGATCGTGTCCTGGACGAAGAACGTGGACCCATTGCAAGCTGTGATCGGCAATCGCAAAGGTCTGCGGACTATCTGTGGCTCGCTAAGAACTGACGAACGGAACCATGACCGCAAAGCAGACGCTTCTCGCCATGAGCCGCATTCTTCTTGCTGAAGACGACGAATCAATGCGGCTTTTCCTAGAGCGCGCGCTGACCCGCGCGGGTTATGAAGTTGTCTCGTTCAGCAATGGCGTCGACGCTCTTGAGCGGCTCAAAGAAGAGCCATTCACGCTGTTACTCACAGATATCGTCATGCCGCGCATGGATGGAATCGAACTGGCAAGACGGGCGAGCGAGCTGGACCCGGACTTGAAGATCATGTTCATCACAGGCTTTGCGGCGGTGACACTGAGTCACGCATCTGAGGCGCCCAATGACGCCCGCGTCCTATCAAAACCGTTCCATTTGAAGGATCTCGTCGACGAGGTCGAACGGCTTCTCGAGGACTGACTCCCAGACCTCCGTGCCCACAGGCGTGGCACAGAAACATTTCCAGTGAGGCTTTCGGGTTCTAGCGCGCACGCCGCTGGCGTCGCAGATTGCGGTTATTCGTTGCTTGATTAGGAGTGGTGCCCAATGTTCAAGAGAACCACCGCTGTTGTGCTCGCTGCACTTTTGTCACTGAGTGTTACTTCGCCAGTTGCATTCGCCGCCGCTGAGGGAGAGGCGCGGTCGAAGTCGGGCTGGCCAAAGCCGACACGCTCATTGCGCAAGAATGAAAAACTCTGCCGGTACAAGTTTTCGGATGGCGAGCGGACGGTTTGGATTTGCGACAGGGCTGTGCCTTGTTGCGAATGGGAAGCGATCGGCAATTATGTGAAGTGCGGTACAACCGTTACCGGCTGTTTGTAAGCCGGGGGCAGAATCGCTTAGAGGACTTGGGAAAGACCCCACCGGAAGACCCGCACCCCCGCGTCGGGGAGGGAGGTGTGTGGCGGTGCGAAAGCACGAGCCTTCCGGCGGTATGGCCTGCGTTGCTCCAGCTCGGAGGAGCATGCAGGCCTTGGCTACGAACGGCAAAGGAGCGGGGACCCTTACCGTTCGTCTAGAGTGACTTCGTTGCCAAAGTCACCCAAGCCCGGCGTGATCGGGCATCGGCGGAGCGCTGAAAAGCCGCTCACGAAACTGCTTCACTTGCGCAACGCGCATCTTCGCCGTTGCCCCGGGCAGGGCGACGCATACGCAACTGATCATGATTGGAAAGGCGGTCCGGCTCGGGCACGAGACGTGCGGAGGGGCCGGACGGCAATCGGTGTGATGCACTATGAGAGGTGGCAGCTCCCTTGCTTTTTCCCCCAGCAAGGCGCTTCATTTCTAAATCCCTCGGCGGCGAAGCTGTACCCACCCGCTTCAACGCCATCGCATGACAGGGATTTCATAAAGAGTGGAAGGCAGCATCAAGGCTGGATCGCGACATAAGAGTGGCAATCGATAAGAATTCGACATCGGCCTGCAACACTAATCACGCTCAATTGCACTATTCATTGTTCTCAAAACACTCAAATGCGAGATGATTGTGCCCGCTGTTCTTCGTCTTTGTTGATGCAATTCGGCTATGAGCCATCGGACGCGAGAATTCGGGCTTATTGAAACTTGTTGCAGATGCCACGAGCAGATTTTTGAAATGTAGCCAGTGGAAGGGCCGCATGAGCGAATCAAACGTGTCACGAATCGAGCGGTGTCACTTGCGGCGACGGGCGGGGAGCTGGGCCTTCGCGGATCGCAATCGCGAGAGTATTGAAGCGCATTGGCAGCGCCGCCGCGCCAGCAATCCAGGGTTCTTCAACGGCAGAGTTTTCGTGATGGAGCCGCCGCGGCTGAGCGGCGGAGTGTTGGAGGCTGATCTCATCGAGACCGACTTCGCCAGCTTCCTTTTCTGGAAGGAGAATGGATATCCGGATGCGGCCGCTCGGGATGGGTTCGGCTCTGCGCTGATTCGCGCTTGCGGCGGTGAAGTCCTGCTAGGTCGCCAGTTGCCGGGGCATGTCAACTCCGGGCTTTTATACATGCCAGGCGGGTTCATTGATCTCAGCGATGTCAAACAAGACGGTTTGATTGATATCGACGGCAGCATCGCTCGCGAAATCGGCGAGGAAATCGGCCTTGGTCTCCAGCACTTCAAACGGCGGTCGGGGTATTTGGTGACGCAGTTGGGGTCGCAGGTCTCGATTGCTGTGGAGCTTGTGTCGCCGCTTGACGCTGAAACACTGCGCAAGCTGTTACTTCAACGCATTGCCCAACAGAAAGAGCCCGAGCTTGCGGATTTTGCCATCTTCGCGAAACCACCAGGCGCTGAGTGCAGTGATGTTGCGGCGTTTTCCCGCCTGGCCGTCTCGGCTGTTCTCGAAGGGCAATGACGCGCCCGAATTGAGGGGGGTCGCGGCCCTTCACAACATGCCGCTTGACGGATGCCCCTAAAGAGGCAGAGTGCGCGCCGTTCGGCCGGAGTTGGTTGGCCGGTTGATCTGTCCTAGGTGTTTGCACGCTATGCGGCTTGAAATCCACACTCTTGATGTCTTCACGCCGACGCGGTTTGGCGGCAATCCACTCGCTGTTGTGCTGGATGCGGACGAACTCGATGACACGCGGATGCAGGTGATAGCGCGGGAGTTCAACCTGTCCGAGACGGTCTTCGTGAAAAGCCCAGCCAATGCTGCACATTCGGCGGCAGTGCGAATCTTTACTCCGAAAGGTGAGGTGCCATTCGCGGGTCACCCGACGGTTGGAACCGCAATTCTGCTCTCTGAGCTTAGGTCGGGGGCCATCGAAACCGAGCAGGATGCGATTGTCACCCTTGAACAGCAGGCGGGCGTGGTCCGCGTCGGCATTCGCTTGAAGCCTGGGGAGGCTGGCTTTGCGGAGTTTGACGCACCAAAACTGCCGCAGGACGCTGGCGCGCTACCGCCGTTGGATGCGCTTGCTGCCGGGCTCGGCCTCATCCCAAATGAAATCGGCTTCGAAAATCATCGTCCACGGTGCTTTGCGGCCGGTCCCGCCTTTGCCATGATCCCGGTGCCGACGCTGGCGGCGATTGGGAAAGCGCACGTGTGTTATCCCCACTGGACGGCTGCTTTCGATGAACAGGGCATCGTCGGGGCCTACCTTTACACGCGCCAATGCGAACACACGACATCGGATTTCCATACGCGCATGTTTGCGCCAGAGATGGGGATCGCCGAGGACTCGGCGACAGGCTCGGCGGCGGTCTGCCTGGCCGGCGCTATGCACCATTTTGACGAGTCGCCGGATGGAACGCATCGGCGCGTGATCGAGCAAGGCTACGAAATGGGCCGCCCCAGCCAGATTATTATGACGAATGTCGTTCGCGGCGGCGTGCTGGAGGCGGTTCGGATCGGCGGACAGGCCGTCCGCGTTAGCACGGGCCAGATCTTCGTCTAGAGTTGCTGCGTTGCAGCAGAGGCCGGTTGCAATTTGTTCAAGGCTTTGGCTTATTGTGATCGCATCAACGATTGGTCCGCAAAGACGCTCAGGAGTGCCGCACAAGATGTGCCGGTCAAGTGACATCACCCTGACTGCTTCTTCCTTGCTCGCTTCTGCGAACGAGCTGCGGGCTGCCGGGCGCATTGGTCTGCCTGAACTGATCCTTAGAAGCCCCTGAGCAGCGAAAGAGTCCTCGTTCCTTCGAGGGGCTCCAGGCTCAGGGGTAACAGAATTCGCCAGGAAAACTTCAGTTCATGCGCTCGGTCAGTGCACCGACTTGAGCCGCCGAATACAAAGGCAGATTTTGAAATGACTGTAGATAGCAATGATGCCGTCCCCTCTGATACGGATCGCGTGGTGATTTTTGATACGACGCTGCGCGATGGTGAGCAGTGTCCCGGGGCGACGATGACCTTCGAAGAAAAGATGGAGGTCGCAGATTTCCTAGATCAGATGGGCGTCGACATTATCGAGGCGGGATTTCCGATTGCCTCGGATGGTGATTTTGACGCCGTCTCTGCAATTTCCGAGCGGGTCAAGCGTGCCACGGTCGCCGGTCTTGCCCGGGCGATTGACAAGGATATCGATCGCGCCGGTGAAGCGGTGCGAAAGGCAAAGCGCGGGCGGATCCACACCTTCGTATCAACCTCGCCGATCCATCTCGCTCAACAGATGCGGAAGTCTGAAGAGGAGGTGCTGGAGATCATCACGTCGACGGTCAACCGGGCCCGTAATCTGGTCGAAGATGTCGAGTGGTCGGCGATGGATGCGACCAGAACCCCGATCGCGTATCTCATCCGATGCGTCGATGCCGCGATCAGAGCCGGAGCGACGACGATCAATTTGCCCGATACGGTCGGCTATGCCACGCCCGAGGAATACAAGGCCATGTTTGTCGCGGTCCGCGAGGCCGTTGCCGACTCCGACAAGGCCGTGTTTTCTGTCCATTGTCATGACGATCTCGGATTAGCGGTTGCCAATTCACTGGCAGGTGTTGTCGGCGGTGCGCGTCAAGTCGAGTGCACTATCAACGGCATTGGCGAACGGGCCGGCAACGCTGCCTTGGAAGAAGTCGTGATGGCGATCAGAACTCGCGCCGATGCCTTGCAGTTTCACACCGGCATCGACACCACCAAGCTGACGCGCGCCTCGCGCCTTGTTTCGGCGGTGACGAATTTCCCCGTGCCGTACAACATGTCAATCGTCGGCCGGTCTGCGTTCGCGCCTGAAAGTGGTATTCACCAGGCTGGCATGCTGAAGCATCAGCAGACCTACGAGATTATGACGCCCGAGTCGGTGGGCGTGGGGAAGACCTCTTTGGTGATGGGAAAGCACTCCGGCAGGGCGGCTTTTCGCACGAAGCTCCAGGAGCTTGGTTATGACCTGGGCGATAACCAGTTCGAAGATGCGTTTACGCGATTCAAGGCGCTGGCTGACCGCAAGAAGCACGTATACGACGAGGACATCGAGGCTCTCGTCGATGAAGAGATCGCCCGTATGCACGATCGCACCCGAGTCGTGGCATTGACCGTGATTGCCGGTACGATGGGGCCACAGTCCGCGACGCTGACCCTCGATATCGAAGGTGAGCACACCACGGTCCAGGCAGTCGGCAACGGGCCTGTCGATGCAACCTTCAACGCCATCAAGCAAATCCTGCCGCACAATGGCACTCTGGCTCTTTACCAGGTGCATGCGGTCACGCAGGGAACGGACGCACAAGCTGAAGTCTCGGTGCGGCTTGAAGACGATGAGGGCCGCGTGGTGACCGGTCGCGGCGCGGATACCGATACCATGGTGGCGTCGGCGCGCGCCTATGTCGCCGCAGTGAACAAGCTGATGGTGAGGCGGGAAAAGACAGCCCGTGCGCAGGCCATGTTCTAGGTCGGCGTGTTCTCAAACCAAGCTACACCGGTGATACCCGCCGGTGTAGCTTTCTGCACCGCTGTCGTGTTGTCTGGGCGCATCGCTGCAGAAACAGAATGGGTTCCATTGGGGTCGGACATACTCTAGTGCCTTGTTCGCCCTGCTTCGGCCCTTTGTTCATGGTTGATGGCCCGTCAAACACGGGTTGGTTGTAGGCGAGGCGGCATGGTTGCCTCAGTGGCGACGAGGGAACACTTCTTGCGATGGCGGGTTAGTCGGGGTGGTTGGCGTGTTTTCTGACGACATTGCGATTGATCTCGGAACGGTCAATACGCTGGTTCATGTTGTTGGCCGCGGCGTCATTCTTGATGAGCCCTCCGCGGTTGCCGTCAAGACCGTCGGCGGTGTGCGGGACGTGCTGTCCGTCGGCCTCAAGGCCAAAGCGATGCTGGGGCGTACACCGGGAACCATCGAGCTCATTCGGCCGCTGCGTGACGGCGTCATCGCCGACTTCATCGCGACAGAGGCCATGCTGCGGCAGTTCATCAAGAGGGCGAAATCGAAGTTCGGTTTCCGCCGCCCGCGCATTCTCATTTGCGTTCCAGCGAGCGCCACGCCGGTTGAGCGCCGGGCTGTCTATGAGACAGCCGTCTCATCGGGCTCGAGACTGGTGTATCTGGTCGAAGAGCCTGTTGCCGCCGCGATCGGCGCAGGCATGCCCGTCGACGAACCACGCGGTTCGATGGTTATCGATATCGGCGGGGGCACAACCGATATCGCCGTGCTTTCGCTAGGTGGCGTACTGCAAGCGCGATCCCTGCGCTGTGCAGGCAATGCGTTCGACGAAGCCATCATCCGCTATGTCCGCCGGCAGCATCAATTGCTGATCGGGGAAGCCAATGCCGAACGCATCAAGGTCGAGGCCGGCACGGCGACGAAGGGCGGGGAGAGCCGCGCCGTCGACATTCACATCCGGGGGCGTGATTTGCGACAAGGGCGACCCAAAAGTATCGTCTTGGAGCCGGACAATATTGCCGAAGCGCTAGACGGGCCGATTGACTACATCTCGGATTTTATTCAGCGATCCTTGGAAGATCTTCCGCCGGACATTGCCGCCGATATCTGTGAAACCGGGATCTGCCTCACGGGCGGTGGTGCGCTCATCGATGGGCTGGACAGCGAGCTTTCGCGGCGCGTCGGGGTGTCGTTCAGCGTTCCCCAAGCCCCGATGCACTGCGTGATCAGCGGCTCCGCGAGAATTCTGGAAGAGCTGGACGCGCGTCAGCACCTCTTGTTGACACCTTGATAACATTAACCTTTTCGCGTTCCCTTTTACGGCGTATAAGGAGGGCGGGCCGAGGCTGCGTTCGATCGTGGCGCTAATCACGTTACTTGGGCTTTGCCGGCTGAGGCTTGGTTTGCTCTGGGGTCGTTGCGCGTATGGGGTTGTTGCGTTCAAAAAGGCGCTTGTTGGGTCGGCGGACGCCGGCACGGCCTGTCTATCGTGGATACTCCGCCGCGCTCATGTTGGTTGCTGTGGGTGTTGTGCTTTTAGTCCTTGGCCAGCGTTTCCCTCAGGAAGCCGCCGATGTGAGGTCACGCTTCGCCGGCCCTGTTTCGGGACTGCTTGAAACCTTGCAACTCCCCATGAAACCAGTTCTGCAGTTGCGGGAACGCTACACAGACTACGTTCAAATCGAAAACGAGCTCGCAAGGTTGCGCGCTGAAAACGATGAGCTGAAGGGTTGGAAGTGGCGGGCGATGGAGTTGGAGCGCCGGCTTGCCGATCTCAGTGACTTGAGCAAGGTCGTGCAGGCGCCGGGCGTTGATTACGTCACAACGACAATTCGCGCGCGTTCGATTGGAACCATGAGCGGCAGTGCCTTGATCGGGGCGGGAACGAGGGCCCGTGTCAGGCCAAAGGCCGCAGTTCTCAATTCCCGCGGTCTGGTTGGCACGACCTTCGAGGTGGGGCCCACTACGTCGCGTGTGCTGTTTTTGACTGACAATGCTTCCCGCATACTGGTCAGCATTGGTCCATCTCTGGTGACGGGCGTGGCGGCCGGGGCGGGAGAACGGAAGCTGGAAATCCGCAGCGGTGGGCGGCCACTGGATATCGCGATTGGCGATGAGGTTACGACAGCCGGTGAAGCCGGCGGGGTGCCACGCGGATTACGTGTCGGGCGGGTTGTCGCCGGTCCAACCGCATTGAGGATCGAGCCCTACGTCGATTTCGACCGTCTGGAGTTCGTCAGCATTTTGCTGGCGGAGGGGCAGGAGCGCGCGTCCGCTCCCAAGGACAGGGCGGGGCGCGATAGCGAAGCCGTCCGGTCGGGGCTGATGCGTTTTGCTGACGATCGAATTCAACCGGCAGGGCAATGAGGCGAGACGGTTATGGGATCCGTTCTTTCGGTTGGTGCCCTGGCGTTTTTGACGGCGATCGCGCTCATACCGTGGCAGAGCGGAAGCACGGCACTGATGGCGGCGTTATTACCGGTGGCCGGACTTCACTATTGGGCTTTGCGGCGCCCTCAACTGATCCCCGGAATCGCGGTTTTGTTTTGCGGGTTGACGGCGGACATCGTAAGCGGCGGACCGCCAGGTTTTTGGGTCAGTCTTTATGCGGCCGCTTGGTTGATTGGACTGATGCAGCGGCCGTGGGCCGCGCGGGGTTGGAAGATCGGGCGTTGGGGTTTGTTCGCCGTTGCGGTCTCAAGTGTTGCGCTCCTGGCCTATGCCTTGAGTTATGTCCTACACCGGCCTTTGGGATCGGCTGAGGATGTCGCGCTTGCTGTCGTGTGGCTCATCCTGATTTATCCAGGGCTGGCGCTGGTGTTGCGCATTCTCGATGTGGACCGGCCGGAAGAGGCGCTCCGGGTCGAGGGCTATTAGGTTTACGCAATTGTCAACACAGCTGCCGGTGACTCGTGCGTCGTGTTCGACTCGGGTTGCGCTGTCGCATTGAGCGAACTCGGTATCCGCATTTCCAAGGTGACCTGGGGCATTACTTCTCCGAAGGCCGTATCCTCCTCAAGAAATCCCAAACGGGCAACGCAGCGAGTCCGCCGACAAGGCCGGCGATGTAGCTTGGTAGTTCGGCACCGAACAGCCATGACCAGACCAGCCCCGCCAGGAAGCTCGCGAGCAGCATTGCCGCGATGGTGATGAGAAGACGCTGCCAAAAGGGGAGGAGCAAAGACATGAGCCAGGCCTGATGTTCGCTATTGGATATTGCCTGCCGAAGAAGCTGCTGCATCGGTTCGCCAAGCGGCTACCGTCCATAGTTACGATAGCTTTGCTGTCGTTCCTAGGCTGTCTTGTATTTTTTAGGAGCGCGTTGGCTGGCGATGCAACCTATCCGCCGTTTGGCGGTCTCCCAATGTCCGTCTCTCATCCGCGGTCGGCAAGTTAGAGGCCAGCGCATGAACCGTCGGACCTAGGGTCGGTGGCGCCGCGGATGACGCGATCGGGTCCCATCGAAATCATGCCAGCATGGCCCATCTTGTCTTCGAATGCGCCGACGATCTGAACGTCGTGCCCGGCGTTGCGGAGCTGTTCCACGAGGCTGTCGTCGAAGCGACTTTCCAGTTTCAAGTTTGTCGTGGTTTCACCCCAGGTACGTCCCAGAAGCCAGCGCGGGGCCGTCACGGCTTGCTGCATGTCCTGGCCGAAGAAGACGTGGCGCGATAGAATTGCGGACTGTGTCTGCGGTTGTCCTTCGCCGCCCATCGTCCCGTATGCGAGTGTGGTGCCGTCGTCGAGGCGGGCCATCGCCGGGTTCAAGGTGTGGAAGGGGAGACGTCCGGGAGCGAGTTCGTTCGGGCCTGGCTCCAGCGTGAAGCTGGCGCCTCGGTTCTGCCAGAGAATTCCGGTATTGGGCACGACCAAGCCGGACCCGAATTCCCAGAAGATACTCTGTATATAGCTGACGGCATTGCCTTCGCGATCGACCGCACCCATCCATATCGTGTCTCCGGGCTTGGAGGCTGGTGGCCAAGGCATTGCGCGGTTCATGTCGATGGCAGCAGCTTGCTGGTCGATCATTTCGCTGGAAAGCCAGCTCTTCCAGTAATCGCCCATACGTTCGGGATCGCCGACGTGGGCATCACGAAGAAGGAATGCGCGTTTCGTTGCTTCCACCAGTGCGTGTATGTGCTCAAAACCGTCAGCACGTTGGACGTCGAGCGCTTCGAAGATCTTCAAGATCAGCAAGGAAGCGATGCCCTGTGTCGGTGGCGGCATGTTGTAGAGTTCGCCGAATTTGAAATCCGTTTGTACTGGGGCGACGTTGCTTGCGTGATAGGCTTCCAGATCGGCCAGACGAAGCGGGCTGCCCATACTCTCCAAGCCTTTGGCGAGGGCTCGCGCCAAGTCACCTCGGTAAAAGTCGTCGGTTCCAGCTTCGGCGATCCGCTCAAGGCTTTGGCTGAGTGCTTGCTGAATCAGAATGGTGCCTTCGGCTGGTATTCCATCGGCGGCAAAGGCCTCCTTGAACCCAGGCACCGTATGAAGCTCCTCCCACTTCTCGCGGGTCAGGCGTGACTGCGAATTCGAGACCGGAACGCCTTCGCGAGCGTGGTGAATGGCGGCTTCGAGAAGCCGTGAAAGAGGGAGTGTTCCTCCGGATTCTTCAGCAAGTTTCTTTGCTTTTGCCCAGCCGGCAATTGCCCCGGCCACCGTCAATGCCGCGCGTGGTCCGCGTGTCGGAATCGAGGTTTCGCCCTGGGATGCATAGAAGGAGCGGTCGGCCATGTCCGCTGCCGGTCCGCAGGCCTGAATTCCAATCGGTGGTTCGCCGGATCGCGATACCAGCCAGAAGCCGTCACCACCAATGCCGTTCATGTGCGGATAGACGACGGCAATTGTCGCCGCCGCGGCAATCATGGCTTCGATGGCGTTGCCGCCTTCTCGAAGGACGCCCGCTCCCGCTTCAGCTGCCAAGTGATGGGGTGCGGTTACCATGCCGCCAAGGCAGGAGCGTGCACGCAGCATGTGGTCTCTCTCTTTCGCGTTGAAGTTTCGTTGTTTGTTTGTCGTGCTCGGCGGTGAGCAACCTCGCAAGAATAGGGCGTTTTCCTAAGGCGAAATGCACAAATTGTATACAGTATTGAATATTAAATGGGCGCCATGGCGTGGGGCGGCTGACCAAAGCCTCGTTATTTCAATTGGTTAATCTCTTGGCATACCAGTTGCAGACATGGACGCTGTTGGCCGACGAATGCCAACCGTGAAAATGGAGCGTCCCCCCCATGAAGAGACGAGAGTTTTTAGCGAAGGCGGGCCTAGCAACTGCTGGCTCGTCGGCGATTGTCGCTGCGCCGAATGTGGTGAGCGCGCAGGAGTCCTTCAATTTCAAAATGACGAATGCCTATCCGCCCGGGGCCCCTTTCTACACCGTGGGACCAGGTAGCCCGACCGACTTCTGCAAGAAGTTGGAAGTGATGTCAGGTGGCCGCTTGAAGATACAGCACTTCGCTGCGGGTGAACTGATCCCGGCCCTTGAGGGTTTTGATGCCGTGCAGGCGGGCACAGTCGAGATGAATGCCGCCAATGCCTACTTCTGGGCCGGCAAGATCTTCGCCGCGCAGTATTTCACAACGGTTCCTTTCGGGCTCAATTTCCAGGGCGTCAATGCATGGCTTTATCATGCGGGCGGCTTGGAGCTTTGGCATGAGCTCTACAAGCCGCTTGGTCTCATCGCCTTCCCGATGGGTAACACAGGCGTGCAGATGACCGGGTGGTTCCGGAAGCCAATCAATTCGGTCGATGATTTCAACGGCCTCAAGATGCGCATCCCGGGTCTCGCCGGGAAGGTCTACAAGGAGCTTGGCGTCGATGTAAAATTGCTGCCGGGTGGTGAGATCTTTCCTGCCCTCGAACGCGGTGTGATTGACGCTGCTGAATTTGTCGGTCCGTTCCAGGATCGCCGGCTCGGACTGCAGAATGCGGCCAAGTACTACTACACCACGGGTTGGCACGAGCCCTCCAACGTGACCGAGCTGCTGATCAGTCTGAAGGCCTGGGAAAAGCTGCCGAAGGACCTGCAGGAAATGGTCAAGGCCGCGGCAATGGCCTGCAACATTGAAAGCCATGCCTGGTCGGAAGCCAATAACGCTGACGCACTGGACGATCTGATCAAGAACAGTGGTGTCAAGGCGGACGTTTTGCCGGAAGAAGTCGTCGCCAAGCTTCGCGGTTTGACGTTTGAGGTCTTGGAAGCCGAGGCCGCGAAAGATCCTCGTACCAAGAAGGTCCATGATGCCTTCATGGCCTTCCGGGACAAGCACCGCTCATGGGCTTCGATCAGCGAAAAGCCCTATCACAAGTTCCTGAACTAGTAGCTGAATGTCTCGCTCAACAATCAGCACCTTTGTTGGTTGGGTGGTCGATCGGATCGATATGTTTGTCGGTCTGGTCGGCCGTTGTACCGCTTGGCTGACACTCGCCCTGGTGCTGCTTGTCGCGGTCAATGTGCTTGCCCGCTACTTGTTCAGCGCGGGCACCGTGGCGATGCAGGAGCTTGAGTGGCATCTGTTGGCCGTCACGGCGCTTATCGGCATGTCGTATGGCGTCAACCGTGGCGATGAAGTGCGCGTCGACATGCTTTATTCGCGCTATGGGCCGCGGTCCAAAGCGGTGGTCGATCTCGTATCCGCGGTTCTGACAATCCTTGTTGCGTTGTTCCTGCTCAAGGTTTCCTTGGCGTACGTCTCGCAGAGTTACTCATTCCTTGAGGGATCGCCGGATCCTGGAGGGCTATCCTATCGCTTCGTCCTGAAAGCGTTCATCCCGATCGGTTTCAGTCTTCTTGCGCTGCAAGCCATCGTGCAGATCGCGAAGGCGGTCCGCGAGCTTTCCCAATCCGGCTCCCGCCATGGGCCTTCATCTGAGTAAGCCAACATGACAAATGAAGTCCTGGCCATATTGATGGTTGGCGGATTCTTCACGCTGATCATCACGGGCGTTCCTGTGGCGATATCGCTCGCCGTTTCAGGGCTGGTTTTTGGTTACCTGGGATTTGGTGACGGGTTGTTCAATCTGCTGCCGTCCCGGGTCTATGGCGTGGTGACGAACTACACATTACTCGCGTTGCCGTTGTTTATCTTCATGGGGGTGATGCTCGAGAAATCCCGGCTTGCCGAGGATCTTCTTGAGACGATCGGTCTGGCGATGGGCGGACTACAGGGCGGTATGGCCCTGGCAATCGTCCTGGTCGGCGTGTTGATGGGTGCCTCGTCGGGGATTGTCGGGGCGACGGTGGTGACAGCCGGGCTCATCGCGTTGGCTCCGCTCATTCGGCGCGGTTATGACAAGGGTGTCGCGTGCGGGGTGATTTGTGCATCGGGCACGCTTGGACAGATCATACCGCCGAGTCTGGTGTTGATCCTGCTTGCCGACATCATGGGCGAATCCGTCGGCACGTTGTTCGCCGCGGCGCTGACACCGGGCTTGATGCTGGCATCATTGTTTGTTGCCTACATCTTGTTGCTCGGAGTCCTGGCGCCGGAAAAAGTACCGGCGATCCCAAAGGCCGAGCGGCAGGAGACCAGCCAAAGGGAGCTCATCAAGCGATTGCTGCTGGTCGTGGTTCCTCCGCTGGCACTTGTTTTTGCGGTCTTGGGATCCATCATCGGAGGTGTGGCGGCGCCGACGGAAGCCGCCTCAATGGGTGCATTTGGCAGCATTCTGATCGCGCTTGCAGCGCGCCGGCTCGATTGGCGGACAATGCGCGAAGTCGTGGAGTCCACACTTTCGACCAGCGCGATGGTCTTCTTCATTCTGATCTGCGCGCAGCCGTTCGGCTTGTCCTTCCGGGGTCTGGGTGGCGAGCACCTGGTCCAGGATGTCTTTTCGCAAGTTCCAGGCGGGCTCGACGGGCAGCTTCTGTTTTTGATGCTGCTGCTGTTCATCCTAGGCTTCTTTCTTGAGTGGATTGAGATTTCCTACATCGCGCTTCCGCTTTTCTTGCCGATTTTCGTGGCCAGTGGTGCCGACATGGTGTGGGTGGCGATGCTTGTCGCCATGAATTTGCAGACGTCGTTTCTGACACCGCCGTTCGGATGGGCCTTGTTCTTCTTGCGTGGGGTGGCTCCGCCTGAGGTTTCAACGGCGGACATCTATCGCGGCGTGCTGCCGTTCATCGCCATACAGCTCGTGGGACTGGCACTCGTGTTTTGTTTTCCCTGGATCGCCACGTGGTTGCCCGAAGCCATTGGCTGGTAGCCGGTCAACGAGGGGATAACCAGATCGTCACGTCTTGCTTGACGGCAGGGCGTGGGGCGCATAAATCCGAGGGGTGACAAGGCCGGGTGCAAATCGCCCTTCGCTGCTATCATGGCGCGGCCTCTTCATATCCCAGTATTGGGATCCCGGGTGTATAGCTCAGTTGGTAGAGCAGCTGACTCTTAATCAGCGGGTCCACGGTTCGAGTCCGTGTACACCCACCATTTATCATTGAAAATCAGTGACTTATTTGGTTTGTGGACATCCGGTGTTCACATCCTAAAAACTATAAACACCTATAAAGTCTCAAACCAGGTCCACCACTTTTCTTTGAGCTTCAACATCAGCCTCAATGTAACGCTGTGTGGTGGAGAGTGCTTTGTGTCCAGCCAACATCTGAAC
>JARFQY010000056.1 GCA_029287535.1 Filomicrobium sp.
CGAGGGCGAAACGGAATTGGTGCCCTTTGCCATCGGGGACCTTGGCGACGGAGACAACAACCACGAGCTTTGCCTTGATCGTGCTGGATTGCCTTTGCGGGTGTCTTTTCCTGCCGGGCTACTTACGGATCCAAGAGAGGACTTGAATCCGGATACCAGTTTAGAAATCACCGAGAACTGACCGCTTCTGGCCATTCTGCGACAGTGGCCTGGAGAGAGCTTGATCGGCCGGTAAGCTCTCGAAAGCGGCCGCCGTTGAGTATTTTCCAGAATTGACAGAATCCGCAATCGGAGGAAAATTAATCCTGCGATAAAGGCAAATCTGGCGAAAGCCAGAGACGCAAAGCCACGGGTCCTCGCTTCCTCCGCGACATTCGTCGCAAAGACCCCAAGATCGCCGGGCTGCCATGCTTTAAATCTAAGCCGATTTCTAGAGGTGCTGGCTATGCGTAAGATACTGGTTCTATTAGTCCTTGTGCTCGCGGCGTGCAACGGCAACGGTGATGGTTCCCTAATGACGGCGGAATCTGTCCGGCACTTGCCTGAAATAGTGAGTCTGAACTTGTCGCCAGAAGCGGCGCTGCACATGGCGGGAGGCGGCAGCGTCGCTGTTGCGATTGAGATTACCTTCAGCGATGCGGGCGAAGACATTGTGGCACTGTGGGTGCGGATGCCGGATGGTTCGACCATTGAGTTCGGTGAGGCCATTGACAGCAAAACAGGAACGTTTACTGAAGATCTGACAATGCCGACGAACCAGATCGGCGAGTTTCTTTTAGAGTTCTGGCTGGTTGATCGGGCCGGCGACAGTTCAGCGCATCGTGTCGCCGAGTTCACCGTCATTGATGATGGACAACACGACTTCTGGACGAGTCAACTGAGCGGGCTCCCGCATACTCTATTTGATGTCGTATGGAACGGCACCGTCTTTATCACAGTTGGCGAGCGCGGAGTAATCCTCACCTCGGCCGACGGCATTAACTGGCAGGCAATTGAATCAGGCACCGACGCCAATTTGTATGCAGTTGCCACTGACGGGCCCTTTGTCATCGCCGTGGGCTTTGAACTCGAAGGGGGACCCGGCATCATCCTGCAATCCACAGATCACGGTGCTAGCTGGACCGTCAAGGCACGGCCAACGGGAGTGGTTCTGGAGGCGGTCGCAATCAACGCATCGACGGTTGTTGTTGGTGGTAATCGCTGGGGATGGGGCACTGGGATTGCTTTGATCTCCGAAGACCGTGGCGAAACGTGGCGAGCGGTCGATTCGTGGCCGGACGAGGAATTACCCATTAACGATCTCGTTTATGGGGACGGGATGTTCGTTGCGGCAACGAACGGTTTTAACCGCGAATCGGAAGCCTGGGTGACTGTTTCGCCAGACGGCAAAGTGTGGAACGAAATTGCGGTCAACGGCGAACCAAATTATCTTCCGACCATTTTTCACGACGGCAGTCAGTTCTTCTTGGCCGGGGGGAGTTGGAGCGAGCCATTTGCCGATTATTGGGGCACAGTCTATACGTCGATGGATGGACTCAACTGGACACAACTACAGACACCGGTTGAGGACGTTTTCTACCGGGACATGGCATCGAACGGGGCGAAACTGATGGTGGCCGGCTCGGCTACATGTGGATATTTGTTGGGTAAATGCTTTGAACAGTTCGATGTCCCGGTTGGGCTTGCCAGCACCGATGGCGGTATGACCTGGGATGTCTTCAACATCGATGGTGACTACGAAAGTTTTGGACTCGCATGGGGAAGCGGCCGGTTTGTTTCGGTGGGTCGAAAATCACGGTTTTCCAGTGATGAAGGCGCCATTTATACGGCGGAATGACGAGTTGCTCTTTGGCCGCAATTGCAGCGTAGGTAACATGATTCCGCGAGGGTGGTGTGGGTATGGTATCCAGTGTCAAAGAGTAAGATAGTGAATGAAGCCGAATTTCTGTCCCAAGACCGATGTCTCCTTGTGGCCGTACTGAGACGGTCGCCTGGTTCAGGCTATAATTTCTGATACTGATCCTTTGCAGCCGCTCGGCATGAGGCTAATGTTGGACCAGAAACGTACTCGAATTGTAATTGGGTTGGTTGCTGTTGTGGCCGTTTGGCTTCTCTTGGATCTCATTGTTCCGTGGGAATCTACAACGTTGACCCATGTGCTGGCTCGAATGTCATTCTTCGCTATCTTGGCTTGTGCTATTGGCGGCTACATCGCGACGGAAAATTTTGTATTGCCCGCGACGATTCTGGCCATATTCGTGTGGATTTCCGTGACGGCATACTCCTTTCTCATAGGAGCAGAATTCGGGGACGCTTTCTTCGAGAGGCTCGTTTGGAACCTCCCAAATGCCGTCTTGATTCCGGCTGCTGCGGTTGGGGCAAAGCTTGGAACCGCTGTCGCAGCTCAGCGTGGCAAGTCTGCATCGGCCTGATCCGATGACCGCTTCTGGCCGTTAGCTGCCGTTCGATTTCGGCAATTTCGGACCATCTGAACGTCCGGTATCGAGAAAAGCTGCCATTCAGCCGGGACGAATGGCAGCTTTGCACCCTAAACCTGCCATTGGGCTAAAATGACGTTCAGCGACCGCTATTGACCCAAAGCAGCCATCGAGGCAATGCACGGCTAAATTGCCTATCGCAGGCTAGAATCGAAGTAAGCAGTGCTGTCCACTGGGGGATCGTGGCTAATTACAGCCTTTCACATTTTCTAATAGAAGCCCGCCGCCGCCGGGTATTTCGCGTTATCGGCCTGTATGTCGTTGCGGCTTGGGCGCTATTGCAAGTCGCAGACTTGCTATTCGAAAGCTGGGGAATCTCCTCGGCTGCGCTTCGCCATGTTTGGCTCGGAGCTGTCCTGGGGCTTCCTGTTGCCCTTATCCTCGGCTGGCGCTACGACATTGTTAGCGGACGGATCGTACGTGCCGCAAGCAGCGACGAGAGCGCAGACCTGTCGATCGGTCGTGCGGATTACATCATTCTTACGGCGGTGGCCGCAGTCACAGTGGCGATCGTATATACGATGGCTATCGACGTATCAGACACTCCTGATACAGACCCGACACAGGCTGTCGCCTCAGAGGTAGTCGCTAATTCTGTTGCCGTATTGCCGTTTGTGAACATGAGCGATGTTCCAGACAACGAATACTTCTCCGATGGTTTGAGTGAGACGTTACTGCACATGCTCGCACAGGTTCCCGAGTTGAAGGTTTCGGCACGCACGTCGAGTTTCGCCTTCAAAGGCAAGGACCAAGACATACGTACAATTGCGGGAGCGCTCGGTGTCGCGCATGTTCTCGAAGGCAGTGTGCAACGCGCAGGTGGTCAGGTTCGTATCACTGCGCAGCTCATTCGGGCTGATGACGGTTTCCATGTGTGGTCGGAACATTACGACCGAACACTCGAGGATATCTTCGGCATTCAGGATGAAATCGCTCAACGAGTCAGTGCAAGTTTGGCTCAATCCTTGCTCGGGTCAGGCGGAGGAAACCCAATTCAGGGTATTGGAACGGACAACTTCGAGGCCTACGATTTATATCTCAGAGCGGTGTCGGAGCAGAACAGACAGACATATGAGTCTATTCGAACCTCCGAGGGTCTACTGAAAGACGCCCTTGCAAAAGACCCGAACTTTCATGACGCCAAGACACAACTCGTAAGCAACTACTTTCTGCAGGTACGAGGCGGCCTGCGCGGGCCTCAAACAGCGATTGCGGAGATAAGTGCCCTGCTTGAGCAGGTGCTTGCGGTTCAGCCAGATAATGTCCGCGCACGAACGTGGATGTTGGTTGCCCGAGCCTGGAGTGCGAACGTCAGCGGCGAGGAAGTAGATGTCATGGCAATAACCGACAGTCTCCGGGAGTTGATCGCCGAGGCGCCAAGCGAAGTAGAGCCAAAACAAATTCTGCTTCAAGTACTGGCCCCGATGGGAGAGACAGAGGACGCGCTGGCGCTGATGCAAGATATATTGGTGTTGGACCCGATGAACTCTGCGGTCTTAATTGAAATCGGCGTGGCCCATTATTCGATGGGCGATCGGGACAATGCCCGATCAGCGCTAAATCGTTCACTCGATATTGATCCTGATCAACCTATGTCTCTTATACACATCTCCGAGCCCAAGAGACCCGCTCCGTTATCTCGTATGACGTATTG
>JARFQY010000061.1 GCA_029287535.1 Filomicrobium sp.
CAAGCCTCCTGAATGAACTCGGGAAAAACGGTCTCATCCAAAACCAGATTCGCCAGCACCACCGACGGCACCTTGACGAGAAAACGCAAGTTCGCCGCCACCGCGTCCACCTTGTAGCCCACCACCATAGGCGTGCCGGCAAGGGCGAGTTCCAATGTCACCGTCCCCGAAGCCGCCAGCGCCGCACGCGCAAGTTTGAAGGCCTTGAACTTGTCCTCGTCTCCGGAAACCAGATGCGGTTTCAAAGGCCACCCGGCGACGGCCTCCTCAACCAACGACCGCACCGAGCTGACCACGGGAATGACCACTTCCAGCTCATGCCCACGCTCCCGCAATAACGAGACCGTCTCACCGAAGGGGACCAATAAGCGGCTCACTTCCGAACTTCGGCTTCCCGGCAGCACGACCAGCACCGCTCGGCCTGGTTGGAGCCCCAGCCGCCGCCCGAGTTCCTCCGCCTCAAGTCCCTCAAGCCAGTCCAATCTCTCGATCAGAGGATGACCGACATAGGTCGTCGCAGGCCCGCCAAGACGGGCATGCGCGGCTGGCTCAAAGGGCAGCAATGCCAAAAGATGATCAACGTACCGGCGCATCTTGCGCGCCCGGCCTGGCCGCCAGGCCCACACCGTAGGACTGACATAGTCGATGATGGGAATATCCGGACGCCGCTGCCGGATCCGCTTTGCTATCGGATGGGTGAATTCGGGACTGTCGATGATGATGACCGCATCCGGCTCGGCACTCACCGCCGCATCCACCGTCTGATAAATCCGTTTCACAATTCGCGGCAGACGCGGAATGATCGACATCGGCCCCATCACGGCTACGTCTTCGAGCGGAAACTGTGACACGAGACCTTGTCGTGCCATGTTCTCCCCGCCTACTCCGAGGTAGCGGACCCTGCCTGTCAGGCGCTGATTGAGAACTTCCATCAGCTTGCCGCCCAGCGCATCACCCGAGTGCTCGCCCGCAACAACGAACAAACGGTAACCAGCCCGCGCACCATCCACGACAACGCTTTCGCGCGTTTCCGGCGATCCCGTGCCGCCAGAACCACCCCTCATTTTGTCATTATCCTCTTGTTCGCCCATGCTCATACAGGCCTCAGGACCTTTCTCGCTCCAGCGCTATGACAAACAGCTTGCGGCGGTCAGCCTCTGCGACAACCTCGGAGCCGACGCTAGCCGTAAACTTATGCAGCACCACACCAACACCCGCCAGCCCCGCCTCAGCGGCCGCCGCGATGACTTCCACATCGAGTTCACGGCCTGCCGGCACAACAGCAACGCCCTTCCGCCGGGCGAAGACTCCACCTCCCCATTGGCGCAGATCAGCGGCCCGCCGCAGTGTCTGCAAAACTCCTTCACCAGCTTCGACAGCGAGAACATGCCTTGCTGAAACGACCGCGACGCGACCGCCAGCGAAACTCTCCATCGCCTCGATCACCCGTGCGCCCTTGACCGCATCCGCCTTATCAAGATCGCGCGGATGACAACGTCCAAGGTGGCGGATCGAAAATTCTGATGCGGACGGCTGGTCCTTGCCCGTCTGTGAATCCCACTGCTCGCTATCGACACCCACGACTGAAACGCGATGCGCCCGTGCCAACTCCTGTAGTCTAGACCGTTCAACGGCAAGCACACGTCCCGCACCAACAGCGATCCCGCTCAGATCACCACCAGCGATCTTTCGCACCGTCTCCGGCCCGATGGCCGGCATATCAACGCGCAGTTCCTGGCCCGGTTTCGGCGCCTTGACCAAAACGCCCTGCCCGACGTCCTGGCGATCCCGCATGCGCTCATGGCGCAATGCAATCAAGCGATCAAGCATGCGGTCAGTGCCCTCGGCACCCTCAATAGCCTCGACGCTGCCGTCGGTGACAACGACGGCCTGCCCGACATCGAACGGCGCCAGAGCGCGAAGAACCTCGAAGCCGATACGAACAGAGTCAAGATCAACGTCCTGGTCGTCCGGCCCCGCAAACCGGCCGGCACCAACAAGCAACTCCGGAGCAAGCTGGTTCACTCCAACAACCTCCAGCCCAAACGTTTCAAAGTATGCGATCACGCCCCGCAGGATGGCGTCGTCCCCGCCGATCCGCAAAAGCCTGAGAACAGTTGGCAGCGCGCGAAAGAAACCAAGGTCGGGCCTGATGGTCGAAAGGTCGGGACGACGGACACTGCCTGCAATGGCCACCTGACGGCAGCCGGCATTCTTAAACGAGGAGATTATTTTGCCGATCTGTCCCCAGTTGACCCAGGTGGTATCTGGCCCTGATAGCGCCTCGCTCGCTTCTCCCTCGATGGCAACGATGTGGACCGAAGCACCGCGCTGTCGCAAGCTTTGCGCAAGCTCCATCGGCAGGCTTCGGCCACCCGCCAGGATCCCAATTCGCCTGGGCGAGGCTCTGCGCATTAAAGGTATCTCACTCGGAACCGGTCTGCCCGCGCGGAGTACACAACGAGCGTCTACCGCCCTCGCGGATGAAGCCGATGATCTCTTGAACGGTTTCGTGCTCGTTGAATTCGCCGGCCACATCTTCCATGCGTTCGGCCAGCGTTCCCTCGGCAGCGAACAAAAGCCGGTACGCCCGGCGCAGATCATGGATCTCGTCGCGCGAGAAACCACGTCTTTGCAGACCGATGATATTCAGGCCTGAAAGATAGGCCCTGTTCCCAAGAGCCATACCGTAAGGAATGAGATCGTTCTCTAGTCCGGACATACCGCCCACGAAAGCGTGCGGACCGATGCGGGCAAATTGGATGACCGCAGCCCCGCCGCCGATGATAACGAAATTCCCGATATCGCAATGCCCCGCCAGCATGACATTATTGGAGAAGACGACCCCACTGCCGACCCGGCAATCATGGCCGACGTGGGAATTCGCCAGGAATGCGCACTGATCACCAATCTTTGTGATCATCCCGCCGCCCTCTGTGCCCGGGTTCATCGTTACGCCTTCCCGGATCAGGCAATCCTCACCAATCTCCAGGCTCGAAGCCTCACCTTTATACTTGAGGTCTTGCGGCTGATGGCCAAGCGAAGCGAATGGAAAGACCTTGGTGCGTGCGCCTACCGTCGTGCGGCCGGCGACCACGACGTGGCTGATGAGCTCGACGCCGGCGCCCAACACGACGTTGGCCCCGACATGACAAAAGGGCCCGATCTTGACTCCGTCCGCAAGCTGGGCCCCGTCCTCGACAATCGCAGAGGCGTGGATCTGTTGATCAGCCATTACCACTCGCAAATGCGCGCGCTTCCGCCGTGTCAGCCAGCATAGCGCTGATTTCCGCTTCGGCCGCCACTTGGCCGTTCACCTTGGCCTCTCCATAGAACTTCCAAACCCGGCCACGGTTCCGAATCTTGCTCACATGATAATGAATCACATCACCAGGTACGACAGGCCGACGGAACTTTGCCTTATCGATCCCCATGAAATATACGAGCTCAGCGACGTAGTCTTCGCCCAGACTGTGGACGCACAGCGCCCCTGCGGTCTGCGCCAATCCTTCGATGATGAGCACACCTGGCATCACAGGAAATTGCGGGAAGTGGCCCTGAAAAAACGGCTCGTTGATGGTCACGTTCTTAAGACCGACGGCACTGGTGTCTCCGTCCATATCATAGATGCCATCCACGAGCAGAAACGGGTACCGATGCGGCAGCAGCTTCATCACCTGCATGATGTCGGCTGTACCAAGATCGGATTTGCTACTCACGTCGTCCATGTTCTTCTTGTCTCCAAATTCGATGGTGCGCCGGGCTAACCCACATTAAGGGCAAATGCTGTTCCACAGGTAACCTGTTGTTCCAGCATTCCTAACCTTTGTCGCCACCACCCTTCGCCAACCTCGTCAGTAGCGCGAGCTCTCGGCCCCATTGTTTCAGCGGCCGCGCTGGCGTCCCACCAACACGCGCCCCCGCCGGCACATCCTCTTTCGGGTGGGAAGCACCCGCGATCTGCGCACCGGTCCCAACCCGAATATGGCCAACTGTACCCGATTGCCCCCCCATCACAACGAAATCGCCAAGTTCAGTCGAACCGGAAATGCCGGTCTGGGAAACGATGACGCAATGCCGGCCAATCACCACGTTGTGCCCAATCTGAACCAAATTATCAATTTTAGTCCCTTCACCAACGATCGTATCGTTAAGGGCACCGCGGTCGATGGTGCTGTTAGCACCAATCTCAACGTCGTTCTGAATGACCACCCGGCCGATTTGCGGCACCTTGAGGTGGCCTTGCTGATCCATCGCGAAACCAAAGCCATCCTGCCCCAGGCGCACGCCCGCATGGATGATTACTCGGTCTCCGATAAGCGTATGCTGAATTGTCGCTTGTGCACCAATGTAGGTGCCGCGCCCAATACAGACCCGTTTTCCCACCACTGCACCGGCCGCTATTCGGCTGCCCGAGCCAATCTTGGCTTCAGCGCAAATGATGGCACCGGCCTCAACCACCACACCGTCTTCCAACTCGGCATCTGGATGCACCCCGACCGCCCCATCGGCGTCGGCAACGCTGGGCCACATGGCCGACGGGTAGAATTTGGCAAGAGCTCTTGCGAAACCCCGATAGGGCTTGGGCGTCATTAGCGGAACGGTACCCTTGGGTACCCGATCAGCAAATACGGGCAGCACCAGACATGCCCCCGCCTTCGTCTCTGCCAGCTGGCCTAAGTACTTGCGATTATCAAGGAATGTCAGATCATCCGGTCCAGCATCCGAAAGCGGACGCACATCCGCCAGCTTCCGAGTGCCGCACTCAGCCGCAGCGGACTCCGGAAGCTCCGAACCCGTCACATCGGCAACCTCACTTACCGAAAATGGTCCGGCACGTTCATAAAAACCCGGATGCTCCATATCGAGGGACGCTCCAATTGCTTCCCGGCAAACCGCTAGCACAGACGGTTACGGCAGTGCCCTGTCGTTGCCGTGCAACTCAAAATTGGCAAGTCAAGATCACTAGCAGATGACGGCTGCTGTTCAAACACGAGCGCAAATATAGAGCGTCACATCCGCCCCTACGAGCCCCTGGCCTGTGAATCACCAACCAATCCTGGGCAGGAGCGTCCAATCGCTTCAAATAAAACGTCGATGTCGGAGAAAAACGGAATTGGGGCCGGCGTGTCTCAGCCGGCCCTCTCAACCTTAGAATTTGGTGGAGGCACCAAAGCGGAAGAACTGTTCGTCGTCGTAGTCTTCCTTCGTCAGCGCCTGCGCAAAATCGACACGCAGCGGGCCGACCGGAGAATTCCAAAGGATACTGCCACCGACCGATGACCGAACAGTCGAATCATCCAAAAGGTCAACAGGGTCAACGACTTCCTTAGCCCGTCCGGAAGCGTTGAACAGCGAACCAGCATCGGCGAACACAGCCGCGCCCATCCCTAATTCATCCGGAACGAATGGGATCGGGAACCGCAATTCAGTCGTCGCTGCCCAGAACGTCTGACCACCGAGCGCATCGCCAGTTCTCGCATCCCGTGGACCAAAACCCGACCGGTCGAAACCACGAATTGTTTCACCGCCGCGGAAGAACAAATCTAGCAGACGGACGTCATCACCACCCCAGCCTTCGATATGGCCACCGATCACACGACCGACCAGCACGACCTTGTCAGCGACAGGATAATAGCCGCGCGCTTCACCCTGAAGCCGCACATAGTTCACATCGCCACCGACACCTGCAAAGTCCGAAGTCAACTGCAAGAAGTAGCCACTCGACGGGTTCCGCGGAATATTCCGGCGGTCGTACGTCAAGGAACCACCAAGCGCGGACGTCCAGTAAGACGAGTCCTGACAGTCAGGTGAACGGAGTGGAACGCCACGGCTATTGCGCGGGTTAATATTGGCATCGCCGCAGGCATCACGAATAGCCAGCGACGCGTTGTCATCGACATCAAACAGTTCATCCCGAGACAGCGTATAGCGCGTCTGAGCCCAGAGATTCTCGGCCAGCGGGAAGCCGAGCCGCAACGAACCGCCCGATCTACGGCTACGGAAGCCTGAGGTGTCGCGCTGATCCAGCTCCTTATGGAACAGGTCGAAACCTGCCGCCAGGTTGCGGTCTAGGAAGCGCGGCTCCGTGAAGCTCAAGTCAATCTGGGCGCGCTCGAACGAACCGCCAAGCCGCAGCCGAACGAATTGACCGTTCCCGAGCAAGTTGCGCTCTGTCAGAGAGATATCACCGATGACGCCCTCACTCGTCGAGTAGCCGGCGCCGAACGACAATTCACCCGTCGACTGCTCAACCAGCGCCACGTCGAGAACGACACGGTCTTGCGCCGACCCCGGGCGCTTTTTGATTGAAACAGACTTGAAGAAACCAAGCGCTTTCAGACGCTTCTCCGCACGGTCCACAAGCAGTGGGTTGAAGGCATCGCCTTCCGCCAGACGGAACTCGCGGCGGATAACGTAGTCCTTGGTGCGCTCGTTGCCGAAGATGTTGATTCGCTCGATGTAGATCCGCGGACCTTCGTCCACGACATAGTTGATCGAAATCGTGCGGCTGTAGAAGTCAGGCGCCGCGCGCGGCCGCACCCGGGCAAAGGCAAAGCCCTGCTCGGCCACCGACAGCGTCAGCCTTTCAACGGTTTTGTCGATCCGGGACGCGTCGTAGACGGCTCCCGTGTTGGTCAGCAGTTCTCCGCGCAAGGACTCACCGTCGAGCTCTGCAAGCGCACTCTCGATGGTCATCGGCCCGAAGTGATAGAGTTCACCTTCCTCGATCGTGAAGGTAATGAAGAAGCCCGAGCCGTCACGATCGAGCTCTGCGTTCGCGCTGATCACGCGCGCATCCGCATAACCATTCTTGAGATAGAATTGGCGCAGCAGTTCCCGGTCCAGGTTCATCCGGTCGGGATCGTAAACGCTTGTTCCCTTGAGGAAGTCGAACCAGCCGGCCTGCGTCGTTGTCACGATGTCGCGCAGCTGCGAGTCCGTAAAGGCCCGGTTGCCAATGAAGTTGACGCCCTTGACCTTTGTCGCCGTGCCCTCGGTGATTTCGAACACCAAGTTCACGCGGTTCTGTTCAAGCTCGATGATTTTCGGCTCGACCAAGGCAGCAAACCGCCCTTGCCGGCGGTAGACGTCGAGAATTCTCTGAACATCGGCCTGCACGCGGGATCTGGTGAAGATCGAACGCGGCTTAAGCTGAACCTCAGCTGCCAGCGTATCGGTATCCACCTCGTAATTGCCCTCGAAGGCGATTTGGTTGATGACCGGGTTCTCCTCGACGTAAACCGTCACGACCGATCCTTGAAGGTCGATCCGCACGTCGGAGAACAAACCGGTGGCAAACAGCGCTCTCAGCGAGTCATCCGCCAAGCCCGGGTCATAAACGTCACCCACCGTGAATTGGAGATAGGTCCGCACCGTCTCAGGCTCGACACGCCGATTTCCTTCGACCCTGATTTCGCGGACAACCGATTGCGCGTACGCGGGCGAAGACATCGAGACAGCGTCGATTGCGACGCTGCCGAGGCCGGCACCCAAGATCACCAGAGCGGCCTGCAGCCCCCCCAAGAAACTGATCCGAAGCTTCCACATACGCGGATCTGCCCTCGCTCTGCCGATCCCCCAAAGTCACACAATAGCCTTCGGCAAAGGGCAATCGTGTGTCGTTTCTTAATTGAAACCCAGCTGCGCAATCTGATCGTTGGACCAATCAGACCCCTCAGGCAGCCAACGTCTCAACTGCATTGGTATTAACGATTCAGCAAGCTTTGGGGAAGTGGCAAGAATGCGTCACTGGGCAGGATTCTAACCGAGCCACGAGAACCATTGTGCCAGGATTCCTAGGTCGTTATAGAAACCGAGCATCATCAGCATCAAAATCAGTGCCAAACCCACGCGGAAACTAAATTCCTGAATTTCCTCTTTGACCGGACGACCGGTCACGGCCTCGATGGCATAAAAGACCAAATGTCCACCATCGAGGATCGGAATCGGAAACAGGTTGATCAGCCCGATGCTCACTGAAATGAACGCTGTAAACTGGACCAAATAGGCAAAACCGATCGACGCGAACTTTCCTGCTGCATCAGCAATCCTGATCACGCCACCGATCTGCTCAGCGCTCTGACGGTTTGTGAAGATGTCGCCAACATAGGACAGCGTCCCAGTGATGATCGTCCAGGTTTGCTCCGCACCCAGACCCACAGCTTCAATCGGTCCGACATTCACATGCGTCCAATGCACCGGCCTTCCGGTGCTAAGCACGCCGATCAGCGGGCGCGGGGTTGGGTCACTTGCCTTCTCGCCCGGCGTCGTCATCTTAGGCGTCACGGTGAGCGGGATTTCGCGGCCGTCGCGCAAGACGGTGATATCGAGCTTTTGCCCGTCACTCTGCCCGACAATTTCCTGTAACTGGTTGAAGTCATTGATAGGCTTGCCATTCATCGAGATCACGCGGTCGCCCGGCTCGAAGCCCGCCACCGCAGCGGGCCCGCCCGTCGTTAGACCTGCCACGATCGGCTCCACGGCATAGCGGATCCCAATCGTCGGACGGCGGTGCTTGCCGGCGATATAGTCGTTTCGCTCAATCAGCTCGGGCACCACCTGGAGCGAGATTTGTTTGCCGTCCCGATCGACAACAAAATCAAGCGTCCGACCAGGGCTAGTCCACACCGTCTGGTCGATCTGCTTGAAGTCGTCAATGGCCCGTCCGCCGATACTCTGCACCAAGTCACCGGCCTTGAAACCGGCTTCAGCAGCCGGGCTGCCGGGCTGGATGTAGTCGGCGCGCGGAGCAACCAGGTTCTGCCCGGTCCACCAGAAGAAAGCCCCAAAAATCAAAATAGCGAAAAGGAAGTTGGCCAAAGGACCGGCCGCAACCACCGCCGCCCGCTGCCAAACCGGTTTGAGCTGGAAAGCGCCTTGACGCTGAACGTCATCCATCTGCTCGATCGCCGCCCGGTCTGGTACGCTTGCGGCATTCTCGTCATCGAGGAATTTCACGTATCCGCCAAGGGGTATCCAGGCAAACCGCCAACGGGTGCCGTGTTTGTCGACAAAGGCCCCGATTTCCTTGCCGAAACCAATGGAGAACGTCGTCACCGTCACGCCGCACCAACGCGCCACCAGGAAGTGGCCCATCTCGTGAACGAACACCACAATCGTCAGTGCAAACAGAAACCCGGCGATCACCAGCAAAGCAAACGACAGATTGTCGGTGAACTGGGTAATGATTTCCATTCGTCTTCCTGTCCTTTGTCGTCTCGACGCGTGCTACGGCGCCGCGCCATGTAGCCTCATTGGATCAAACAGTGGGCTCGACTCATTCTTCGGCGAATATTCGCCAACGGGCCGCCGTACGGCAACCACAGCAGCAGCAGTTCGCAAGGAAAACTGACCGCGGCCTTTCAAGCACCAACGCCGCCGCCAACTAGAAGCTCCTGTGCGATCAGACGGGCGTGTGCATCACATTCAAGGACACTGTCAACGCAGGACGCCTCCCTGACAAGACCGCGTCCTTCGGCATGGTGGAGAGTCTCGCTCACCAATGCGGCGATACCGGGCACCGTGATTCGTCCTGCAAGAAAAGCTTCAACCGCGATTTCGTTGGCCGCATTGAGGATCGCAGGTGCCATTCCGCCCCGCTCCATAGCCTCCCGAGCCAGTCTGATTGCCGGGAAACGAACCTCGTCGGCCGCCTCGAAAGTGAGTTGCGAAACCTCCGCCAGATCAAGCTTCTTCGTCGGCGCGGCCATGCGACGCGGCCAAGACAGAGCAACCGCGATGGGTGTCCGCATATCCGGCTCGGCCAACTGCGCCAAGACAGATCCGTCAACAAACGAGATCAAACAGTGAACAATTGACTGGGGATGGACCAGCATTCGAAGCTGGTGCGTCTCCACGGGGAACAAATGGAGCGCCTCGATGAGTTCCAGCCCCTTGTTCATCATGGTCGCTGAATCGACGGTGATCTTGGCGCCCATTGACCAGTTGGGGTGCTTCAAAGCCTGTTCACGCGTGGCCCTTTGAATGCGTTCCAAAGGCCAGTCCCGGAATGGCCCTCCCGAAGCCGTCAACGTAATATCTTCAATGCCTTCAGCATCCGCCTGTTCCAGTATCTGAAAGGCGGCGGAATGTTCACTGTCGACTGGAACGAGCTCACAGCCCGCCCGCGCGACCTCCTGCATGAATACGTCACCGGCGGAAACCAAACACTCCTTGTTGGCCAAAGCCATTCGCTGACCGCTCCGCACAGCCGCGACAGTCGGCTTCAGCCCGGCTGCCCCGACAATCGCAGCCACGGTGCAATGAACCGGCATCTGAGCAGCTTCGACTAGCGCCTCGTCGCCCGCGGCAGCCTCAATCCCCGATCCGGACAGCGCTTCCTTAAGCTGATCATAAAGCGCCGGATCACCTATCACGGCGCGCTCGGCCCGGCAGAGCCGGGCACGCTCAGCTAGGACGTCGACGCTGGTATGCGCGGTAACTGCGACGACCTCGAATGCCCTCTCATTGCGAGCGATCAGGTCCAACGTACTGGCTCCGATCGAGCCCGTTGCACCAAGCACGGAGATCCGCTTTGGGCCGCCATCTGCATCCACAGACGGACGCACTGGCACTTCTTGTGCTGTCTCCGCAGCCCGTTGCATCAACTGAAAGACCTCCAAACCAAACTGTGTGCTGGATATCGAGCGCGATGTTCGCGCTCAACTTCCATACAGTAGAGCGCGCGCCGGCGCTTCAGAATTAATCAACAGACCAACGGCCAGACCAACGCAGGCTGCCGTCACAATCCCGTCCATTCGATCCATGAAACCGCCGTGCCCCGGGATGAGATCGCTCGAATCCTTGACCCGGAAAAGGCGCTTAAGGGCGGATTCAGCGAGGTCGCCCAACTGCGCCACAACCCCGAGCCCGGCAGCACATAGCAACAGATACAATAACGGGGCATCCCCCAAATAGGACCAGAACACCGCACCAACGATGATGGATGCGGCCACCGCGCTGATGAGCCCGGCCCACGTCTTGTTCGGTGAAATACTGGGGTAAAGCTTGAACCCGCCGATCTGCCGGCCGCCCAAAAAAGCCGCGATATCACCGGCCCACACCACGGCAAAAATGAACATCACCGCCGTCAGCCCGAATGGTTGGGAACTTCTCAGGCAAATCAACGCAATAGCCGGAACGCCGACATACAGCGCACCGAGAACCGAGACCCCCGGCCCGTCGTCCGAATTCAGCACCACAAGCGTAACGCCACCTGCAGCAAGAAGGCCGAGTGCAAGCTCGGCCGGACCGAACATGGCCGCGAGAATAGCGGCACTGACGGTCAGCGCATGGACAATGAAGGTCAGGTCCATTCCGCCGCCGGAACGCACGATATGCCCCCACTCCCAGCACATCACCAAAGCGACAAGCAAAACGAGGAAACCAAACGGAATGGGCCCTGCAAACAATGCTGCCAACGCACAGCCGCCCAGCGCTACCGCGGACACTGTTCGTAGTTGCAGCTCCTTGATCTGAGGGTTCGTTGGGTCCTCCTCCGGCCGGGCAAGGTCCGATCGGCCTTCCCTCATGCGGTCGAGCGGCTTGCCAACCCGCCATATCGACGCTCACGACCTAGATACTCTGCGATAGCCGCTTCGAGGTGCTCTTGTCCGAAGTCCGGCCAGTAGGTGTCGAGAAACACGAACTCGGCATAGGCCGACTGCCATAGCAGAAAATTTGACAAGCGCATTTCACCGCTTGTCCGGATAAGCAAGTCCGGATCGGGGACACCCCCGGTATCGAGTGCTCTGTCGAACTCGTGGGTGTCAATTTTGTCCGGGTCGAGTTGACCCGCCGCCACCTCGGCCGCCAATCGCCCCGCGGCCCGTACGATCTCGTTACGCCCCCCGTAGTTGAAGGCAATCACCAGGGTCAACCGGGTGTTGTCATGGGTAAGCTCCGTCGCCTCGTCGATCAGCGCCAGAAGTTCCTGGTCAACACGGTCGCGGTCTCCGATCACTCGGATGCTGACGTTTGCTTCGTGCAGTTCGGCAAGGTCGCGTCTGATGAACCTCTTCATCAGCCCCATCAGATAGTCGATCTCGTCACGCGGCCGCGACCAGTTTTCCGAGGAGAATGAGTAGATCGTCAGGTAGGGAATGCCCAGGTCAAGCGCCGCCCTAACCGTTCTGCGTACAGCTTCGACACCTTCCCTGTGTCCCAACGTCCGAGGCAGACCGCGCTTGCGCGCCCACCGCCCGTTGCCATCCATGATGATGGCCAGGTGCTGCAGGCTTGACCCGCCATGGTCGGGATCTATCTGGCTGGACGATGGTTGAGGCACGGGAAGAGCCAAGCTACTTATTCTGTTGCCGGGAAGGTTCGTGAATCTGGCATCGAGGAACGTCTCTAAACAGTTTGAATCTCTTGCTCTTTCGACGCCAGCATATTGTCCACTTCTTTCACGTATTTGTCCGTCAATTCCTGGACGCTACCGGATTTCTTCCGGTGCTCGTCTTCGCTGATATCGCCATCCTTCTCGAGTTTCTTCAATTTATCCATACCGTCCCGCCGCACATTACGCACAGAGACCCGTGACTGTTCAGCATACTTATGGGCAACTTTCACGAGTTCCTGCCGCCGCTCAGCGGTCAATGTGGGGATCGGTAGGCGTATCAGCTGTCCATCGATGACAGGGTTCAAGCCGAGGTTCGATTCCCGAATGGATTTTTCCACCGCCGATACGTTAGCCCGGTCCCAGACTTGGATTGAAATCGTCCGCGGCTCAGGTACCGACACGGTTCCTACTTGCGACAGCGGCATCTTCGACCCGTACACGGTCACCTGTAGTGGGTCGAGCAAATGTGTGCTTGCTCGGCCGGTACGCAGCCCGCTCAACTCCCGTTTGAGCGCATCCAGCGAAGCTTTCATGGTCACTTCAAGCTGTTTGAGATCAAAGGCATCTGCCATTTTGTTTCTCCCATTTTGATGCCTGTCTTCGGCTGCCCGGTCACACCGGCAATTTCGCGAGCATACAAAAGCGCCGGGCCGATACGGCAATTCCGGAAAAGACCCCTTTATGGAGACGCAGGCCCACCAATCACAGTCGACCGCGCCTCACCCTTCAATAGTTTCAGGAGATTGCCAGGCTCCTCTATTGAGCAGACAACTACCGGAAGAGCATTATCTCGGGCAAGAGCGATTGCCGCCCCGTCCATCACTCTGAGGTCCCTGGAAAGGACCTCATCATAGCTCAACTTATCATATCGTTCCGCACCCGGAACCTGTTTTGGATCAGCTGAATAGACACCATCGACCTGGGTCGCCTTCACCACCGCATCGCAACTCATCTCAATTGCACGCAAGGTAGCTGCTGTATCTGTTGTGAAAAAAGGATTGCCTGTCCCGGCTGCAAAAATCACCACTCGGCCGTGTGCAAGGTGGTGTAAAGCCCGAGCGCGAATGTAGGATTCACAAACGGTCGGCATCGGAATCGCGGACAGGACGCGGGAATCCATGCCGATTTGGTCCATCGCACCCTGCAGCGCCAGCGCGTTCATCACGGTTGCCAGCATCCCCATATAATCGGCGTTGGCCCGGTCCATCCCAGCCGCGGCACCCTGCAGACCACGGAAGATATTGCCCCCGCCAACGACAGTGGCGATTTCACAACCCGCCTGGGAGGCCTCATTGATGTCGCGCGCCAACCGCGTCACCACGTCGGTATCGATGCCGCAACCGGAACTGCCCATCAATGCTTCGCCGGACAGCTTGATTAACAGCCGCTTGTATCTCGGTTCGGGAGACGGATCCGCCATATTGCTCTCGCCGTTGGAATACCGCGTCTTTCTAGTCGATCCACCTTCGTGTAGCGGCATCAACGCCCATGACAACCCATAACCTATAAAAACGGCTTGCAGAATGTGAATACGGCCGGCGCCGAAAGGGCGGCCGACCGCTACTGCCAATCCGCTCAGATGATCACTTGGAGCCGGCGGCCGCGGCGACCTCGGCAGCAAAGTCATCGTCCTGTCGCTCGATGCCTTCACCCAGGGCATAGCGCATGAAACCGGCGATCTTCACGGGCGCGCCGATTGTCTTTTCCGACGCTTTTACCGCCTGTTCTACAGTTGCTTTACCATCGATTACGAAGGTTTGCTGCAACAGTACGACCTGTTGGAAGAACTCCTTGCGCAATCGTCCTTCAACCATCTTCTCGACGATTTCGGCCGGTTTGCCGGACGCCTTCGCCTGTTCCAGATAAATCGCCCTCTCGCGGTCGATGACGCCGCTATCGAGCTCCTGCGGCGTCAGTGCCAAAGGACTCGCAGCGGCGACATGCATTGCGAGCTGACGGCCAAAGTCTCCGAGTTTCTCGCTGTCGCCGGAGCTTTCCAGGGCGACGAGGACGCCAATCTTGCCCATCCCGTCAGCACTTTTGTTGTGAACGTAGGCCGATACGACACCCTCATCGACCGACAGCGCGGCGGTGCGCCGCACTGTCATGTTCTCACCGATCGTCGCGACCATTTCCTTGACGTAGTCCTCAACATTCATCGGACTATCGCTCATCTTGGCGCCCAAAAGCTTGTCGAGGTCTCCCCCGGCCGACAGCGCCAGATCCGTGATCTCGCCAACCATCTTCTGGAACTGCTCGTTACGCGCAACGAAATCCGTCTCCGAGTTGATCTCGACGACAGCGCCGGTCTTGCCATCCGACTTCACGCCAACGAGCCCCTCGGCAGCCACGCGATCAGCTTTCTTGGCGGCTTTGGACAGGCCCTTCTTACGCAGCCAGTCGATCGCAGCCTCCATTTCACCGTCGCTCTCGGTTAGCGCCTTTTTGCAGTCCATCATTCCAGCGCCGGTCTTGTCGCGCAGCTCCTTCACAAGCGAAGCGGTAATCGCAGTCATGTCATGCTCTCTTTTTGGCAGGCCCGCGTCGTTGGCCTCACGGGGCGTCTAAGCCTGCAGCTTGAAATTTATGTGACGATTTGGCCGGCCAGCCGGGAGCCCGGTCTCCTCAGGCTGCCGACTGAGCAACAAGCTTCTTCGCCTGGTCGATCCAGGTCTCTTCCGCAAGTCGTCCGGGGGCCTTTAGAGCGGTTTCCAATGTTGCCACGTTCTCAGCCGTCAAATCGGCGATCTGCCAGTAGTGATAGACCCCGAGATCATTGAGGCGTTGCTCGGTCTTCATATCAACCCCAGCAATGTTCTTCAGATCGTCGGGGTCGCCGCGCGGCCCCTCGATACCTTTGAACGTTGCAGCGGCCTCCGGCAGCACCTCCGCCACGGGCGTTTCAGCAGCACCGAGGTCCTCACCGGAAGCTGCGCTACTGCGTTCGATCCCATCGATCGCGGCTCGCGCGACCAGGTCGGTGTAAAGTGTGATTGCGCGACCGGCATCGTCATTACCGGGGATCGGGTAGTCGATGCCGTCCGGATCACAGTTGGTATCGACGATAGCGATGATCGGAATACCCAGTTTACGCGCCTCTTTGATCGCGATCTGCTCTTTGTTGGTATCGATCACAAAAAGCAGGTCCGGCACGCCGCCCATCTCGCGGATACCGCCCAACGACAGCTGCAGCTTCTCGCGCTCACGCTGAATGTTCAGGATTTCCTTTTTGGTGCGTCCTTGCGGGTTCTCGAGGATATCATCCAACTGCCGCAGGCGCCGGATCGATTGGGACACCGTCTTCCAGTTGGTCAAGGTCCCGCCAAGCCAGCGGTGGTTCATGAAGTACTGAGCCGAACGCCCGGCGGCCTCGGCAACAGCCTCCTGCGCCTGCCGCTTGGTGGCCACGAACAGCACCCGGCCGCCCCCGGCGACCGTATCGGAGATCTTGACCAGGGCCTGGTGCAGTAGCGGAACCGTCTGGGTAAGATCGATGATGTGAATGTTGTTGCGCGCACCGAATATGAACGGTGCCATCTTCGGGTTCCAGCGGTGGGCCTGGTGGCCGAAGTGCACGCCAGCTTCCAAAAGCTGACGCATATTGAAGACGGGGAGCGTCATCAGCAGTAATTCCTTTTCCGGTTGGACCTCCGCGGACCAATGAAGACGGGCGCCGATTATCGGAACCTGACTCACCGGATGGCTGAACGGGGCTTTCAATCCGCTCAGGCCAGAAACGATCCGCGTGTGGGTTGAGCGGCGCTTATAGCGGCGAATGCCGTCAGTGGCAAGCCTTGTCAGGGCCGCTGCGGAAGTCCTGATAGGCGCGCCCGCGCCGTCGATGGGACAATGGCGATCACCGCATTGTCCCTGGGATTGTTGGCCCACGCCTGTAGCCGGTCCACCGTCGGTTCGGAGACTGCCACGCAACCAACTGTCGGCGTATCGGCCCGCCGCCACAGATGCACGAAAATACAAGAACCGGACTTCGCGTCGCGGCTCGTTGGATAGTCGACGAGGATACCCTTTCGATAGATATCGATGTCCCACATACGCTCGCCGCTCGTTCCCGCACCCGCTGTTTGCGCGTCCACGACACGGCTGTAGTGAGGCGACCTCACGTCGTCGACACAGACGTGCTGACCAGCCTTGAGTTGCATATAGTTGGCAAGACTTGACGAACCAAAACCAAACGGACGCCCCATCGCGAAGATTCCAGCCGGCGCCCGCTTGTCGCCCTCCTGCTTTACCGGTTCACCCGCGCGAGCCAGATGCCGGAAGGTGTGCCCCCAGCCGAGCCCGGCCTTGCCAATTTGAGCTGGCGCCGCCAAACCGACTTCATGCCAGGCGCCATCTGCCCGCTTTCGCTCGTAAGTGCGGATGATTGCATCGCTGCTGTCAAATCCTTGAGTCTCCACGAGCACCAACCGCAAAGCAGTCCGCAACGGGGACTCCGTCGTCGGCGATTGGTCACCTGCCAAAGAAGGCCATGTCCCATGTCCCAGGACGAGCAACAGCACAACGGCCCAACCAACACGTGAAGGCACTCATATCTCCTCGACACCGCACACACCGGTAACGGTCGACAGGATACCGGCCGCCTTCGGTGATACATCGTACTTACCAGGCAGCTTCAGCTCCAACTCACGGCCACGCTGGTTCAAGCAAAGCACAAGGCGAACCTCGCCACCGCGCATTCCAGCCGCCGGAGGCTCAAGATAACCCTTCAATTCGTCGAAATCCGGAGCGCCACTCCCGGCAGCAACCGCAACAAGATGTATTCTGAGACCGCGCTCCACATTCGCCGCGACCCTATCGAGCGCCTCAACCATTTGCACCCTTAGCTTCACCGAGCCCTCATCATCGCTCTCTGCTGATACGGTCAACACAACCGGGGTGCCAGCCTCCAGCAAATCCCCGGCTGCCGCCAGCGTGTCCGAAAATAGCACCGCCTCGAATTGCCCCGAAGTATCCGAGAACATCGCAAAGGCAAACTTATTGCCGCGAGCAGAACGCCGCTCGCGCACGGATACGACAATCGCTCCAATCTTACCCGCACTCGCGCCCTGCGCTGCAGCGGCTTCCAGGGCTGCGTACTTTGTCGCCCCGACCTTGCTCAGCACCTTCTGGTATTCATCGAGCGGGTGTCCGGAAAGATAGAAACCGACTGAAGAAAACTCGTTCTCCAGCTGCTCCAGAGGTGTCCAGGCCTTGGTCTTCCGCAATACCAGACCGGGCGATGACGCCGCATCGGCAAACAGGTCCGAGGTGCCGGCCGATTGGTCCGCACTGACCCTTTGAGCGGTCGCGATAATCTGCTCTGCATTCGCCTTCACCGACGCACGGTTGCCTTCGAGCTGATCAAAAGCACCCGCCTGAGCCAGATTCTCGATGCCACGCTTATTCACTGCCTTGCAGTCAAGCCGCGCCGCGAAGTCGCCGAGTGACTCAAACGCACCGCCCTCGTGGCGCGCGTCCACAATCGTCTGCACCGCGCTTGCACCGACGTTCTTGAGAGCCGCCAGCGAATAGCGGATGGCACCACGGGAAGGCTGCTCTGAATCCGCGCTATCGGAAACACGCTCCACGACGAAATCAACTTCTGATGCGTTAACGCAGGGCGGCAGAACGGGTATGCCACTTCGTTTGGCCTCTGATGCAAAACCCGCAAGCTTGTCCGTATTGCCAAGATCCAGCGTCATCGAAGCCGCCAGGAACTCCTCTCGGAAATTCGCCTTCATATAGGCGGTGTGGTAACTGACGAGCGCATACGCGGCCGCGTGCGATTTGTTGAATCCGTAACCTGCGAACTTGTTCACCAGCTCGAAGATGAACGCGGCGTCCTTCTTCTTCACGTCGCGTTCCACGGCACCCTCGACAAAGCGCGCCTCATGCCGCGCCATCTCCGCCTTGTCCTTCTTACCCATGGCACGGCGCAGCATATCAGCCTGACCCAGCGTATAGCCGCCCATCACCTGTGCGATCTGGATCACCTGCTCCTGATAAATGATAACGCCGTAGGTTTCCGAAAGGATGCTCTCCAGCATGGGATGCAGGCAATCAACCGGCTCCTCACCGTGCTTGCGGTTGATGTAAGTCGGGATGTTGTCCATCGGACCGGGCCGATACAGCGCCACCATGGCAATGATGTCTTCAAATCGGTCCGGCCTGAGCCGCTTGAGACTCTCCCGCATGCCGGTGCTTTCCAGCTGGAACACGCCGACTGTGTCCGCTTTCGCAAGCAATGCGTAGGACGCATCGTCATCCAGGCCCAGCGCCGCCAGATCGACATCGATTCCACGCACGCGCTTGACCAGTTCGACCGCCTTCTTCAAGACGGTCAGCGTCTTCAGACCAAGAAAGTCGAACTTGACGAGCCCTGCCGCCTCAACCAGCTTCCAATTGAATTGGGTGACCGGCATATCCGATTTTGGATCCCGGTAAAGCGGCACGAGTTCAGTCAAGGGCCGATCACCGATCACCATCCCGGCGGCATGCGTTGAAGCGTGACGGTAGAGCCCTTCGAGCTTCTGCGATGTCGACAGCAGCTGGGCCACGATTGGCTCAGACTTCTGGGCTTCCTGCAGCTTTGGCTCGCCCTCGATCGCCTCAGACAGCGTCACCGGGTTGGCCGGGTTGTTCGGCACCATCTTACAGAGTTTGTCGACCTGCCCGTACGGCATTTGCAGCACCCGGCCGACATCTCGCAGCACTGCTCGCGCCTGGAGCTTTCCGTGTGTAATGATCTGAGCAACACGGTCATTGCCATACTTGTCCTGCACGTAACGGATCGTTTCTTCACGCCGGTCCTGGCAGAAATCGATGTCGAAGTCAGGCATCGAAACACGCTCTGGATTGAGGAAGCGTTCGAACAGAAGGCCAAACCGCAACGGGTCGAGATCGGTGATCGTCAACGCATAGGCGACCAGTGACCCGGCGCCCGACCCACGCCCTGGCCCGACCGGGATACCCTTCCCCTTAGACCACTTGATGAAGTCGGCAACGATGAGGAAGTAGCCGGGAAACTTCATCCGCGTGATGATGTCGACTTCGTAGGCGAGACGCTTTGCGTAGTCGTCCTTGGTGAAACCCTCCGCGGGTTCATGCGTCTCAAGTCGCCTCGCCAAGCCTTCCTCGGCTTGCCGCATGAGTTCGTCAGCCTCTTCTTGCAGCAACTCCTCATCGGATTTGCCGTCGAGACTCTTCACGAAACGCGGCAGGATCGGTTTGCGTCCGAGTGGACGGTAGTGACATCGCCTGGCGATCTCGATCGTGTTTTCCAGCGCTTCTGGAAGATCGGCGAAAGTCTCGGCCATCTCCTCGGCGGACTTGAAGTAATGCTGTGTGGTCAACCGCCGGCGATCCTCTTCGACCACGTAGCGCCCTTCGGCGATGCAGATCAAAGCATCGTGCGCCTCGTAGTCCCCCGGCTCGGCGAAAAAAACTTCATTGGTGGCGACGAGAGGCAACTCCAACTGATAAGCCAAATCGAGAAGCTGCGGCTCCACGATGCGTTCATTGTCCGTCCCGTGCCGCTGCAATTCTATGTATAGGCGGTCCCCAAAGGCCTCATGCAACTGCCGCAGCCTCTGTTCGGCGATGGCCTCGCGACCTTGACTGATAGCTCGGTCGATCGGCCCGTCGGGGCCGCCACTGAGCGCGATCACGCCCTGGCTGTGTGCGCCCAACTCGCGCATGGTGACATGTGGGGGAGCCCCGTCCTCGACGCCCAAATGCGCCGCGCTGACCACCTTCATCAGGTTCGCATACCCGGCTTCATTGACGGCTAGGAGCGCCACGAAACCATCGCAGGCCAACCGTTGATGATGGCTTTCACCAGGCTTCGGTTGCCGCCCCGTCATCAACTTGTCGTCGGTTCCGTCACCTTCAAAATCAAGCGCCAGCGTCACACCAACAATGGGCTGAACGCCAGCACCCGCAATCTTCTCGGAGAACTCAAGTGCACCAAACAGATTGTTGGTATCGGTCAAACCGAGTGCCGGAAATCCATTTTGCCCGGCAAGCTTTGCAAGCCTGGGAATCGGCAGCGCGCCTTCAAGCAGCGAATAGGCCGAATGCACACGCAAATGAACGAACCGAAGCGCCTGCGCGTCAGTCCGCTCGGCTGCCGCCTTCGCCTCAGCCAGCTGATCGGTTCGAATCGGAGCGTTCATGCACGAATGATAGCGATTGCACGGTCCGGCCACACATCACGAATGCTCTCGTCCACGACTTACGGCATCGAGTTGTCCGGCTGAGCCGTTTGGGCTGGGGGCACCTCACCGGTGCCCTGGTTGCACCTCGACGAGATGCCCGTCAGCAAGCCGCAATGTCCGGTCCATCCGGGCGGCGAGGTCGTGGTTATGTGTCGCAATCAGAGCGGCGACCCCCGTACGGTGGATCAGATCCACGAGCGCTGCAAAAACGCGTTCCGATGTGCGCGGGTCAAGATTCCCCGTCGGCTCATCAGCCAGCAGCAATCGCGGTTCATTGGCAAGCGCCCTGCAGATAGCGGTACGCTGCTGCTCGCCACCGGACAACTCCGCAGGGCGATGATGCAGCCGTTCTCCAAGTCCGACCGAGGACAACAACGCCTTTCCGTGCTTTTGCGCGTCGCGCCTGCGGCGTCCAAGGATCATCTGGGGAATAACAACGTTCTCCAATGCGGAGAATTCCGGCAGCAACTGATGGAACTGGTAGACGAAGCCCATATCGGCGCGCCGGACCCGTGTCCGTTCACCATCCGACAGCCCCATGCATTCGCGCCCGTCTATGGCGACACTGCCCCCATCGGCGCCCTCCAATAATCCGGCGATGTGCAACAGCGTCGATTTCCCGGCGCCCGAGGGGCCGACCAAGGCCACTGCTTGGCCCGGATAGATTTCCGCCGATGCACCATCCAGGACGCGGATTTCCCGATGACCCTGATGAAAGGTGCGCCGCAAACCCGCAAGCCGCAGGATGGGTATGGGTCTGTGTGATGCATCCATGCCAGGCATCGCCTCATTCGTAGCGCAGAGCTTCGACCGGATCGAGTGTCGAGGCCCGCCATGACGGGTAGATTGTTGCGAGAATAGAAAGGCCAAGCCCCATGGCGACGATCCATGCCGTCTCATAGGGGTCGATCTCAGCTGGAAGCTTTGTGAGATAATAAATGGAGGGATCGAACAGTTGCGTATTCGTCACCCAGGCAACGAACTCCTTGATGATGTCGATGTTCCAGCAAAACACGACACCCAGCACGAAACCCGCCAGCGTACCCACGACACCAATCGCCGCTCCCGTAATCAGGAACACACGCATTACGGCGCCGCGTGAGGCGCCCATCGTTCGCAAGATCGCAATGTCGCGGCTCTTGTCTTTCACCAACATCATCATGCCCGAAATGATGTTGAGTGCCGCCACCAGAATAATAAGCGACAGGATGATGAACATGACCAGCCGCTCGACATTGAGTACGTTGAAGAAGGTCTGGTTACGCTGCTGCCAGTCCGTCGTCTGGAACGTGCGCCCAATCTCGCCCTTGATTGCAGCCTGATAGGCGCCGACCTGCTCGGGGTCATCCACCATCACCTCGATATAGTCGACGGCATCACGTTTGCCGAAGAACTTCTGCGCCTCTGAAAGCGGCATGAAGATAATGGTGCGGTCATATTCGCTCATCCCCATTTCGAAGATCGCGGTAATCGGGTAGCTCTTGGTGCGCGGCGCCGTGCCGAATGGCGTTGTCGCCCCTCGCGGTGAAACCAAGGTCAGCGTGTCGTTCAGGCTGACCCCCAGTGCATTGGCAAGCCGCGTTCCAACGGCAACTCCGCGCGATTCATCAAAGCCCCCAAGACTGCCAAACTGCACGTTGTCGGCGACCAGGTTCAAAGACTGAATGCCCTCTTCCGACATGCCTCGAACCAATCCCCCGGTCGCCTGCACACGTGACGATACCATCACCTGCCCTTCAATCAGCGGCACTGCGTGCTGAACACCGCGCACTTGCGTGATTTGTTTGGCGACGTTGTCATAGTCCTTGAAGGGTTCGCCAATCTTCAACACCACGACATGGCCGTTAAGCCCCAGAATTTTTGAGAACAAATCGGCGCGGAAACCATTCATCACCGCCATCACGATGATCAGCGTTGCGACCCCCAGCATAATGCCGACGAACGAAAAACCGGCGATAACCGAAATGAACCCTTCCTTGCGCCGGGCGCGCAGATAGCGGAATGCGAGCATCCACTCAAAGGGCGCGAACGGCATCGTTTCCTTCGCGGGCTTGTCCAATCCGACGGCCATATGCTCCCCTATCTCGCCTTGCCGCACCTTCTGTGGGCGGCTTTTCGTCATGAAAACTACTCAAGCAAGGCTGCGCTGAGACTGTACCGCTTCAATGACGTGATTAAGTCCGGATTCCACCGCGAGTGACACTCGCTCCCCTCCGGCCCGGACTTTAACCTCGATCTCACCGCTTTTCAGGCCTTTCGGCCCAACGATCAACTGAAATGGGATTCCCACAAGATCCATAGTGGAGAACTTGGCTCCCGCCCGCTCATCGGTGTCATCGTAGAGCACCTCAATCCCCGCCGCGGTCAGTTTGCCGTAGATATCAACGCATGCGGCATCCGTGGCCGCATCGCCACTACGCAGGTTGATCAGCCCCACTTCGAACGGCGCCACGGGCACGGGCCAGATAATCCCGTCCTTATCATGGCTTGCCTCGATCACCGCGCCGGCAAGCCGCGACACTCCAACGCCATATGAGCCCATCTCGGGCGTGACAAGCTTTCCATCGGGCCCCTGCACCTTTGCGCCCATGGCCTCGGAATACTTGGTGCCGAAGTAGAAGATGTGCCCGACTTCAATCCCGCGCGCTGTCAATCGTTTATCGGCGGGAACTTCCCTCTCGAAGCGCGCCGCATCGTGAATCTCGTCTGTGGCCGCATAACGAGAGGTCCAATCTTCGACAATCCCGGAAAGGTCGCCCCAAAAGTCCGTATCCGCAGGAGGAACCGTTTCCTCAAGCAAATCCTTATGCAGAAAGACTTCGCTCTCGCCGGTGTCTGCCAGAATAATGAATTCATGCGACAGATCGCCACCGATCGGGCCGGTATCAGCCTTCATCGGTACCGATTTCAATCCCATCCGGGCGAAGGTCCTGAGGTAGGCGGCGAACATACGCTGATAGGTGCGCCTTGCATCCTCTTTGGTGAGGTCGAAAGAATACGCATCCTTCATCAGGAATTCCCGACCCCTCATCACACCAAATCGGGGACGGATCTCATCCCGGAACTTCCATTGGATGTTGTAGAGGTTCTTGGGCAGGTCCTTGTAGCTCTTGACGCTGTCACGAAAGATGGCAGTCACCACCTCTTCGGCGGTGGGGCCAAATAGCATGTCGCGTTCATGGCGATCCATGATGCGCAACATCTCTTTCCCGTAAGCTTCATAGCGCCCCGACTCTCGCCACAGGTCAGCAGGCTGGATCGTCGGCATCAAAATCTCGACCGCACCGGCCCGATTCTGTTCCTCGCGAACAATCGCCTCAATCTTCTTCAACACGCTCAGCCCGAGCGGCAGCCACGAATAGATTCCAGCGGCTGACTGTTTGACCATACCAGCGCGAAGCATGAGCTGGTGCGATACGATTTCCGCTTCCTTGGGCGTGTCGCGCAAAACCGGCAGAAAGTAGCGGGACAGGTACATTAAACGCCTTCGCAATGTCTGATCCAGGTCGTGGCGTTCACCCTTGCAGTGCGACGACGCCGCTCGACGTGCCGCCGCTCTTAGCTAGGAAAGACGCGCGGCGCAATGCCGCGTCCAAATCCCATACATGTATTAACGTCCGTGCAAGAGCCCAGAACACCAGCAGCCCTCGCTCATCTCCACCTTTAAAAACCGGCCAAACCCTAACGATAGATTCTCGCCTTACTGCACTATTTACCCGTGACAGACGGCCACAGCTCAGCTATAACGCCAACGCAAACAAAAAAAGGGTCGCAGCCGTATGAATAACCGGCAAAGAGCCCAAGTCTAGGGATGGACAAATCGGCGAGCCACAACGGCTCACCATCCGCTCCTCCCCGAAACTTGGACGAGGAGCTAGAATCAGTTTCGGTCTCGACCGGCGTACAAAAGAGCAGGAAATTCCTGCTCTTTTGTGTTTTAGGGGTCCGCAAACCAAAGTCGCATACACTAGTCCGGTAGCGAAACTCCCTGGAAGTGTTTTTGTTCATGGCGACCCCAAAAACAGCAACCAAAAAGACCCCGAAAAAGGCGGCCTCCCAGACCGCCCGCAAGTCCGCCCGCCAGCGCACCACAGCGCTGCCGACCGAAGCCGCCACGCGCAAAGCCGTCATCGCGACGTCGCTTCAAATGAGCCGCAGCGGATTGTCCCCGGGCAGGTCTGGCAACGTGTCCTGCCGATGGAAGTCCGGTATGCTAATCACGCCCACTGGCATGTCTTACGAAGCTCTGAAACCATCAGATATTGTGTATGTAGACGCCGATGGTGAGTCGCCACGTTTTGCCCGCAAGCCATCGAGCGAGTGGCGTTTTCATCTTTCGGCTTATAAGGCGCGTCCCGAGATGGGCGCGGTCGTCCATACGCATTCCCTGCATGCGACGGTACTTGCCTGCGCGCATAAGCCCATCCCGGCATTCCACTACATGATCGCGGTCGCTGGCGGGCGTGACATTCCGCTCATCCCTTATGCTCCCTTTGGCACACAGGAACTCGCTGAACTTGTCGCCGCCGGCTTGGAAGATCGTAATGCATTGCTGATGGCAAACCATGGCCAGATCGCAATCGCCAAAGACCTCGATTCAGCTCTCGAACTCGCCCAGGAAGTGGAAGTCTTGGCCGAGCAGTTCTACAAGGTGCTCACGCTTGGCAATCCGAAGGTTCTGGATCGAAAGGAAATGGCGGACGTGCTGCAACGCTTCCAGTCCTACGGCCAGAACGCCAAATCCTCCTAGAGAGCGCATTGACAGTTCAGCTCAGCTTCCGCGAAAAGTCTTTCACAAACCGATCGACTTGGCGCCAATCGGTGAAATCCGTGTTTCCAGAAGCGTCCAACTCTTCGCCGTGCTGACGCACAACCGAATGCATCACCACCTTTTCGATCAATTTGAGCTGACGGTCATGAACCGCGCCGGCAACATGTTCGACAAAGTCCGGCTGCCAACCGGCCTCGAACAAGAACCGGTCAGCGATTTCCGCAAGCCCGGCCAGTTCATCGGCGTCATGCGACGCTGCCGACAAACTCACAGTCAAAAAAGCCGAGGGGTGGGTCCTGATCGCAGGGCCGTGCCGCATCAAAAAGCTCATCAACTCCGCGGCAAATCCGCCGCGATGAATGGAACCAGCAATGATTGAGGCATCATAGTCATCAGCGCCAGCTTCGCCCTCGTGCGAAGTCAGATTGATCAGTCGTGTCACCTGCCGCAAATCTTCGAGCTTGCGCGCAACGTGGTGAGCAATGTGTTCTGTATGCCCCTCTTTCGAGGCGTAAGCAACAAGGACGCGCGCCATCGCAAGGCTCATTTTAGTGTTTTCTAGGTGCCAATCAGAGCATGAGTGCCCAACCGCGTAAAGCCGGTCCTTTAGGAGAATCAAACACGGCTGATACCGCCCGCCGCTGACCTCATCGATCCGGGGGGCAACCGCCAGTAGCACAATTATCAATCACAAGAAATAGTTTGTTGACGGAACAAATAGCGCTGCACGACCGGCTTCGCGCCGCCAACGCATCCAACGAGACGCAAGTCCATGCAACACGCAAACCGATTCACGAGCAGCTATGCGGGCGCACTTCTGGCAGCCTTGCTTGCAGCCGCCTCTCACCAGCCCGCGGCCGCATCGGCCAAGAATCTGCCCTGCGGCGAAGTCTCTGAGCCGGCTTTATTCGCTGCCATTACCAAAAGCTATGAGGCCTTCGCCTCCAACTGGCTGATCATAGGAGAGGACTGGTTCTCCAGCTACACGGTCAAGTTGGAAGACAAGAATCCGCTTCTCCCCAACAAGGAACCCGCACGGCGGGTGAGCGGCTTCGTTTGGACCAAGGACGTTCGCTGCACGGCGGCTGTGAGGCAAAAGGATAAAAGCTGGACGGTCCGCATCACCGGGCGTCACATCAAATTCAATGAAGAGGCTGGCGGGTGGATCAAGGCGGTCAAGAAAGGAACTCTGGCGCAGTACCAATATGACAAGGAAGACGGTCGCTGGACGGTAAAGGATCAAACTGCGGAGGCGTCGGTCCTTGGCGGCGACGATGCTGAAAGACGACCGCGGCCAGAGGATCTTCCCTCACGTCAACTGAAGCGAAAACGCAGAACCTGATGTGCGATCGGCCTGCCTTCCCCAAGCTCAAGCCCCGGCAAGATAGTAGATAGCAACCCCGACCACTGCCGCGAATAGAACAAACAGCGCAACTTTAACGATAGCGGGCATGGCTCAGGCACCTTTAGATGGAGATGTCGGGCTGGCACATCACCATGCAATCAGAAGAAGCGGCGGAGACGAGGTTCGCCGAACGCGATACTTCACCATTGTTCGGCGCCACACAAGAATGTCCATCTTTCGAAACGATGGATCGTGCCCAATTTGTATTTTTCGTCTTGCAAGTCCTCGGACGGCATTGCAAGCCGCTTCATTCTCTACAACCCGCACCTCCTCCGAAGCAGACCGCTGCCCTCATTTGCACCGATCGCTGTCGGATGTGAGCGGTCTTGCCGCAGTCTATCCACCGAACGAAATTTCTGTGTTTGACTTCAATTCATAGCGTGAGATTATGGCGGAGACGGAGGGATTCGAACCCTCGATACGCCTTGACAGCGTATGACGATTTAGCAAACCGTTGCCTTCAGCCACTCGGCCACGTCTCCGTAAGTCGCCCTGTTCTAGTGACCGACTACGACGATTGCAAGCCGTCGGCTCAGCCATCGGAAGAGCCACCTGCCAGGCGATGTCTGGCCCCCTACGGGACGTGCGCACCGGAACATGACGGCGAAACCCCAGGTTGATTAAATGTTCACCTGGCGACCCAATCGAAATAGCGAAACCTTGCTCCGAGCAAACACATAAGGCGGCAAGACATGCGAACAACACTCTCATTCGTTCTCGCTGCTTCACTAATGCCCGCAGCCACCCTCGCCCACGCTCAGCAGGCCTGTGTGCGCTGTGACAACCCGTTCGCCATTTACAACTGCCAGGTTGAAGGTCCCGACATACCGGTCAATGCATCCATTCACCTTCTATGTATGACCGAGCTGGCCAAACGATACGGCCACGCAACCTGTGCTGTGAGCCGTGGCGAAAGCAATGAGTGTGCTGGCCAGCTGGTCACGGTGACGCCATCCCCGGACACGCCCATTCCCGAGGCCCCGCCGCCAGCGCTTGCTGAAACACCCGACGACCTGCAAGAGGCGACACCGGGTGATGAAACAGAAACGGAAGAGCTTACAGAACCAGCTGAAAAACCGCCTGAGGAAGGCAGCCCGAAGACGGTCGAGGAACTTGCCAAGCAAACTGCAAAAGCCTCTCAGGAGGGTTTGAAGAAAGCCGGCGAAGGTGTCGCCGATGCCGCTAAGAAGGCCGGCGAGGGGGTCGCGGACGTGGCCAAAAAGACCGGTGAGACAATGGAGGAGACCGGGACGGCGATTGGCGAGGCTGCGAAGAAGACTTGGCAGTGTCTCAGCTCATTCTTCGGCGATTGTTAGCAAGTCGATGAACGGCCAGAGAAGGTCGCTTGCACAGGCGGCCCACGGGCGCAAATGCTAACTCAGCCCGCATGGTGCTTTTCAACAAACACCACAGGTTATTCAGGGCGAGTTCATCTGCCACCTTCTACCCTCTTGTATGGCTGCTCGAAGGCACTAGTTTGTCGACAGGGGTAGCGTAAGTAATTTCTGCGTGTGGCGGGTCGGCTTCAGCCGACAATTTAGGGGGATGACGTGTTTATCCGCATTCTATCGGCTGTCGCGCTTTGTGTGTCGTTAAACGCATGCGCGCAATCACCTATGATCGGTGCCAGCTATCTTGGAATGAGCGGGCTGCAGAGTGCGCCAGCGGTTCCTTCGCTCGGCGCGCCCAAAATTGAGGCGGACGAATTGAACCGTCCGACACTTGCAGGCAAGGTCCTGACGGCGATTGCCTTGGAACGCATTACGGGACTGAAACCGGATCCAGCACGGTTCTCGGAGATCGAGTAAGTCGGTATCCCCGAGGCGTCCGGAGCTGCTATGGCGGCCGCACAGCCTCGGCGGTTACAGTCCGAGCCTGTGCTCCCGCCGACCGGTATTGATGATCCGCTTTTTGCGGCCCTTGTCCAAGATCAGAAGGTTCCAAGAACTCTTCCGGTAACCCGTCTCACGCCAGAACGATTTCCACGGAACGCTCAGCAGCTCCGCATCGCGCGCCTCGATCCCCTTGGGCAAAAGGAAGCGAAGATGTCGTTGCGCCTTGTTCATCGGCATCTTCGGGTCCCAGACATACGCCACCCTTCCGCGGGTCCAATCGGCGCCCTCCGGCGTGAAGGTTGGGTGAGCCCGGGCTAAAATCTTGGCGTTGGGAAAAAGCTGCCGCAGGTTGCCCGTCAACTCATGTTCCAGACTGACGATGGTGCCATTGCCATCGAACCCGCGGGCGCGCATCTCCTGTGCCAATGCCGCATAGGGTATGCCCCATCGACAGGTCTGGCACACCGGATCCATGATGTAGAGGTTCGCCATCCGCGCAACGAACGCTACCACCGCGATCGCGATCGCGACCCGCCCAAACCGCTTCACCTCAATTGGATCGACCATTGACCGTCGCGCAACGCTGAACAGCCAAATCACACTCGGCAGATAGAGCGGCATCAGGACGTGAACAGCGAGCCCGCGAACCTCGAAAACCAGTGCGCCCAAAATTGATACCGCTAACGCGAGTGCACCCGCATGCAGCACCAGCAGCTCGTAGTTGGGCTTATGGCAGCCAAACGGGGAGCTTTTCAGATCCGCCCATGCCGTCTTCAACCATCCGGGGAACAGAAATGGCAAAATGAACAACAGCGGCGACAAATAGGCCACTGGACCGCGCACTGCGTCCCACATTCCGTTCAAGTTGAACGACCAACCGTCTGCCCAAATTCGCGTCAGCCATCTAAGCCGTCTGGGTTCCTCGAGAAGCCAGAGCCAATAGGGCGAGGCAATTGCGATCGCCACCGCAAGCGCAAGCAGCAGTTGCGGCTTGAACAAAGCTCTTCGCATTCCCGGCTGCAGGGCTGCCGCCAATACAAACGTCACGAGAAAAACGATGTATGCCGGCTCTGTGAGAAACCCTAGGCCCATCGCGACTGCCAAGCCGGCGAAGTCGGCCGGCCGCTCATCCTGCAGCACCCGAAACAACAGCCAGGTCGTCGCCAGTACGGCGACCATCGCACCGACTTCGTGTGTGAAGCCCTCGTGGTAGCGCCAGCTGATGGAGTAAATCAGCGCCATCGACTCCACGGTCAGCAGAGCAAACAGCGTATCGTTCAGCGCCCTTCGCGCCGCCAGGTAAAGGAAACCCGCGGCAGCGACCAGGGCTGCGTATTTTATAAGCAAAAAGCTCTCCAGACGAGGGCCCAGAGCCTGCTGCACAGTCCACAACACCCAGTTGTAAAGCGGAGGCTGCCTGGGAAAAGCGTCATACCCGGCCCGAAGGTCTTGGGCGAACACGATGTCATAGACGTCATCTTCACCCAGAACATCCGACGCAAGCAGTCGAAAGCCGGCATGCAGACAGGCATATGCAGTGACGATAGCAAGCACGAGGAACAAGCCGCGATGAACACTGTCCGCGCGCGCTGTCGCCCGATCGGCTTCCATTGTAACGTCAGTCATACCGCCCGCCCCTCACGGTCCTTTGAGCCCGCAACCCCCCGGCTGCTAGGGGATCAACACCGTCGATCCCGTGGTTTTGCGCGCTTCAAGGTCCTTATGTGCCTGCACCGCGTCGCGCAGCGCATATCTTTGATTGACCGAAATCTTGACGATTCCGCGATTAACCAGCTCAAACAGGTCATTTGCGCTGGCAACCAGGTCCTCACGTTGTGCGGTATAGGTGAAAAGCGTGGGTCGGGTCGCGAACAGAGACCCCTTTTTCGACAGTAAACCGATGTCGAATGCCTCGATCGCCCCCGAAGCGTTGCCAAAAGACACCCAGAGCCCCAGAGGCTTCAAACAGTCAAGAGACCCCGGAAACGTGTCCTTGCCGATCGAATCGTAGACGACATCCACGCCCTTGCCATCGGTGATCTCTTGCACTCGCGCGACAAAATCCTCTGAGCGGTAATTGATCGTGTGCGTGCAGCCGTTTGCCTTGGCAAGTTCGGCTTTCTCCTCGGAACCGACGGTTCCGATGATGGTTGCGCCGAGGTGCTTGGCCCACTGGCAGGCAATTAGTCCGACACCACCCGCAGCCGCATGAAACAGCATCGTGGTGTCCGGCGTCACATCGTAAGTCGCCCTCAACAGATAGCGCACGGTCATGCCCTGCAGCATCATGGCGGCGGCCGTCTCCGAGGAGATCCCGCCGGGCACTTTCACGACCCGGTCGGCGGGAAGCAGCCGCTCTTCGGCATAAGACCCGATCGGATTCGCGTATGCGACCCGGTCACCGGGCGCAATCCCGCTTACTCCCTGACCTACGGCCACAACCTCACCGCAACCCTCCATACCAATCACAGCTGGAAATGCCGGAACTGGATAAAGCCCCGTGCGGTGATAGGTATCGATGTAGTTCACGCCGACCGCATCATGTCGCACCCGAAGTTCGCCAGAACCCGGTTCACCGATCTCAACGGTCTCCCATTTCATCACTTCCGGGCCGCCGTAGGCATTTATTCTGATCGCGTGAACCATTCCGGTCACTCCTTATCGAGCCAATCTCAATCCCGTCAGCCATCGCCAGCGGCATTTATTCAACAGCGTTGCCATAACCGGCACAAAGGTGCCTTGACCCGGCCATCGGCGCCTTCTATGGGCACAAACCGGAAAGAACAAGCCTCCCCTCGGGGAGCGCAGCGGGAAAGCCTATGCCCTTCGGCCGCTATAAACTGCTCGTGCCTGTACTGGCGGCATTCAGCGCCGGATGCGCGTTTAATTCGGTCTCCGTCAGCTCGCCATTAGCGGGTTTGAACTGCGTCGATGATAGTCCCGATTGCATCTCCAAGCGCAAGACAACGCTGAATTATCTCACAAGTGATCCCACCCGGTCCTGGATCCGTCAGGCCCCGACACCACAAGCCTATGCCTCAGGCGTGCGCCTGTTTGCGTTCAAGAAGAAGAAAAAGGAACTGACCTGTACCGAACTCAAGATGGGACGTACCGAGGCCGATGCCGCCCGAAAAGTACTCCGCAGCAGTTCGGCAGGGTCTCTTTCACCTGCCCAAGTTTCACGTGGAACGCTTCTCGCAGCCGAGGTCTCCCGCGACTTGCGACGCGAGATGAAGCGCCGCTGCAAGGGCAAGGCCTGAACGCATTGAAATTATTTCGTTTCTGGCGACTCGCGCCGCAGATTACGCCAATGCTTGACGACGTCGGCTAGCCCTTAGCGCCGGTTGCCCGCGCCCGGAAGTAGCCGATTTTGAACACCCAATGCCGCCAGTCTCGGCTGCCGGCTGGATAAGATGCGCGCATTGACCCCGGCCCAGCCGATTTCACCCGATAATCGGCCATATTCGATCTTCGGGCACCGGTTCATCACCACCTTCAACCCCGCCTCTTCGGCTTCTCGCGCCGCCTCGTCATTACGGACCCCAAGTTGCATCCACACAACCTTGAGACCCAGCGCATCCTTAAGCCGGATTGCTTCGCGCGTGATTTCCAAAGCCGCTTCCGAATTCCGGAACACATCGACAACGTCAACGGGGGCCGGGACGTCTGCCAAACTGGCATAAGTCATCTGACCAAGAATCAATTGCCCCGCCTGCCCGGGGTTAACGGGATGAACCGTATAGCCCTTGCCGAGAAGATACTTCATGGCGAAGTAGCTCGGCCTGCTCGCATTGGCCGACGCACCAATAAAGGCAAACACGCGCGCCTCGCTGAGAACGCTCTCAATGTAGTGGTCGGTGTAGGCAGCGTGGTCCATGTTCACCCCGTTGGCGGCGGCAGCGGCATCCGTCCATTCTCGTCCAACTTGAAGATGGGGTTATAGGCGATCTCCCAAAGATGCCCATCGGGGTCCGCGAAATAACCCGAGTAACCGCCCCAGAAAACCTCGCGCGCTGGCTGCACGAGTTTGCCGCCGCAGGTTTCCGCAAAAGCCAAAGCCCGGTCGACGGCCTCTTTGCTTTCCAGATTGATCGCAAGACTCACAGCCCGAAAGCCCTCGCCGGAATCACTTACACCGGCATCTTCAGCCAGCGGGCGCCGTCCATAAAGGCCAAGAATGGTCCCGTTCATATCAAAGAAAACGACATCCTCGCTTTCAAAGCCCGACGCGACAAAACCAAGCCGCTCGTAGAACCGGCGTGAGCCCGCGACGTCCGCAACGCCAAGGGTGACAAGATTGATGCGAGCCGGCAGCACGACTAGGAATCCTTCCACTCGGGCTTGCGCTTCTCGAGGAACGCACCAATGCCCTCCTTGGCATCTTGATCCAGCATATTCTCGACCATGACTGCCGCTGCATAGTCGTAGGCCTCTGCTAGTGGCTGCTCGACCTGCCGATAGAAGGCCTCCTTACCGATCGCCACAGTGACCGACGACTTGGCTGCGATCCGCCGAGCGAATTCCAATGCAGCCTCCAGAACGTCATCGACGGGGACCACGCGGTTCACCAGGCCATATTCGGCGGCCTTTTCCGCAGATATCAGTTCGCCGAGAAGCAGCATTTCCATGGCCCGCTTGCGCGACACGTTGCGCGACAAGGCCACCATCGGCGTCGAACAAAACAAGCCGATATTGACCCCTGGCGTGCAGAATTTGGCACTCTGAGCAGCGACCGCGAGGTCGCACGTCGCCACCAGCTGACACCCCGCCGCCGTTGCCATTGCATGAACCGCGGCAATGATCGGTTTGGGGCACGCCACCATTGTCTGCATCAGCTGCGAGCAGGCCGTCATCGTCTCCACGTAAAACGCCTTGCCACCATCCGCATCGCCTCGCCGGGACGTCATTTCCTTAAGGTCATGACCGGCGCAGAACGCAGGACCGTTCGCGGCAAGAACGATCGCACGCACGGACGGGTCACGACCAAGCTCCTCGAACAAGCCCGTCAGCTCGACGAGCAAATTCAGCGACAATGAGTTACGCGCAGCCGGCCGGTCGAGCCGCAACACACAGATCCCCTCTTCGGGCCGCTCCAGCAGAACCGACGAACCGTGCGGCCTTTCCTCAGGCACCCGGTCGGAAGTCGTTAGCGTACCATCCTGCATCTTTGCTCCTCCACGCCTGCACCGGCTAACAGTGCAGCCAAGTTAGTTATCGCTCTCGTTAGCATCTAAAGCCTGCTGGATGAGCTCATGGTGTTTGAGCACGAGTGCAATGTTCTCTTTGTACTTGAGTGGCGGCAATGCCGTCAGCGCTTCGCGCAGCTCCTCCAAAAGCGCCTGCCTCTCTTTCTTCGGAAGCTCTTTGTCGGCTTTCACTTCCTCAAGCTCTTCCTTCAATCCAACAAGCGGATCGCTGTATTCCCCGGTCTCGGGATCGACACCATCGAGAACAAGCTGCACGTTGGCGGAAACATCGTCGAGTTCCATAAAGTCCTTGAACCCATGCTTCTTGGCGATGTCATCAAGCTCCTTCTGCACGCTAACATCGCTATCGTCTTCGAGCTTTTCCAGCCGGTCCGCGGTTGCGGCGAGTTCCGGTTGAGCGGCCACAAGGCCCTTGATCTGCTCTGAAGTCAGCTTGAACTGTCGAATATCGTAGCCGTCATCAATTGCCGCGGCGCCCGTCGCCAAACCCATCGTGCCTATAAGGCAGGCAAAAACCGCTACTATCAGCAAATTCCTGTGCCGCATCGCGCACTCCCATCGCATGGCATCCCACATGCTCCTTTGCGTCATGTTTGAGGCCTGAGCAAGCGGAACTTGCGGCAAAGTTCCGACATCGCCATGCAGAGCGCACACCGACAGGATCTCACTACGGACTGTTCCTGCTGAAAACAAGACGGTAATATTTTACCGCACTTTTAATACATTGATATAAATGACTATTCTCAAGGATGTGCGAATTATTGTTGACACTCCCCTGAAAGCAACCTAATCCACGCGACCATCATTACTGGTGCCGCTAACGCCGCAGAGGTTTGCCGGCAAAGCCGTTGTTCCCCAGGAGAACTGCAACATGAAGACCTACGTCGCCAAACCCGGCGAGGTGGAAAAGAAATGGGTGCTGATCGACGCCTCCGGTCTCGTCGTTGGTCGCCTGGCATCCATTATTGCCACACGCCTCAAAGGCAAACACAAAGCCATCTATACGCCCCACGTCGATTGCGGCGACAACATCATCGTCGTCAACGCCGAGAAGGTGGTTTTCACCGGCAACAAGGCTCAAAACAAACGCTATTACTGGCACACAGGGTATCCAGGCGGCATCAAAGAACGCTCGCCTCGGCAGATGCTCGAGGGTCGGTTTCCAGAACGCGTCATTGTAAAGGCCGTGGAACGCATGCTGGCACGCGGCCCGCTGCAGCGCCAGCTGATGCGCAATCTCAAAGTCTATAGCGGTGCCGAGCACCCCCACGAGGCACAACAACCCGAGCCTCTCGATGTCGCCGCGCTCAATGCCAAGAATGTGAAAGGCTGATCTTGATGGCCGAAGAAACCAAGACCTTCGAACAACTCGGAGAAATCTCCAATGTTCCCCCCGCCGCGGACGACCAGCCCGTCCACGTGCAGAAATTGGATGCCCACGGCCGCGCCTATGCCACCGGCAAGCGCAAAAACGCCATCGCCCGCGTTTGGATCTCACCTGGCAAAGGCAAGATCACGGTCAACGACAAGGACTTCACCGAGTACTTCGCCAGGCCCGTCCTGCAGATGCTTCTGCAGCAGCCGATCCACACCGCCGAACGCGCCGATCAGTACGACGTCAAGGCAACCGTCGTCGGCGGTGGACTGTCAGGCCAGGCCGGTGCTGTTCGCCATGGCATCTCGAAGGCGCTGACCCACTACGAACCCGAGCTGCGTCCCGTGTTAAAGAAGGGCGGCTTCCTCACGCGCGATAGCCGCGTTGTTGAACGTAAGAAGTACGGTCGCGCCAAGGCTCGCCGCAGCTTCCAGTTCTCCAAGCGTTAAGCGGACGTCCACCTGCTCTTCGGCGCCAATCGGCGCTTCTGACGACAGCCCGCACGATTTGCGGGCTGTCCATTTGCATCGATTGCCACCCAATTGCTGGCCATAGTCGGCCGGGCGGTTGAGGACAACGAACATGGCCAAGGTTTTTATCGACGGAGAGGCCGGAACGACCGGTCTGCAAATTCGCGAACGGCTGGCCGAAACCCAGTCGGTTGACGTCATCTCGATTGACAACGACCAGCGCAAGAATGCGGACGCCCGCCGCGAAATGATGCGGCTGGCCGACCTCACGGTCCTCTGTCTGCCCGATGATGCCGCCCGCGAAGCGGTTGCGCTCGCCGGGGAACTCGGCAGTGACGCACCGAAAATAATCGACGCCTCAACAGCTCACCGGACGAGCCCTGATTGGGTCTACGGCTTCCCGGAACTCGCGCCCGGCCAGGCCGATGAGATCTCCGCCGCAACACGCGTTGCCAATCCCGGCTGCTATGCGACCGGCGCCATCGCGCTGATCCGGCCACTTATCGAAGCGCAAATTGTACGCCCGAGCCAGTCCTTCACGATCAATGCCGTCAGCGGTTACACCGGCGGCGGCAAGTCAATGATATCTGCTTACGAAGCCGGGACCGCACCGCGCTTCGAGCTCTACGGGCTCGGCCTTAGTCACAAGCACATCCCGGAAGTTATGAAGCATACCGGGTTGACCCAGAAACCTATCTTCGTTCCTTCGGTCGGCGCCTTCCCGCAAGGCATGCTCGTCTGCGTTCCGCTCCAGCTTCCGGACCTTGCGAACGCGCCGTCGCTTGCCGCCGTCAATGACGCCTTTGCCTCCTACTACAACGAGGCAGGGACGGTGATCTATCACGGTAATGCGGACGATACGGCCTACAAGGCTCAACGGCTGAGCATCGACCCGGCGGAGGGTTCAGACCAAATGGAGATCTGGATGTTCTCCAACCCCGAAGACCATCAGGCCGTCCTCGTCGCCCGGCTTGATAACCTCGGCAAAGGGGCCGCCGGCGCCGCCGTCCAAAACCTGAAACTGATGCTTGCCCTGACCTGATATGCGATGCACTGGGCATGAGTGACCGCGGGGTTAGCGCGCGACAATCCCTCAGTGACGGTCCAAATAGAGTGCGTGATACTTCCCGTCTTCATCCTCGATGAACAGCTCATCGACCTGGGGATGGCGCAGCGGCGTGCCGGTATCATCCGGCACCAGGTTCTGCTCCGAGACATACGCGATGTACTCGGTCTCCTCGTTTTCAGCGAGCAAATGATAGTATGGCTGGTCCTTACGCGGCCGGATCTCCTCCGGGATCGAAAGCCACCATTCTTCCGTATTCGCGAATTCTGGATCGACATCGTAGACGATGCCGCGGAAGGGATAGAAGCGGTGCTTGACCACTTCACCTACCGTGTACTTCGCTTCTCTCATCGTACTATCCGCCGCTTCGAACAACGGTCTTTCCTATTCCTAGCCTTGCCGCCTTACCGGTTGGCGCATTCGACGGGATGTCTCGTAAACTGTCAACGATCCAGTCGGAGCTTCGGTTGACCTTCAAAGCGAATTCGCCTCTCGCGAACACAAAAACGGTGCGGCGAAAGGCCACCTCCAGGCCATCCTTAACACCTCTCTAAAGCCCATAGGCGGCGGCCCGTTCCGGATCCTTTTTGGCAACCAGCCGCGCCAGGTCCACGATGACCTTAGCCTGTTTCCACGTTGCATCGTCCTGCATCTTGCCGTCGATCATAACGGCACCGGTCCCGTCTGGCATGGCTTCGAGGATTCGTTTGGCGAACGCTACTTCTTCAACATCCGGACTAAACACCTTCTTAGCAATCTCGACCTGTGAGGGATGAAGCGACCATGCACCGAGGCATCCTTGAAGGAATGAATTCCGGAACTGGCTTTCACACGCCACCTTGTCGGAAAAATCCCCGAATGGCCCATAGAAGGGCTTGATGCCGTACGCCATGCAGGCATCAACCATCTTGCCGACGGTGTAGTGCCACAAATCCTGCTGGAACGCCGCGCGCGGCGCATCGGCCTGCTCACCAGGATCGGCAACAACCGCATAATCGGGATGGCCGCCGCCGACACGCGTCGTTTTCATACCGCGCGACGCAGCCAGGTCCGCGGGACCAAGGCTCATCCCGTGCATGCGCGGTGAGGCGGCTGCAATACTGTCGACGTTCTTCACGCCTTCCGCGGTCTCCAAAATTGCATGGATCAAAATCGGCCGGCTGACACCGTGCGCGGCCTCCAGCTGTGCCAACAGCTGATCGAGATAATGGATGTCCCACGGCCCCTCCACCTTGGGCAGCATAATCACATCGACTTTGTTGCCGACCTTCGAAACGATCTCGATGATGTCGTCAAGCGCCCATGGAGAGTTGAGACAGTTGACGCGGGTCCACAAGCCGGTCTGGCCGTAATCGTGCTCCTCGGCCATGGAAATAAAGCCCTGCCGCGCCGCCTCCTTTTCACCCGCCGGGATCGCATCTTCAAGGTTGCCCAAAATCACATCAACTTGCTTGATGATGTCACCAAGCTTGCCACGGATTTTCGCGTTGTGCGGCGGCACGAAGTGGATCATGCGCTCAATGCGTACCGGCAGCGAGCGGTAAGGATCGGGCGCGCCAATAGCAAGAGGCGCATAGAACTTCGAAGGCATACGGCTAGCGTTTTCCATTCCGTCAGATCATCCTTGGAAACTTGTTATGCACGGCGTTCAGGCGCACTCTAGTGAGCCCGACCTTCAAGTCAATCGGCGAGCGGCAGACGCGGAAGACCTAGATTAGGGGCTCATCGTAGATCCGCCGTCCCTCAACCACGAGTCCTTTGATGGCCGCTCGACCCGAGGCGCCGACCGCCACGATGACTTTGAGCTGGCCTTTGCCAATCAGCTTTTCCAGCCGCTTCCCCTCGCCTTCGGGAACAAAGTACGACTCGATACCGTAACGGACTTGCCGCGCATTCGGACGTGGCAACTGCCCTCTCAAAACGACATCGTCATCCTCTGCGTCAGCTGGATAGTGCTCCGATACGGCTGTCGGCTGCCATCCCTCGCCACCCCGCCGCAACGTAACAAACATCGATTGCGTGCCCCTGGGCCGTTCTTACAGTAGCGATGAGACTGGTCGCGAGTTTGGGCCGTAATTCAAGATCACATAATCCCCGCTAAAGAGACTCCTCGGGTCCACGGGATGGACGTCTAGGGTGTGCTCGCGCCCCTGAAGGATCAATAGCGCACGATAAAACACCATTC
>JARFQY010000084.1 GCA_029287535.1 Filomicrobium sp.
CTGAATAGGACGGTGAGCTCCCGCGTCTCACCTCCCAGCTTCAAGCGATCTGGGTCACGGGCGAGCTCCGCAACGAGAGCTGGTGAGAGATATTGAGAAAATGCATTTCGGATCTGGGCTCGGCGCCGTTCTTCAGACACATAGCTAGAGAGCACCAAGCTCCCGAATACGGCAAGGCTTGAGACCATGGGATAAATTGGGTCGATCAGCAGCCGCTCCGATTTGAAAAGGTACCACGAGCCACCGAAGACCACTCCTGATACGATCGCTCCCAATGCCATTGTGGGCAACGCGCCTACTGCCGGCACGAGCACGATCATCAAAAGGCCAACGAGCAGTGCGAGCCACACCTCCGCGCCATCAGCGATATTAGGCCGCACAAGGTATGACTGAGAAAGAATGGTCTCCAATAGTTCGGCGTGTATATCGACTCCCGGTCGGACGCGATCGAGCGGGGTCGAGCGTAGATCAAAGAGACCCGCCGCCGAGGTCCCGATCAGAACGATTTTTCCCCGCAATAAATCCGGAGAGAGCCGATTTGCAATGACGTCCGCGGCGGAGACAAAGTGTTGCCGCGTAAATGGAGCATAGTTGACCCAGATCTGGCCGTTGCGATCCGTTGGGATCTCGGTGTTCGAAACGACAATGGCCTTGATGCCGGCCTCATTCGTCTTGATGAGTAGGGCGTCTGCGCCTTGAGCCACGCGCAATGTATCGATCGCCAGCGCCGGCATTATCTGGTTGCCGGCCAGCATTACAGCCGGGACACGCCGAATAATGCCGTCGCGATCAACACGAATGGAAAAAAGCCCTCGCCCTGCCGCAGCTGCCTCGAGGATCTCCAGGTTCGCAGCCACGCCCTGGGTTCGAAAAAGGTATTTGCGCGGGTCGGGCCCTAAAGTCGCGATTGTGGTTTGGGGTAGCGACTTGAGGCGCGCTTCTAAGTCTATCCCCGCTTGGTGATGTCCTGCGCGCCCCACGACCACCCGGCTGTTCCGCAAGGCATCCGCCATGACCTTTTCGTTGTCCGGCAGGCGATTCAGTTGATCAACTAAGTCGTCGGTCAGTTGCGGGGAGGCGCGCGTGAAGAGACGTGGCGATAGTCGGTCAGGCTCGGCAAATACGATATCAAATGCGATCGCGTTTGGGCCCGCAGAAGATATACGATCAATCAGCCGAGCGATGAGTGTTCGCGGCCAAGGCCATTGCCCGTACTCCGCCAGGCTGCTTTCATCGATATCGACGACGACCACGTCTTTGGCGGCGCCGGGGCGTGGGCTTATTTGCTGGTACGCATCAAATGTCTTGAGGCGGAGAGTTTCGAGCGGCGGTGGATCCCACATCCTGAGGGCGACAAAACCGGCAAGCACGGCCAAGGCGAGAACACGCCCCCAATCGAACTTCTCAACGATCTGTCGAAGCCGTCGCTCGCTACGCATAAGATCTGCACGTTGGTGACCCTGACCGCTAGCAAGCTAACCAATGTCCACTCGCGCTGCAAATCCGATTAGAGCCCTGAAGCGAAACAAGAACGCATGTCCCGCAAGCGAGGACGCCGCCGAAGGTGCGGACGGCGATCCACGCGAGCTGCGAAACGACAAAAGAGCGAAGATAGGCGCGACCCGCGAGGCCTGCGCACGCATCGATTTGCGGGACGTCTGCCCCCGCATGACAACACCGAGGTCCCCACTCTGCCCCCCATCCGTTGACGTCGTCGCGGCCAAGATACCTTAAACCGTCGAGAAATCTCAGCAAATGCAAACCGAGGCTTTGCAGCCACCCATCTGACGTCAATCCAGTCCGAAGCGCGGGACGGTCTCTTTGGCGAAAACATCCCTGGTCCGCTCGTGTGCCCTGAGCAAGATTGAGCCCGCGCTGATGGTTTCGTCCGATATTAGGGGCAGTGCCGCAGCGATGCTGCGTTGCGCACGGCGCCCACTGCTGAGCTGGTTCGGTCAGTCTCGGTTGGTTCTGTAGACACCCCTGTATGTCTTTCCTAAAGTTATCTCAGCGCAAATGTTTGCAGGCGGATATAGTCCCATGCCACGGGAGCGCGAGGAACGGAGGCTAGCCGCTGTGCTCGCCGCCGACATGGTTGGATACTCGCGGCTTATGCAGGTTGACGAGGAAGGGATTATTGCGCGGCAGAGGCTTCACCGCAGCGAGTTGATAGATCCCGCGATCGCTGAACACGATGGGCGCACCGTAAAGACGACCGGCGATGGTCTGCTCGTCGAGTTTTCGAGCGTCGTGGATGCCGTTCGCTGCGCCGTTGCAATCCAGCGTGCCATGGATAAACGCGAAGCGAAAGTGCCTGAGGAACAGCGCATTCGCTATCGTGTCGGAATCAATCTGGGCGACATAGTCGTCGACGGCAGCGATATTCTCGGTGACGGCGTCAACATAGCTGCCCGGATCGAGGCCGAGGCGGAGCCCGGCGGCATCTATGTCTCGCAAGAGGTCTACCGTCAATCCAAGGGCAAGGTCCCTGCCGCCTTCGAGGACCTCGGTGAGCGCGCTTTAAAGAATATTAGCGAGCCAGTTCGCCTTTTCCGCGTTCTTATCACCGAGGACCCGCGCATCAATGCGGCGTCAGCCCCTCCGGAAGTGCCCTCAATCGCAGTTCTCCCCTTCGACAACATGTCGGACGATGCCGGGCAGTCCTATTTGGCGGACGGTATCGCCGAGGACATCCTGACCGGACTTGCACGAGTTCGCTGGCTGGTGGTGACCTCGCGCAACTCCAGTTTCGCCTATCGTGGCCGGCTTGCCGACCTGAAGCACATATCCAGCGAGCTCGGCGTCCGGTATGTCCTTGAGGGCAGTGTGCGTCGAGCAGGCGATCGGGTGCGGGTCACAGCGCAGCTTATTGATGCGGTGGAAGACCGGCACCTTTGGGCCGAGCGCTACGATCGGCGGCTGGAGGATATCTTTGACTTGCAGGATGAGATTACTGCAACGATCCTCGGCGCAATCGAGCCAGAGTTGGGGCTGGCAGAGCAGGCGAGAGCAAGGCGTAAGCCACCCGAAAGCTTGGATGCGTGGGATCTGTATCTGCGGGGGCAGTGGCTTTTATTTCGCTATACCTGTGAGGACAACGTAAGAGCGCAGGACTGTTTTCGCCGTGCCACTGCGCTCGACCCCGACTTCGCGGCCAGCCATGCAGGTCTCGCCTATGCCTGCCATATTGCCGTGATCGAGGGCTTCAGCAACGACCGGGCAACTTATATTGATGAAGGCGTAAAGGCGGCGCGTCGCGCGGTCTCGCTCGACGACAAGGATGCCCATGCGTACGGTGTGCTGGCTCGACTTTTGACGATGAACCGCGAGTATGATTCTGCCCTATTGGCAGCCCGTAAGGCAGTCGCGCTAAATCCCAATAATGCGCAGGTCCGTTTCGGGCACGCCTTTGCGCTTACATTCTCAGGTGAACTGAAGGAAGCCCTACTCGAACTTGACCAAGTGACTCGCCTTAGCTCCCGCGATCCCAATCTTTGGTCCTTCATGATCATGCGGGCCTGGGCGCTGCTGGCACTGGGACGCTTCGAGGAGGCGGCGGATTGGGCGAGGCGCTCAGCTGAACAGCCCAACTCCGTCCTGTGGCCAGCCGTGACACTGGTTAGTTCGCTAGGGCATCTTCAGCGTGTCGACGAGGCGCGTGCGGTGTTTAAGCGTCTGCGAGAGGTGGACCCAGATCGCGATCTTATTGCGGTATGGAATATACTGCCCTTCCGAGACCCAGCACACCACAACCTCTTGGTGGAAGGAGTACGTAAGGCCGGGGTGCTCGATCAGGACGTGAAGAACCGCTAGCGAGACCGTATGCCCGTCCTCACCTTAGGCGAGTGACCTCGATACAGCGTCGAGAGTTGCCCGGACAGACCGGGTAGAACCTCGCGCACAAGCAGGGCATGCGTCTTTCGCTAGCCCAAGCCCATCAAACCAGCGGTCGATATCATCGACCATGCCGGGGCCCGATCGGACTAAGCCACGCTACGACAAGCCGGCATGGGCCGCCAACTGACGCTTTCGTCTATTCTGGTACTTGCCAGACATCACTGTCGTCCGCTCAACCACGATTGACTATAGGCCGGCCTTGCGCAAGCCGTCGTGATAATGTTCAAGGTAAGCAGGATCACGAATGGGGTAGGCGTTGTACGCTTTTTCAACGGTCGACCCTGATAAGTCACGCCAGCGCCGCATCATTTGCACGGCTTCCTCATGGCGGCCTGCCTGCGCAAGTGAAAGGGCCAGCCAGCGCGAGGCATTCGCGTACATGGGGTAGCGCTCGACCGCGATCCTCCCCGCTTCGATCGCGTCCTCATATTGCCGCAGCATGTAGTGGCAGGCAGAGATGCCGGTCAGAAAGTAAAATAGCCAGGGATCATTGGGGCTTATGCGACACGCCTGCTGCACGGCGTTGATTGATGCTTGATAATCTCCAAGGAAGAACGTCGCTGAATGCAAACAGTGGTAACCCAAGGTAAAGCTGGGATTGAGTTCGAGGGATCGGTTGGCCGAAGCCAAGGCAGCATCATGATCGTCGGCCACTATCGCCGCAAATCCATGCCCAGCATGGGCAAAGTGATCCATCTCGTCCAGTCTAGTGGCGCGACTTCCTGCTTCGATAATTTCTCCACGGCTCGGAGACCAGGGCGACCCGTAGCTCAACGTTCGTAATAGAAACCCTAGCAGGCCGATGCCGGCATGAGGTGACGCGAAGGTCGGATCTGCGGCAATCGATTGCCGGAACAGCTCATAAGCACGCTCGAGGTCGGGCTCGGTCACTTTATTGAGGTACCACATAGCGCGCTGGTGACACTCCCAGGCATCCAGGTTCTGAGGATCCTTGCGTTGCGCCCGCTGCATTTCTGCGCGCCCGATCGCTGGTTCTAGAGCGGCTGTGATGGCATCCGTGACCTCGTCCTGAACAGTAAAGATGTCATCGATGTCACGATCGTAGCGCTCCGCCCAGACATGATGCCCGCTTTCCGTGTCGATCAACTGACCGGTTACGCGGACACGTTTTCCGGCTTTTCGGACGCTGCCTTCCAGAACATATCTGGCGCCCAGTTCTTGACCGATCGTCTTCACGGACACGGCCTGGCCCTTGTATGTGAAGCTCGAGTTACGGGCGATCACCGGAAGCCAACGCCGCATCGCAAGCCGGGTTAGGATGTCTTCAGCGATAGCATCGGCCAGGAATTCTTGCTCAGGATCCTGGCTCAGGTTGTCGAACGCTAGAACCGCAATTGCAGGTCGACCATCGAACCCTGGCACCGGTTCGGAGACATCAATAACCTCAGGTTTGATCGATGCCGCAGATGACCATCGCCACACATGAACCGGTTCTGGAATATTCTTGAGGGTGTGGTGACCATCGTCTGCAAAGGTAACGTCGAGCTTGCCCCGGATCTGCCTTGCCACGTCGTCGGAGACGCAAATACCTCCTGGTTCGGCGAGAGCCTCCAAGCGTGCTGCCACATTCACACCGTCGCCAAAGATATCATCGCCGTCGATGATGATGTCGCCTAGGTTTATTCCGATACGGACCTGAAGCTGGCGGCCCTTCGGCATCAAAGCCACTCGCTCCGCCAAGCTTCGTTGAATGTCGACGCAACATCTGACGGCATCCAGCACGCTAGGAAACTCGGCGAGTAAACCGTCGCCTGTCGTCTTTACGACACGACCGCCATGTTCGGTGAAATAAGGGTCGAAGACATCATCGCGAACGGCCTTGAGAGCTGCCAGCGTTCCCTCCTCATCCGAGGACATGAGGCGGGAGTATCCGACAGCATCTGCCGCTACAATCGCAGCTAGTCTGCGCTGTGTGCGCTTGGTCATGCACGCAAACATAGCCGAGCCATTGCTTGTCTGAAACAGCCTTTCACAAAATTTGCCGACTGCCATTCGATCTCCGGGCTCTGAGTACTTAGTTGCCACGCTGGCCCGTCTCACCCTAGGCCGATTACTTCCGACTTCGTCGGCTTCACGGCTTAGAGCGGCGTTCGTAGGCTGAGCCTTTCTTGATGCGCCCCCTCGAACCTTCCGTAGGCATTTTGGGCGCCACTGGACGGCGCCATTGATCAAAAACGGCCGGCCATGCTTAATTTCAGAGATGAACCGTCGGAGGCTGACATGAGCCAATTTTCCGCCTTTGAGAAAGCTGAACGGGACGGCTGGTCGAACAGCGGGCGAGCATCAGGGTACGTTGATTTCTTTGCTTCTGCATCGGACATGGCTATTGAACCGCTACTCAACGCGGTCTATGCCGCAACCAGCGATAGAGCCCTGGATCTTTGCTGCGGCCAAGGAAATGTATCCGAGGCCTTGAGGCAGCGCGGATGTGAGGTCGTGGGGCTCGATTTCTCGCCCGCTATGCTTGATCAGGCGCGCAGCCGCGTACCCGATGCGACCTTCCTTGAAGGTGACGCGCAGGCGCTTCCCTTCGAAGAGGATAGCTTCGACATTGTCGTATCGAACCTCGGCATTTGCCACGTTGCAGATCAACCGAAGGCCTTATCAGAGGTTGCCCGTGTCTTGCGACCTGGCGGTCATTTCGCCATGACGGTCTGGTGCGGACCCGACAAATCGCCGTGCTTTGAAGTCTTCTACGATGCGGTGAAGCAGCACGGCAGCCTCGACGTCTCAGCACCTCCTGGGCCTGATTTCCACCAGTTCGCGGAGCCGGCATTCGCGGAGCAGACCTTAATGCTGGCAGGCTTTACTGACGTTGCATCTGATGTTGTGGATTGCGCGTGGATCCTGAATTCACCAGACCGGCTCTTCGAGATTTTTGAGAGAGGAACAGTGCGGGCTGCAATGCTTCTGGCAAGCCAACCTACGGAAAACCGGACAGCAATACGCACAGCTCTGACTGAAAAAGTTCGGCAACGATTGCAGGTCGGCGAGACGTGGCGCGTGCCGATACCCGCGGCCCTGGTGCGAGCTTCCGTTCCGGCTTCGTAATGAGGCTGGTCGTCTCGCGGGAGCGCGCGACAGAGATGGTGCGTTTTCGACGTCGGTGCGGCCGAGTGGCTATGCGGCGTCCCACTTTCGAAGAACCGACCTGTAGGATGCGCTCCATGGCCCGCGATGCCCGGCGCACTGTTCCAGCTCCGAGTAGATCATCCTGCCGGCGACTGTCCTACCTCGACCGCGGATTCCCAACGTCAATGATCGCTTCATGGAAACGCCGACCGGACTGGCTTCGCTAACGAACGGGCCGATTGCGAGGCCCAACCCGTTCGGCCGGCTTATCGCAGTAGCTAGAGGCTCGACGATCGATTGCGCGTGGCAAAGATCCAGGATCGCCGATTTTCCGGTGCCGAAGCGTTACTGAACAACGATTGGGACGGGGGTCGCAACTCTGTAAGCGCCTTCCGAGCTGAAATCGCTTTCCAGCGCTGCCAATTGGCCATAATGTCGCACATGGCGGCGGCCGGCGCGCTACGCGAAGTATGCATACCGATCGGGCTCTCAAGATTGCAGTGCGGGTAGGTGGCATGGCTCAGCACGACAAACCGGTCAATACTTACGTCATTTGTATGGATGGCTGCTATTACGGAGATGCACCCAAGGCGACGCTGCCAGACACCGTCGTCCCCGCAACGACTCCGGGCGACCTCCTTCTCGACATGATAAAGAAGCTGGCAGCAACCCTGTTAGGCCTAAGGGTCGGCCGGCAAGCCTTCGCCATGTGATCTCCACGAGGGAACGAGGCAGCGCTGAGTAATGTCGGCCACTGAAGGTCCAGCCGACACGATCCCGGCTTATCGTGAGCTCCCACGATGTGCCCAACCGGGTGCCGACCACTCGGTAACGACAGTTGCTCAACGACAACCGGCCGTACATTCCTGCGCGTGCTCTGGATCGAACCTGCTCCACTCGGATTTTTCAGGCAAAGCGGCCTCTTTGAGCCGCTCAGCAATGCCGTCCAATGTGCAGGCGTAGATTGATCGCCCAAAATTCTTGCCTCGGCGCCCTCCATGCACCTTGATAAGGTCTCAATCGAAAGTCCGGACCCATTGCCATGCCTGACAACCTCACTCCGCTGACTGAACCCGCCGAGCAATTCGGCATCCTTGCGGATACGCTTGATACGCTGAAGGCTGGTCTCGGCGTTTTCGAAGATGACCTGCGGCTGAACTACTGCAACCCTCTGTTTCGAAGCATCCGAAATTATCCAGCGGACTTATGCCTACCTGGTGTAGGGTTGCAGAGGTTTCTTGAACACGACCACAAGAAGGAGCAGCTCTTCTATGAGGGCTCCGACGACCCTGTCGCAGCATGGATGCGGCGCGCCAGGAACCGCCATCTGTATACCAGCGAAGATACTCTGACCGACAACCGAGTACTCTCGATGACGCTGGCGCCGAGTGGCAAAGATCGCCTGCTTTTGATTTTCTCCGACATCACCGAACAAAAGCGGACCGCACAAGCATTGAGCGCAAGCCGCGAGTGGTACGATCTCGTTAATGAGGCCTCGTCAGAAGGGATTTACGACTGGAACATCAACACTGGTGACCTCAAAGTATCTTATCGCTTGACCGCGATGCTGGGCATGTCACCCGGGGACCTTACTTCCGATGACTGGAACGAACGGATCCATCGCGACGATTTCGATCGTTATCGTGATGCCCTGGTTAAACACTTCAGGGGGGAGACGCCGCTTCTCAAGATCGACTACAGGGTGCGGCGAAAATCCGGCGACTACATTTGGTTCTCCGATAGCGGCAAGTGCATCCGTGATGCGGATGGTCGTGCAATTCGTCTGGTGGGCGCCGTCGCCAACGTCACCGCGCAAAAGCTGTCCGAGTCCACACTTCGAAAAAGCGAAGAGCGATATGCGCTTGCCATGCAGGCAATCAATGAGGGGGTATACGACTGGAACATCGAAACGGACGAAATTTACTACTCATCAGGTGTGCGCAACGCCTTAGGGCTCGATCCCAGCCAGCTGAAATCCGCAAATGATTGGTTCAATCGGATCCATCCTGACCATCAGCACGAATGGCAAGCCGCGCTCGTCGGGCATCTCAAGCGGCAGACCGAGCGATTCGAACGCGAATTTCGCTACCTCGGGGCCAATGGCAGCTGGCGTTGGGCACGCCAGCATGGCATTGCGCAATTCAATGACGAGGGCCGTGCGGTGCGAATGGTTGGCGCCTCGGGTGACGTCACCGAGCTCGTTGAACATCGGGAGGCCGCCCAGGAAGCTCGCAACCACCTCGCCAAGGCGATCGAGACGATCTCTGATGGATTCGCGATTTACGATGCCGAGGATCGCCTTGTCCTCTGCAACGACCAATACAGAGCGCTCTATCCTGGCCTCGCCGATGTCTTGGTGCCCGGCACCGACTATGAACATATCCTGCGCGCATTGGTTGAGCGAAGGCTCCTGGTCGATATCGACGATGACGTCGATGCCTGGATCCATAATCGGCTGCAGCAACGAAGTAGAGCGTCGGGTCCGTATCATACGCTGCTGAGCGACGGGCGATGGGTGAATGTATCTTGGCGGCGGACGCAGGACGGCGGCCTTGTCGGTGTTTTCACCGATATCACACAACTCAAAACTACTGAGCTCATGTTACGCGAAAGCGAAGAGCGTTACGCTCTCGCCATGCAAAGTGCGAATGAATGGATCTGGGACTGGGATCTCGAGAAAGGCGGCATGTATGTCGCCCCCCGACTGCTTAGTGAACTTGGGCTCATGTCTGATCGGCTTGGCATGATTTCAACGGACATCTGGCAGACGAGGATACACCCCGAGGATTTGCCCGTTTTCCGAGATGCGGTGCGCGCTCACCTGGCCGGCAACACGGATTTCTACAGCTGCGAGTTCCGCGTCCTCAACGCGAAGGACGAATACGTATGGCACTATCACCGCGGCGTCGGGCTATGGGACGACAACAACCGCGTCTACCGCCTTGCCGGTTCAACGGCTGACGTAACTGCCAGAAAGGATGCCGAGCTGCGACTTCGGAAAAGCGAGGAACGGTATGCTCTGGCGACGGCGGCGGCGACGGAAGGTCTCTACGATTGGGATGTCGCAGCCGATGAACTCGAGGTGACGCCACGTCTTCACGCCATCATGTCGTTGCCTGATGGGAGCTTGACGTCATCGGCTTGGTACGAGCGGGTTCATCCAAACGATGCGGACAAATATCGAAACGTTATCCGAGCCCACTTCAAGAGTGACGCAACGCGTCTGTCGACAGAGTATCGCGTCAGAAACGGTGAAGGTGACTATATCTGGGTGACAGACAATGCGACCTCTGTCCGCGACACTGATCAACGCGTCATACGGCTGGTCGGTGCCATCTCAGATATCACCGCCGACAAGAACGCAGAGCAGGAGCTTCGGGAGGCGAAACACCGGGCCGAGACCGCAAATCAATTGGCAATTGAAAAGGCTCAGACGCTCGAAACTTTGTCCACCAAGCTCTCAAAGTATCTGTCTCCGCAAGTCTACTCGTCAATTTTCGCTGGACAACAGACGGTGGAGATTGATGCCAGGCGCAAGAAACTGACGATCTTTTATTCCGACATCGCCGGCTTCACCAAGATTGTCGACGCGCTCGAGTCCGAAGAGGTCACGAGCATGCTGAATGAATACCTGACTGAAATGTCCAGGATTGCACTTAAATTTGGCGCCACAATAGACAAGTTCATTGGTGACGCGATTCTGGCGTTCTTCGGCGACCCGGAAACCAACGGCCCCAAGCAGGATGCCCTAGCTTGCGTGAAGATGGCCATAGAGATGCAACGGTGTCTTCGAGATCTCCAGCGTGGATGGCAAGGAATGGGCCTGGAACAATCTTTCGAGCTGCGCATTGGCATTACGACCGGCTTTTGCACGGTCGGAAATTTCGGCAGCGAGGACCGTATGGACTACACCGTTGTGGGCAACGAAGTGAACCTGGCTGCGCGTCTGCAAGGCCATGCCGAAAACGGCGGTATCCTACTGGCGAATGAAACATATGCTCTGGTCAAAGACGACATTCTTGCCGAGGATCAAGGGACCATAGAATTGAAGGGGATTTCGCGACCAATTCGTGCGTTTAAGGTGACTGGGATTTATGACGAACTTACCGAGAGCGGCCAAATCGTGAAAGTGGACCGGCCGGGTGTGCGGCTTTTGATCAATACTTTCGAGATGAACAGTGAAGAAAAGGCCAGCGTCTTGACTGCTTTGCAGGACGCGGTGCGCCGCATTCAAGAAACCTAGAGCAATATCGAGCTGGGGCTGATCCTGGTGTATTTATTATGGCCACAGCCCATCCCCGAGGCCTAACAAATTCACGAGGTGATCGATGTCGGTAACGGTATTGACAAAGCCGGTCACGTCGATGGGTCCTCCTTCAACTCACGTGCAGCATTGAGAATACACGGCTTCTTGGAACGATCCCAGCATCGGACGAAGCGCCCACGCGTGCCCTCGAGGCAAGTGGCGGCGTAAGGGGCTGTGAAGGTATAGGC
>JARFQY010000162.1 GCA_029287535.1 Filomicrobium sp.
CAAATTGGCTGAGCTTGGCCTTGAACTACCCGCGCCAGTTAAGCTGCCGCCTACGCATTGTCCTTTTCGAGGCCTGCTCAGGCTTCACTCGCGTTACGGCCCGCACGCTCGCTCAACCGCCCAAGGCGGCCTTTGTCACGGGGCTTCGACGGGGTCGGTTACCCGGCCACGCCGCCCGTCAGCTAACAGCTCAATCGACAACTCGCTGGGTGGAACCCTCTTCCACAGGTGACACGCGCCTTCGGGGCGCACCAGAGATCGGGACAAACCAGCGCATCATCCCTGCGCACCGAGTTGAGGACGCGTGGCGTATGATCTTGGTGATCGACGCTGTGGTACGCTATGGGTTTAGGTGAGAGATTAATCGGTTCTTTGGAGTTGCCGCACTGTACGAGCTCTGCAAGACCATTCACATTATTGGCGTGGTCATACTTGTTGGCAACGTGACCATCACGGCGTTCTGGAAAGTTTTTGCCGACCGTACGCGTGATCCTAAGCTGATCAGTTTCGCGCAACGGATGGTAACGGTAACGGATTGGGTGTTTACGCTCGGCGGTATCGTTCTTATCGTCGCCGGAGGCTATGGAATGCTGTATCTCAGCGGAACCCATCCTGTTGCAAGCTCTTGGCTGATCTGGACCCAGCTACTGTTCGTCTTGTCGGGGGGTATCTGGCTTGGTGTGCTGGTGCCGGTACAAATCCGACAGGGGCGCCAAGCGCTCAAATTCAGGGAAACGGGTGCGATACCTTCTACCTACTGGCGTGATGCGCGCGTTTGGATTTTCTGGGGCATTATGGCAACCGTGCCGCTGGTCGCAGCTATTGGCGTCATGATCTGGAAACCTGTTGACTGACGTAGTCACCGGCCTCGAAGTTCAAGCCAAAATCACGCCCTGCAGAACAAGATGGCTACCAGCGACTATTCCTCTCGGCGGTTGATCCTCGAGCCGGCGGATGCTTCCCTGGCTGCTTCAGGGCTTGCCCCAAGGGCTCAGCCGATCGTCTTTGCAGGTTGCGTGAACTCGGAGGCCAGAACATGAGCGCATCTAGCAAGGTTGTCATCGTGACTGGGGCTGCGCGAGGTATCGGCCAGGCAATCTGTGAGCGGCTTTCAGAAGACGGGTGGCATGTCGTTTGCGCCGATATTGCGGAACAGGAGAACCAAGATACGGCAGCGCTCGTCCGTGGTGACCCAGTGACGTGCGACGTTGGCAACGAAGATAGCGTGGAAGCTCTCGTGCGGTTGGTGGCTGAGAAATACGGCCGCTTGGACGGTATTGTTTCAAATGCCGGCATCAATCGGTTTGAACCGCTCTCGGAATGGACGCTGGCCCACTGGGACCGCATCATCGCGACCAATCTGACAGCGAGCTTCCTGTTGGCACGTGCTTCTGAAAAGCTCTTGCGGTCTACCAAAGGGGCCATGGTTCTAATGACATCGACCCGCGCCCACATGTCGGAGCCCAGCACTTTCGCCTACTCGGCGAGCAAGGGCGGGATCATCGCTCTTACGCATTCGCTGGCCATGTCGCTCCGGCCGGACGTGCGGGTCAACTGCATTGCACCAGGTTGGATCGACACCGGAAAGTACGCCATCGAGCCTGGCGATCATGAACAGCATCTGGTAGGCCGCGTCGGTCGGCCTCAGGACATCGCAGCGGCGACCGCCTTTCTCTTGGACGGCGAGCAATCCGGCTTCATAACCGGCCAGGAAATCGTGGTGGATGGCGGCATGACGAAGAAGATGATTTACGTCTGAAGGGTCCCGCCCCTGCACAGCGTTTTGGGTTTGCTCGTCCGCGAGCGAAAGAATGATGAGGTGCACATCCATAGTCAGCGAATACTTGGAGGCGGCCTGAACTAGCGAAAAGGAACACCATGGCGAAACTCGCACAAGCTAGGACCGGCCGGCCACTGACGCGGACAGGGCACAACCAAGCGATGAGACGCACGACTTGACGGAGAGAGGTACGAGTGACGGTGCGCAGAAGAGCACCGGCTCGATCGCCGACAAGCAACCACGCCAACTTTTACGCGGCAGGATGACGGCGTGATGCTCGCTCTTGTCGCTGCCTTTGCCATCCTCGTCATATCGCTGGCGAGACGACGGGGCGGTTGAGTTGTAATCGGCTAGGAGTGCAGTTTGCGATCTGCGTTCGCGTGATTTTCCTGAGTGCTGGTCGGAGCAATAAGGATCCGGGGTCGGCGTGTGACATCCGCTGAGCCTCACTCGGGCAAATGCGCATCGAGACAACGTGTACGAAAGCGTCTCAGCTGAGCTTGGTAGGCGCTAACGTGAAATCTTCATGATGTTGCAAATCGAGGTTGCCATTGCGCTATTCTTGCTCGCTGCGGCGGTCATCGCCGTCTGCGGGGTGTGGATGGCGCAACTTGCCGATCGCATCGCAGACCGGACAGGTCTCGGCGAAGCGGTGGTCAGTGGTTTGTTGCTCGGAGGGAGTACATCGCTTTCCGGCACCGTCACATCCGTCTCCGCCGCCTGGGACGGGCTGGCATTGCTCGCGGTATCAAATGCGGTGGGTGGTATTGCCGTGCAGACCGTATTTCTCGTCGTTGCCGATCTCACCTACCGGCACTTCAATCTGGAGCATGCAGCAGCCGACGCGAAAAACCTCCTGCAGGCCGCCGTTCTCATCCTACTGCTCGGACTCGTCTTGGCGGCCTATCTGACATCGCCGATAGAGATATGGTCGATCCATCCTGTGAGCCTGGCGCTCATCGCAGTCTATGTTTTTGGGCGCCCGTACCACTGTGCAACTCGGGCGCCGGCCGATGTGGCGACCCGAGCAGACGAGGGAGACTCGGGCCGATATACCCGAGGAGCCGCCTGGCGACATCCACAGCCTAATCCGACTTGGATTTCGTTTCACAATCCTCGCTCTCATTCTTGGCTTTGCCGGCTATGTGATCGCGCTTACCGGTGCACGCATTTCGGACGCTTATGACATATCGCAAACCGTTGTCGGCGCGTTGTTGACCGCGACCGCGACATCTCTACCCGAGTTGGTCACGACGCTTGCCGCCGTACGGCGCGGTGCGCTGCGACTGGCCGTGGGTCGCATAATCGGCGGCAATACGTTCGACGTTCTGTTCCTGACGCTGTCGGACGCCGCGTATCGCGAGGGCTCGATCTATCATGCGATCCCGGCGCGCGATGCACTGATGCTTGTCGGTGGTATCGTCATCACGGCGATCCTACTGATGGGGCTGATCATCCGCGACCGGCGCGGCATTGGATTTGAGGGCGTCGCTTTATTGCTAGTCTACGCCGCGCTCGTTGGGACGCAGATCGCGCTCGGCTAGCAATTATCAGCCGTTGCAAGGCGCTGGCAGCGAGACGGCCTTGATTACCGCCGGCCGACGCAAACAGAAGCCGCTCCAGGGCACGATCGTCCATCTCGTCGGGCAGCGGTCAGCTTGCCCGTTCCGGCGACATCCGGCCAGCGATTCCGGAGCATCCGGCCAGCCTGCGGAAGGCGGTTCGACAGAGCCGTTGGTGATCTTTTGGCGGGCGACCCTCGCCCCCTTTTGGGGGCAGTGGGGAGACGCCCATGCAGAGATTGCCGATGCGCAAGATCAGAGAAGCATTGGCTCACGCGGCCGGGCTGACGCAGCGTAAGATTGCCGCCAGCTTAGGCGCCGGGCGAACGGTGGGGGAGTATCTGGATCGTGTGCCGTGCGCGATCGACAGTCCGATCAACGAACTGTTCCGCCTCTATGTCGAACAAATCCTGATGCCGACACGGCGGCCGACGGACATCTGTAGGGCCCGGAGCATCTGATCGACGGGCGCTACACATGCGTCGCAGGGCGTCAAGTTCTCGATGGCCCGCAGTGGTTCTTGGCATGTCGCTTCCTGATATTTGGCTTGCGCGTCGACGGATATGGCCCCGCAAGCACCGTGCCAAACCCGCTTCTGGACATGCCGCACGAGCCGCGCCGTCATGACATCATGAGCAAACTGTTAAGCGCCCGAATAATCCATCCCCGGTTAAGGGGCGGCATCCCAGCTTTGACGAAACGCTCGGCGCGACAGGACACCGCC
>JARFQY010000328.1 GCA_029287535.1 Filomicrobium sp.
GGGCGCATGGCCCTGCCGGCGTTCATCGGCGTTCTGGCGTTGGCGTACTTTGCCGGTCAGAGCAGCGAGCAGGCCGGTCTGCCCGCCAAGCTCGCCGATTACGGCGACGAGGCCGATTTGGTTGCCTCTGCCGTCATGCTCTCGGAGGCGCTGCCGCCATGGCTCGTCGGACTGCTGGCGATCGTCATGTTCGCCTCTTTCATGTCCACGCAGGACGGATACCTGTTTTGCTGGTCCTCGGTCATCTCGCGCGACATTGTGGGTCCTCTGACCGGCTGCACCGACGACGCGAACTTTCAGATCCTCGCCACCCGGATCGGCATCGTGCTGATTGCGCTCTATGAGCTTTACTGGGGGCTCATCTACCAGGGTAGAGAGGACATCTGGGACTATCTGGCGGTCTCAGGTGCCATCTATTTCTGCTCTGGCATCGTGATCTTGGCCGGCGGGCTTTATTGGCCCAGAGCCACCCGGCGCGGTGCCATCGCCGCCCTCATCGCCGGTTTTACGGCCGTCGTCGGCCTTGGTCCTGTCAAGCAGGCGCTTGGACTGGGTGATGTCTCCGGGCCCGTGATCGGTTTTACGACCATCGCCTTGTCGGCCGCCGCCTTCGTGATTTTCTCACTGCTCGACGAAGCGCCAGCCATCGAGGAAGAGCGAAGCGCGGCCCAATAGGAAAGGGCCGCGATGTGCGGCCCTTCAGATCAGTTATCCAGGAAGCTCCGGAGCTTTCGGCTGCGGCTTGGATGCTTCAGCTTTCTCAGCGCCTTTGCTTCGATCTGGCGGATGCGTTCGCGCGTCACCGAGAACTGCTGGCCGACTTCCTCCAGCGTGTGGTCGGTATTCATGCCGATCCCGAAGCGCATGCGCAAAACGCGCTCTTCACGAGGCGTTAGCGATGCAAGTACTCGGGTCGTGGTCTCGCGAAGGTTGGACTGGATCGCCGCATCGATCGGCAACAGCGCATTCTTGTCCTCGATGAAATCACCGAGGTGACTGTCTTCCTCATCGCCAATCGGTGTTTCGAGGCTGATCGGCTCCTTAGCGATCTTGAGAACCTTGCGCACTTTCTCTAGTGGCATGGCGAGCTTTTCGGCGAGTTCTTCCGGAGTCGGCTCGCGGCCGATCTCGTGCAGCATCTGCCGGCTCGTCCGCACGATCTTGTTGATCGTTTCGATCATGTGCACCGGAATACGGATGGTGCGGGCCTGATCGGCGATGGAGCGGGTGATCGCCTGTCGGATCCACCACGTCGCATAAGTCGAGAACTTGTAACCGCGACGGTACTCGAATTTGTCGACCGCCTTCATCAGGCCGATGTTGCCCTCCTGGATCAGGTCAAGGAACTGCAGGCCGCGGTTCGTGTATTTCTTGGCGATCGAGATCACCAGGCGCAGGTTCGCCTCGACCATTTCCTTCTTGGCCTGCCGCGCTTCCCGCTCACCCTTCTGCACCGCACGCACGATGCGCCGGAATTCAAGAATCTCCAGGCCCGTTTCGCTGGCAAGCTCGTGGATTTCGCCGCGGATACGGTCGATCTGATCGCGCTCACCCTCAATGAACTTCGCCCACTTCTTGCCCTTGCCGGACATACGGTCGAGCCAAGTCTGGTCAAGCTCGTTGCCGAAGTACTCGTCGAGATAAGATTGGCGCGGAATCCCGTGCGCATCTGCCAGGCGCATCAACCGGCCCTCGTAACCAACCAGACGCTTGTTGATCGCGTAAAGCTGCTCGACGAGGCTTTCGATACGGTTGTTGTTGAGCGATAGGCTCTTGACGTCGTTGATGATCTCTTCGCGCAGTTTGTCGTAGGCGCGCTGCTGTGGGCGCGACGCCTGATCGCCGGCCACCTGCTGCTCAATCATGCGGTCTTGCTGCTTGCGCAGCTTCTTATAGTTGCCAGCAATCTTATCGAACGTCTCAAGCACCTTTGGCTTGAGCTCTGCTTCCATAGCGGCAAGAGACAGGGCGTTTTCGTAATCGTCGTCGTCGTCGTCCTCCTCGCCCTCGACGTCTCCTTCCGTGCTCGCCGATTCTTCACCGCCATCCGTGGCGGCGTCGGCACCGGCACCGGGACCAGCACTGGCACCGGGACCAGCACTGGCACTGGGATCGGCCGCGGCGCTGGCGGGTGCTGCCCCGTTAGCAGCGTCAGGGCCCGGGGCGCCTTCCACTGTTTGCTCGCCTTCTGCGGACTGCTCACCCTCGGCGGCTTGGACGGCCTTTGCCTCCGGGCCTTCATACGTTGCTTCGAGGTCAATAATGTCGCGCAGAAGGATGCGCCCGTCATTGAGCTCGTCGCGCCAAATAATGATGGCCTGGAACGTAAGCGGGCTCTCGCACAGCCCGGCGATCATCGCCTCACGGCCGGCTTCAATCCGCTTGGCGATGGCGATTTCGCCTTCGCGCGACAGCAGCTCGACCGAACCCATCTCCCGCAGGTACATGCGGACCGGGTCATCCGTGCGCTCGGTCGGCTCGGATCGCGTTTCACTCTTGGTTGGGACGCTTTGCGTTGTGAGCGCCCGGCTACCTTCGTCAGCAGGCTCAGCGGTCCCTGCGTCCTCGGTCTCCTCGTCCTCGGACTCTACGACGTTGATACCCATGTCCGACAATGTCGCATACAGGTCTTCGATCTGGTCGGAAGTGACTTCCTCCGACGGCAGAACCTTGTTCAAATCCTCATAAGTGACGTAACCGCGTGCCTTGGCCGCCTTGATGAACTTCTTGACGACGGAGTCGGACATGTCGAGGAGAGGACTGTCACGATCACCTTCGGTCTGCGATGTGTTGGTCTGTTCCTCGTCTTTCACGTTTACATTCACCATGGTTGAGACACCCTGTTCGGTATGGGGTTCCTTCGCAGCGACACAGCGGTTCGCTGGAGCGTTTGTCGCTGGCGATCTACGCGCCGCGTCGGAGTTTGCAGGTGCGGGAGGAAATGATGACGCCGCCAATAGCAGCCAATGTTCGCCCAACGTTGTCGGTCAACTCGTGCTACCCCTCGAATGATCACGTTCGCTTTGGCAAAACCACCTTGCGTGCGGTGGCGGCACTCCGCCGGTGCTCCCGTAACACCGGCAACTAATCCTTCGCCGCAATGCGACGCATATATGGGCCCAGCCTTGCCAATCGGTCACCGGCCAGGCTGGCTGGCACCGAAGGGTCTTGATAGCCCGGTCCGTCCTTGCTGCAGCGCGATCACATGTTCGAAGCCTTCTCGCACAGCGTCGGCTTCAGCGTCTGGTTCAGCAAAACGATCGGACCGACGCGCAATAAGCTGCTCTATCCGCAACAGCACGTCCCCTGATCCCAGCCGTTGCAGATGTGATCGCAAGGTCGTGCTGTCAAGGGATTTTTCCATCGCGTGGGCGCAAAGTATGGCATCTCTAAGGTTACACAGCGCCTGAGATGTGAATTGAAGGGCTGCGATGTCCTCGGCGTATTCATCTACAAGAAATGGATGATTGAGGAGACTTTGCAAGATGAGCGCCTCCCGCGCGGGCAACGCGGCTCCTTGCCCGGCGGCCCGCGCATTCTGTTTCAGGCTCTCACTGGCAAAAACGCCGCCGGGCGCCAAACCTGCGCGCGGCCCTGCGGGGCGGCCATCACCACCGGCCCCATGGCGCGGGCGTTTGAGGCCGGGCTGCGCGTAACTGACAGGCGTTTGGCTACGTGGTGTCCCTCTGTGCGGGCCTGACGTCCGCCAAGCCGCGAACAGACGGTCCTTCATGTCCCGATCATAGTGCTGCCTTACGGCATGATCCGGGATCCCCGCAATGATCTTGCTCAGTTGTTGTTCGAGACCGGCGCGCCGTTCAGGCGTGGACCAGTCTCCGGTGCTCCACTCTCGTTCAAACAGCACGTCGGCCAGCGGGCTGGCCCTGTCGAGAACCGCCTGTAGCCCCGTGGCTCCTGCTTCGCGGACGACGTCGTCCGGATCAGCACCGTCGGCGAGAAAGGCAAAGCGAAGGCTGAATCCGGGTTTGAGGTGGGGAAGTGCCGTATCAACAGCGCGAAATGCGGCCTTGCGCCCGGCGCTGTCGCCGTCGAAGCACAAGATCGGCTCCTGGGACATTCGCCACAAGAGCCCCAGCTGCTCTTCAGTAAGCGCTGTTCCAAGCGGAGCGACGGCCTCGTGGAACCCCGCCTGGCTTAGCGCGATGACGTCCATGTAGCCTTCGACCGCGATCACGTTTGAATTCTCATAGGCCGCTTGCCGCGCACGGTGCATGTTGAACAGCACCCGGCCCTTATGAAACAGCGGTGTATCGTTTGAATTCAAGTACTTGGCCGGCTGTTGCGGGTCCAGCGCCCGCCCTCCAAAGGCAATAACACGCCCCTTTGGATCGGTGATTGGAAACATCACACGATGGCGAAAGCGATCGTACGGCTCGCGAATGTCCTGACCGCCGATAATCATCCCGGAGGTAATCAGCTCGCTTTCGCTGAAACCGGCCTGACTCAGGTGTCTCAACAAGGCCGTACGGTCATCGACGGCGTATCCCAGCCGGAAGTTGGAGATCGTCTCGGCCGACAGCCCGCGCCGCTCCAGATACTCCCGCGCGACCTGACCCGTCCGCGCACGCAGATTGGCGCAGAAATATTCAGTAGCCACTTCAACGAGTTGGTAGAGGCGTTCCCGTGTATCGAGCTGCGCCTGCACCTCCGGTGTCGGTGGTGCCAGCTTCGGCAGCTCGACACCTGCCTCCTCGGCCAGCCGCTCTACAGCCTCCGGAAAGTCCAGACCCTCCGTCTTCATGAGAAAGGTAAAGATATCGCCGTGCTCACTGGTCGCGAAGCAGTGATAGAACCCCTTTTGGTCGTTGACCGTGAACGACGGCGTCTTCTCCGTCTTGAACGGCGATAACCCGATGAACTCGCGCCCCTGCCGCTTCAGCTTGACCTTACGTGCGACAATCTGGCTGACCGGCAGACGCGCTCGGATTTCATCAAGCAGGTGAGGGGTGAATCGCATCGGTTTCCAAAGCTCTCCAGGGACGAAAACCCTAATCGATTCGCCAATGGGTCTTGGAGCCCCGCCCCGGCATCAACGTTTTGACACCCGCTTTCCACAGCTCGAGGGGCTGCCAGCGAGTTTTCGTCAGCCCTCTGAGGCGGCAAAGCGCCACCTAGTTGTCCTTCAAGGCCTCTTTGACCATGCCACTGACCTTGCCGAAGTCCATTCGCCCCGTGTAGCGCTCCTTCAGCAGTCCCATGATCTTGCCCATGTCCTTGAGCCCGCAACAGCCGGTTTCCTCGACAACAGCCGTCACTGCCTCATGCATTTCCTGCTCGTTCATCTGCTGCGGCAGGAACTCCTCGATGATCGTGATTTCAGCTTCTTCGCCGGTAGCCAGTTCCTCTCGGCCGCCCTGACGGTAGGTTTCCGCGGAATCCCTACGCTGCTTGATCATTTTCTGCAGCAAAGCGAGAATTTCTTGTTCACCGATCTTATCGGCACCCGTGGCCTGCCCTTTTTCGTCCGCCCGCGCCGCGATATCGCGATCCTTGATGGCGGCGTTGACGAGGCGCAGAGTTGACAGGCGCTTCTTGTCGCCGGACTTCATCGCCTCTTTCATGGATTGGTTAATGCGTTCGCGCATGTGGCCTCCAATGGGCACTCTGTTTAGATCAGGGCACCGAACAATTGCGCACAACGTTCGGCGATATCTCATCGGCTATATAGGCTCGAGTCAGGTCCGCATCCAATCTCCACCCTACCGACCTAGAGATTGACCTGGCACGGGCTTCTTCCTACGTTCCCGGAGCTGGCCCCTTGAACCGGATTGCCGCAGGTGAGCCGGGTTCCTTGCACCGCCCGCCTCGATTATACCGACAGCGAACGGCGCACCAGTAGGCGCCTATCACCGCACACAACTTTGGGATAGCCCTTGACCACAACGACGTCAGATGCCTGGACGGAGGCTCCTTCGACTGCGCGCCTCGTTCTTTCCGATGGAACAGTGATTGCGGGCCACGGCCTTGGGGCCGAGGGCAGCGCTGTCGGTGAGGTTTGTTTCAATACCGCCATGACCGGCTATCAGGAGATTCTGACCGATCCCTCTTATGCCGGCCAAATCATCACCTTCACCTTCCCGCATATAGGTAACGTCGGTGTCAACGACGAGGATTTAGAGACCTCCAACCTAGCAGCTATGTCTGGGGTCCGCGGATGCGTATTGAAGGCGTCGATCACCGCCCCCTCGAATTACCGTGCCGCGCGCAATCTCGATGAGTGGCTGAAACAGCGCGGCATTATCGCCATTTGTGGAGTCGACACGCGTGCCTTGACGGCTCGCATTCGCACCGAAGGTATGCCAAACGGCGTCATCGCTCATAATCGCAACGGCGAATTTGACATTAAGCGGCTGCAGGCGGAAGCCGCACAGTGGTCAGGGCTGGAGGGCATGGACCTCGTGCCGGACGTCACGACCGGGCAATCGTACAGCTGGGACGAGACCAGATGGGCCTGGCCGGACGGCTTCGGTCGCCAAGAGAACCCGCAAGTCCATGTCGTCGCCATAGACTACGGCTTGAAGCGGAACATCCTGCGCTGCTTGGCATCCGCGGGCTGTCGGGTCACGGTCGTTCCCGCGACCGCGACCGCGGAGGACGTGCTGGCCCACCAGCCCGACGGTGTGTTCCTGTCGAACGGCCCTGGCGACCCGGCGGCGACAGGCCGGTACGCCGTTCCACAGATCAAGAAACTGCTCGCCAGCGGCCTCCCGATGTTTGGCATTTGCCTTGGCCATCAGATGCTTGCCTTGGCGCTTGGGGCCACGACGCGCAAAATGCATCAAGGCCATCACGGCGCCAACCATCCTGTAAAGGACCAGTCCACCGGAAAGGTCGAGATTACGTCAATGAACCACGGCTTCACCGTCGATCGTGAAACACTGCCCGATGACGTTGTGGAAACGCATGTTTCACTCTTTGATGGATCAAACTGTGGGATCGCCTCGCAAGATCGCCCCGTATTCTCCGTACAGTATCATCCAGAAGCTTCGCCAGGCCCGCAGGATAGCCACTACCTTTTCGATCGCTTCGTCGAGGCAATCCGCAACACTGGATCGCGAGAGGCCGGCAGATGAGGCGATCCCGGTGTTGTTTGGCGATGATCACAACATAGATGGCGCGTGTTTGACCCCATGATGAAACCGATTGCGACTGCCTGTCTCAGCTTAGGTTTATGCATATTTGCGGTGGCGGCCGGTGCCGACAATCGAGAGCCCCCGATTCCGCCGCTCAACTGGCAGTCTGAAAATCAGCGCAATCATCCGTTGGTTGGCAGGATTTGGTCTGTCGAAAAAAATGACTTCGTAACTGTTCGCGAGCTCGGACGGGAAATGGCGTTGGCTCGCTTCGTTCTCCTGGGCGAGGTCCATGACAATCCCGACCATCATCTCTGGCAGGCCTGGGCGATCCGAACAATATCCAAGTTGCGCGGCTCTCGCATCGTCGAAGGTGCACCGCAAGTCGACATCATTGCCATGGAGATGGTGCGCGTCGACCAAAACGCTGCGCTCGATAAATTCTATGGCCGCGACGTGCTTGTGCCGCGACCGCGTAAACCGCGCGATTTCGCCCGTATGCTCAAGTGGGATAAGAGCGGCTGGCCCGACTTCAAAATCTATGCGCCAATCATCGAGCAGGCCCTCTACGAACAGATCGTGATTGTGCCAGCCAGCGTTTCCAGAAACTTCACGCGGCGCCTTTCGAAAGAGGGCGAGGCAGCCTTGGCTGATGGTGAGCTTAGTCGCCTGTCACTGGCAACACCGCTGCCCGAGACCCAGACCACGGCGCTGTCAAAGGAGATCCTTGACTCCCATTGCGGTTTGATCCCGGAAAGCGCCGTCCCGCGGATGAGCTTCATCCAGCGTTTCCGGGACGCCACAATGGCAGACTCGCTTCTGGCGGTGGCCACTGGCAAGGGCGGGATTCTGATCGCAGGCAACGGCCACGTTCGGCGCGACCGCGGCGTGCCGTGGTATCTGGAGGAGCGCGGTGTGCCGGCCGATGCAATTGTCTCATTGAAGCAAGTCGAGGTGAATGGCGACAGCACCGATCCTGCGGACTATGTGGAGCGTGAGGCCGATGGCCGACCGGTCGCTGACTACATCGTATTCACACCACGAAAAGAGCGTCCCGACCCCTGCGCTGAAATGCGCGCCCAGATGGATAAGATGCGAGCAAAAAGGACCAAGGAATAGTCGCGTCAAGAGCGCGCCCACGACAGAGAATTGACCGGCCGGGACTGGACGGGTGGCTTGCACGAGCACGACCTGCGATCCTTCAGTTGGCCCACCATAAAGAGCTGCGAGAGAAGTCGCCTTCCATGCCCAAACGAACAGACATCAAGTCCATCCTCATCATAGGTGCGGGGCCCATCATCATCGGCCAGGCCTGCGAGTTTGACTACTCGGGGACGCAGGCCTGTAAGGCGCTGAAGGCCGAGGGTTATCGGATTATCCTGGTCAATTCGAACCCGGCCACGATCATGACCGATCCCGAACTGGCCGATGCCACCTACGTCGAGCCGATCACACCCGAGGTTGTGGCGAAGATCATCGCCGCCGAACAACCCGACGCAATCCTTCCGACAATGGGCGGCCAAACAGCTCTCAACACGGCGCTGGCCCTGCACAAGAAAGGCATTCTTTCGGCGCTTGGGACCGAGTTGATCGGCGCAAAAGCAGAGGCCATCGACAAAGCCGAGGACCGCCTGCTGTTCCGCGAGGCGATGGAGCGGATCGGACTGGAGACGCCACGCTCCAAGATGGCTCATAACCGCGAAGAGGCCGCTGCCGCACTCGAGCTGATCGGACTTCCGGCGATTATCCGCCCGTCGTTCACGCTGGGCGGGACCGGCGGCGGTATCGCGTATAACCGCGAGGAATACTTCGAGATCATTGAGGGCGGGCTTGACGCCTCTCCGACCACCCAGGTCCTTATCGAAGAAAGTGTTCTCGGTTGGAAGGAATTCGAAATGGAAGTCGTCCGCGACAAAGCGGACAACTGCATCATCATTTGCTCGATCGAGAACGTCGATCCAATGGGTGTTCATACCGGCGATTCGATCACCGTCGCACCGGCTTTGACGCTCACCGACAAAGAGTACCAGATCATGCGCAACGCATCGATCGCGGTGCTGCGCGAGATCGGTGTCGAAACGGGCGGATCCAATGTCCAGTTCGCCGTCAATCCGGACGACGGCCGGCTGGTGGTCATCGAGATGAACCCGCGTGTATCGCGATCATCGGCACTGGCCTCCAAGGCGACCGGCTTTCCAATTGCCAAGGTCGCGGCCAAGCTTGCCGTCGGCTATACGTTGGACGAACTCGAAAATGACATCACCGGTGGTGCCACTCCGGCCTCCTTCGAACCGACAATCGATTACGTCGTCACAAAGATCCCGCGCTTCGCCTTTGAGAAATTCTCTGGAGCCGATGCAACTCTGACCACTTCGATGAAGTCGGTTGGAGAGGCTATGGCCATCGGTCGGACCTTTGCCGAAAGCCTGCAGAAGGCATTGCGTTCCATGGAGGTCGGTCTCAGCGGGCTTGATGATATCGCCCTCGAAGGCCTTGGTTTCGGCGACGACAAGAATGTCATACGCGCGGCCGTTTCGAGCCCGTCGTCAGATCGTATCCTGAAGGTCGCTCAGGCACTTCGCCACGGCATCGACATCGAGCAGGTCCACGCCTACTCCAAGATCGATCCCTGGTTTCTGGAGCGCATTCAGGAAATCATCGACATGGAAACCCGTGTGCGAGAGCACGGCCTTCCAAAAACCGAACAAAACATGCGTCAGCTGAAAGCCATGGGCTTCGCCGATGCGCGTTTGGCCGCCTTAGCCGGTATCAGCCCCGCCGAAGTCTTCCGGCAACGCGAGGCGTTGGGTGTCCTCCCCGTGTTCAAGCGGATCGATACCTGTGCCGCGGAGTTCGCCTCCCCCACGGCCTATATGTACTCGACCTTCGAAGGCCCGTTAGAGGGTACGCCGGTCTGCGAAGCACAACCCTCGGACCGCAAGAAGATCGTCATCCTCGGCGGCGGACCAAACCGCATCGGCCAAGGTATCGAATTTGACTATTGCTGTTGTCATGCCTGCTTTGCTCTAACCGCTGCTGGCTTCGAGACGGTCATGATCAACTGCAATCCGGAGACGGTGTCGACCGACTATGACACCTCCGACCGGCTGTATTTTGAACCGCTCACCGCCGAAGACGTGCTGGCGGTTATTGAGGCTGAAAAGGCCAACGGCGAGTTGCTGGGTGTTATTGTCCAATTCGGCGGCCAGACACCTTTGAAACTTGCGTCTGCGTTGGAGGCGGCTGGTGTTCCAATTCTCGGCACGTCGCCGGATGCCATCGACCTTGCTGAGCAGCGCGACCGTTTCCAGGCGCTCATCAACCAACTCGGGCTTCTCCAACCGCCGGCGGGGATCGCCCGCTCACCCGAAGAGGCACGCGCGGTTGCCGACGAGACGGGCTATCCGGTTGTGATAAGGCCCTCACACGTTCTCGGCGGGCGGGCGATGGAGATCGTCCACGATGGCAGTGAGATCGATAGATACATCAAACAGCTTTCAGCTAGCCTCGACGGTCCCAATGAGCTGGTCGTCTCCGAAGAGCGCCCGCTTCTGATCGACAGCTACCTGACCGATGCCGTGGAGGTCGATGTCGACTGTCTCTCCGACGGCAAGGACACATTCATAGCCGGCGTGATGGAGCATATCGAGGAGGCGGGTATTCACTCTGGCGATTCAGCGTGCTCACTGCCTCCGCATTCCTTGGGGGAACAGATCATCGGCGAAATGGAGCGTCAGGCGTGCGAACTCGCGAAGGCTCTCAACGTGATCGGGTTGATGAACGTTCAATTCGCCATCAAGGATGGTCGCGTCTACATCTTGGAAGTTAATCCGCGCGCCTCGCGCACGGTGCCCTTCGTCGCCAAGGTGATCGGCACTCCCATCGCTTCGATCGCATCACAGGTCATGGCCGGACGTCCCCTGGCGGACTTCGATCTGCGCTCCCAACCGCTTGGTCACGTCGCTGTAAAGGAGGCTGTGTTCCCATTTGCCCGCTTCGCCGGAGTCGACCCAATTCTGGGGCCGGAAATGCGCTCCACGGGAGAAGTGATGGGGATCGACCACGACTTCGCGATGGCTTTCGGCAAGAGTCAGCTCGGCGCCAGCCAGACACTCCCCATGTCGGGGACGGTCTTTGTCTCGGTCAAGGATAATGACAAGGCCCGTATGGTGGAGCCCTTGCTCGAACTCTCCGAAGTCGGATTCAAAGTCATGGCCACACGCGGCACCAAGCGCTTTCTCGAACAGCATGGCGTCGCCTGCGAGGCGGTGAACAAGGTTCTGGAGGGGCGTCCCCACATCGTTGATGCCATGAAGAACGGCCAGGTTCAGCTCGTATTCAATACCACCGAAGGCGCCAAAGCACTCGCGGATTCCAAGGATATCCGCCGAACGGCCTTGCTTCACCACATTCCATATTATACAACGCTCGCTGGCGCGAGAGCGGTCATTCGGGCGATTCGTGCGCTGAAGAGCGACAGCCTGGAGGTTGCGCCGTTGCAGAGCTACACAAGCAACATAACATAACCTCTTGATGGCCTGAGCGTTAGGCTGGGCGTCAATCCCTAGTTTGTATGACTGAAGTGAATTTGGCCCTGCCGTTTAAGGCCGGGCCTCGTGGGAGGCTTTAACGATGTCCACGGAACGGGTACCTATGACGACGGAAGGCTTCGCGCAGCTTGAGGATGAGCTGCAGCGCCGGAAATCCGTCGAGCGTCCGCGCATTATTCAGGCGATCTCCGAAGCGCGCGCGCATGGCGACCTGTCCGAAAATGCTGAGTATCATTCCGCCAAGGAGGCTCAAGGACTCAACGAGGCAACTATTGCTGAGCTTGAGGACAAGCTTTCGCGTGCCGACGTGATCGACGTCGCCACAATGTCTGGCGAGACGGTGAAATTCGGAGCAACGGTCAAGGTTGTCGACGAAGACACCGACGAGGAGACCGCCTACAAGATCGTGGGCGACCTCGAGGCCAATCTGCGTGACGGGAAGATTTCGATTTCCTCGCCAATAGCGCGCGCCCTGATTGGCAAGTCGGTTGGTGACAGCGTCGAAGTGTCGACGCCCAAGGGGCCCCGCTCGTTTGAAATCCTCCAAGTTGATTGGAAATAGTCCGCCCACTGGAAACCAGCGACGCGTAACTTCAGACCCAGAGCTCTCTGTGAAGCTTTGAGCAAAACGCCTTGCAGGACCACGTCGTCCCTGGCACACCCCTGAGAACATCAAACCAACAGGGGCAATGGCGGTGAAGCGCGCCCGCAACAGCCAGTCAGCGGCGATCTTTGAAAATGACTACAAGGCGGTTTTGCCCGCCCTGCAGGAGTTTTGCGATCGCATCCGCACCCAGATCGGCTTGCTCCTGCGCGCTGAGGATATCACCCTCGGTGCACCTCTGGAGTCGCGGATAAAGACCTGGACATCGTTGTGCGACAAGATCGATCGCTCGAAGGAACCCATCACCAGGTTTGATGACGTGAAAGACCTTGTCGGTGTCCGAGTCATCCTTCTCTACCGCCCAGACATCGAACGGACGTTGGATGTGCTGCGTGGGGAATTTCCCATCGAGACCGAAGAAAAGAAGGGCATGGACGACGATGCCGGCTCTTTCGGCTATCAGTCGGTCCATGTCATCTTGAGCCCGTCGTCCGGTCCCGCGCCGCCTGCCCTCAGCACACTTGATGACCTGCGCGCGGAAGTGCAGATCCGCACGCTTGCCCAGCACATCTGGGCAGCCGCCTCCCACGACCTCCAGTACAAAAAAGAGCGCGGTGTTCCAAAGCCGTTGCGACGTACCATTCAGCGTGTGTCGGCGCTGCTTGAGACGATTGACCTTGAGCTGGAGCGCGTGCTCGAGGAACGCGAGGATTATGTCGCCGACATCGCGACCAACGTCGATCAGCTGATCCTCGACATCGATATCCTGCGCAAGATCCTCAACGACCGCCTGCCGGCCGCCCATGCCGATGCCGATGAGCGCTATGCCAAGATCCTCGAAGCCTTGCGCACCTCCGAGATCGATGATGTCGGCGCGCTTTCAGGCTTGATCGACCGTCGTCTGGAAGATGCACTTGCCTTCGACCAGCAAATCGTAAGCGCAGTGCAGAACCAGGGCGTCGGCCTTGGCAATGCCCGCCTTGCTGACCTCAAGCCCGAACGCATCGAGCGCGGTGTCTACTTTTGTTTTGAAGGCCTCGTTCGCAAGATGCTCGAATTCGAGAAGACCGCCACGCGCAAGGCGCGGGCCAAGGCGCAACTGGCTCGAGACTAGGTCGCGCGAGCGTCGTTCCCTTGCC
>JARFQY010000329.1 GCA_029287535.1 Filomicrobium sp.
CGTGACGTACAAGGCCGTGCTGACAACAGACAACTCCGAGCTACTCTTGCGGCCCGGCATGACGGCAACGGCCGAGATTGTGGTTGCCGAAGTGCATGACGTGCTCACAGTGCCCAACGCGGCCTTACGTTTCATCCCACCCAGCGCCGAGCCACAAGATCAGCGGAGCTTTCTGCAGAAACTGGTGCCCGGACCACCGCGGCTGCGCAAGCCGAGTGGCGCCGAACAATCGCAGGGACCTGAGCGCAAGGTCTGGATCGTCCGCAATGGCGCGCCAGAAGCTCGCGACGTTACGATTGGCGCGACCGATGGTAAGCGAACGGAGATCTTGAAGGGCGAGCTCGAAACAGGCGAGGGCGTGATTGTCGATTCGGAGACCCGCCCGTGAGCGACGAGGAAACTGTTGACGCCTCCGCACCCAACGTCATTGATTTGCGCGGGGTATCGAAAACCTATGGGTGCGGTGAGGCAGAAGTGCGCGCGCTCGACAGAATCGACCTGACTATCCGGCGGGGGGAGTTCACTGCCGTCATGGGACCGTCCGGCTCGGGCAAGTCAACGGCAATGAACATTATCGGATGCTTGGACCAGCCGACGGCGGGCAGCTACCGGTTCAACGGTGTTGAGGTTGGCAAGCTCGACCGGAAACAGCGGGCGCTGCTGCGGCGGCACTATATCGGTTTTGTGTTCCAGGGCTTTAACCTTCTGGCCCGGACATCCGCCGTCGAGAATGTAGAACTTCCTTTGATTTATCGAGGCCTGCGTCAGTCAGAGCGGCGACCGCTTGCACTAAAGGCACTTGAGCGCGTTGGCCTCGCAGGAAGGGCCGGACACACGCCTTCAGAGCTTTCGGGCGGTCAGCAGCAGCGTGTCGCGATTGCCCGCGCGATTGTCACAGACCCTGCCGTCCTTCTTGCGGATGAGCCGACTGGCAATCTCGATACAAGGACCAGCGAAGAAATCATGGACTTGTTGGTCGATCTCAATACTTCGAAGGGCATAACCGTCCTGATGGTTACTCATGAACCGGAAATGGCAGGTTATGCGCGTCGTGTTGTTGAGTTTCTCGATGGCCGGATTGCGAGTGACAGTGCAGTTCTGGAGGCCGCTTGATGTTTTTCGAGACGCTCAAACTCGCCGTTCAAGCTATCCGGCGTAACGCGCTCCGGTCATTCCTAACGCTGCTCGGCATCGTTATTGGTGTGAGTGCCGTGATCGCGATGGTGACGATTGGCAACGGCACGACAGTCAAAGTCCAGGAAGAGATGGCCAAGCTAGGCACGAATGTGCTGTTCGTCCGTCCAGGTCAATGGGGGCCGGGCCGCTCCAGCGCGACGGCAAAACAATTCAATGATCGAGATGTTGTCGAGATGCGGGAGCAGCTTCGCGGCATACGCGCGGTCGCACCATTGGCGCAAATGTCGGCGACCGTTGTGTACGGCAATGAAAGTCGGAGTACGGGCGCCATCGGAACTGATGCCAGTTACATTGTCGCGCAGGATTGGGAACTCGCGCGAGGCCGCAATTTCCTGGACGGAGAGACGAGGAGTGGCCAGGCGGTCTGCATCCTGGGGAAAACGGTTCAGGAGCAGCTTTTTGGCGGAGAGGAGTCCCTCGGTAAGCGCATTCGCTTGAGTAATGTCTCTTGCGAGGTGATCGGCACCCTGGAGCCCAAGGGCGAATCCGGATTCGGCACTGATCGCGACGACGTAGTTCTGATCCCGCTTCGGACCTACCAGCGACGGATCGCGGGCAATACCGACATCAACAGGATCACCGTGTCGGCTCTCGACGGTGCTGATACGTCCAAGGTCCAAGCGGACATTGAACGTCTCCTGCGGGAACGGCGCGGGATCTCTGGGGGCGAGGAGGACGATTTTGGTGTTGCGGACATGAAACAAATCGCCGATGCGCAAGCCGTGACGACCGGGATCCTGACCATGTTGCTGAGCGCCGTCGCTGGAGTGAGCCTGTTGGTCGGCGGCATTGGAATTATGAACATTATGCTTGTTTCGGTGACGGAGCGGACCCGCGAAATTGGTATCCGGCTTGCCATCGGGGCCCAGGAGAGCCAAGTCCTTATGCAGTTCCTCGTGGAGGCCGTAACGCTGTCGCTGCTAGGCGGCGCGATCGGCGTTGCGCTTGGCCTTGGACTCGCTGGAGCTGTCTCGGTCGGCATGCAGATACCGTTCGTTTTCGATCTTGGGATCGTGCTGATTGCTTTTGTCTTCTCGGCCCTGATCGGCGTTGTCTTCGGCTACTTCCCTGCGCGCCGAGCGGCACAACTTGATCCGATTGATGCGCTCAGGCGCGAATAGTCCTCAGGACGCCTGAGTGATCCAAAGCCGGGCCTTCGCGGCATCCGCAAGGGGATAGACGCGAACCGTGCTCGGAAGAAATATACCAAAGATCTTCACAGCACCCGCAATCCAGTCGATATCGGTGATCACGGCGATGCGGTCCCACTTGGTGAAATGATCCATGCCGGTCTTGAAGTCTTCCCAGGCCGCGCCAGCGTCGTAGCCCGTGAAGTCGTTGGCGACTTCGTACAGCATACGGACTTTGGCGTTCGACTGGAGCGCTGCTTCTACGGCTGGAATGAGTATGTCGTCGTAGTCCTGGCGCGTCACGTTCCCGTGGCAGGAAATGGCGACCACATTGCTCGGAAAGCCTTTGAGAAGCTCGATCACCGACCGCCTCCATTCACTCGTGGGCTAAACGTCACGGAGCCTTGGATTCGCATTTCTCGTCGCCGGCGTTCCAGGTGCAGCCGAAGCTGCTCGTACTACAAACAGACTCACTGGAATGATTGCCACACCGATCCACTGCGGGTGGAGGGCCGGGTAGGCAGCCTTTGTTGTTCGCCGCGTCGTACCAGC
>JARFQY010000335.1 GCA_029287535.1 Filomicrobium sp.
CTACTGCGATCCTCGTCTCCAAATACAGACCAACCAGCCTCAACGGGAGGTCGGCAAGCTCATCGAGGTTTGCTGATTTCTTTATCTCGGCGCGTCGGCGATCCACGGCGGCAGCTAGTTGCACCATGACGCCGAGGACCGCCTCGCGATCGCCAGGGCGCTTGCGTTCGGCAACAGCAATTTGGGAGAGGACGAGACGGAGCTGGGCACCCGCTGTTCGCTGTAGCTGCGCCTTGGGCTCACAATTGAGTGTCCGAAGTAAACTGTTCAACTCCTGGCGGAGGCGGTGGCCTCGATGCCATCGCAGGAACGCGACCGAATAAGCTTCTATGACTATACCCTCACTAAAGAACCTAGGTCTTACACGGACTTGTGTGTTTATCTGGCAAGGGATAGTCTGCCGTCAAGGCGCCATGGTGGGACGCTCGCCCTCAAGCGCAACGCAGCAGCACTAGCTTACCCCCGATGTGCCTGCTGCTCTCACCCACGAGGCGCCCTGCTGGCCGTCGATCGGATTTCGGATCGACGGCCTTTCCGCAGGACTTTCAAGTCGGCTCAACCGGTGGCCTTTCTTCAAAATCAAGGCGCTCAAGCACATCGTCCTAGACGTTATCAAGCTCATCAAAGATGGCCACCAAACCTGGCTCATCAAGCATTTCTGCAGCTTGATCTGGGGTGACCCAGCAGCGTTTGCGCACCTTGCCTTCGGGCCAGGTGTCCTTCACCTCGCAGACAAACAAGGGAAACACGCTGACCTCGATCAATTGAACGGTCTTACAGTCTAAGGCCTTCGCATAGCTGAAGATGCCACTTGGCGTTCTCGACTCGTCACCAGAGTGAGCCGCATTCGGGCTCATCCAAAATAGGCTAGCCATTACCAAGAGGCGCAAAATCGGCATGCAGAATCTCCTACATTTTCAGGCACGAACCACAACATTTGTCTCTCGATTAGACTTCAGTTGGTTGTATGTCGTGGCAACAGGCGCGATATGTCTAACTGCAACTGCAGCCCAGCGCTTACACACAGCAGCAGGGTCAGGATGCCGGGACCGTCGAAGTGACCCGCGTCGACGGTCCCACCACTCGCGCCGGCATATTTTGGAACGCGGGATTGATCCATTCTAATTTTAATCGGTTGTCACATACGGGGATTATGCCTGCTACCCGTCAGAGGTGTGTGTATTGTTCCCTCTGGACATCATACTAGCGGGTCGTCGGGCCGTCCTCAGTGGCGGCTCGTCTTTTTGCAACGCGAAAAGCCTGACCCTATTGGGCTCTAATAGCCAAAAGCGAAAAGACTGAAGGGGTTTGGGTTATAGCGCGGCGCCTGCCGTTTACGGCGACGCTTCGTGCGAGCCCTCTTTCGTTGGGCGGAATAGCGTGGACCGCCGAGGCTATATCGACTGGCACCAGAATATCGCGAACCACGTTTACGGGAAGAAAACGACGAACGGTTTGCCTCGACACGCGCTATCTCTTGCCTGTGTATGCGGGCTGGATCACTGTTGGCGATGGATTCCATGGAATGGCCCGCAAGCGCCCGCTTGATACGCTTGTCGTGCCCATAAACGTCTTTCAGCGTTTTCAGCCGGCCTGTGGCTTCTGCGAGCACCGTGAAGTAAGTGTTGTGCACGTGGATCGTTTTGCCCAGATCCACGCGATTGTTTTCCTTTGCATTTCTGCTGAGTTGCTCGGCAACCTCACGCTGCGGCCAGCCCGACGTCTCTGCGAGGACGACCTCCGCAAGTCGCACCGGGTTGCGGACGCGGATGCAGCCATGGCTGAACGTTCTTGTTCGGCTATCGAACAGGTACTTCTTGGGTGTATCATGCATATAGACGGCATGATGGTTGGGAAACATAAACTTCACGCGACCGAGTGGGTTCGAACGCCCGGCACCCATGACAATGGGGATGAACTTAATGTCTGTGCGCCTCCAATCATAGCGACTTGGGTCAACGACTTTTCCGTCGTACTGAATACGCATTCCGCGCCGGCGAAGGACACCCAAGTCGCCTCGGGCTAAACGGGGTAAAAGATCCTTAACCTTGATCGAATTCGGAATGCCCCACTGAGGTTTGAAAACGACGTGGGTCATGGTGTCGGAGAACACGGGCGTTTGGGTTTTCTCTTTGCCTATGATGATCCGTTCCTCGTGGATCACCTGCCCATTCTTGACAAGCTGCGTCTGAAAAGACGGCAAGTTGTTCCAGATATAGAGGTCGCCAAGGTCACGCGGGAGCCAGCGCCATTTCTCCATGTTAGCTAGCAACGCGTCCTCAGACACGGTGGCCGATCCACCTTCGAATTGGGTTCGGGTCTTACTTCCGACAATCCCATCAACATAAAGTCCCGCTTCGCGCTGAAAGGCCCTCACTGCCTCGTCAACTGTGACATCGAAGACCTCTGGATCGTGCGAGCCACCCTCTCGGTCCGGCTCGACGGGGGCATCAAGTAGTTGCCGCAAAATAGCGACATCGGGATGCCTCATACCACGGCGCAGCATGGGCCCCGACCTTGGCAAGCGAAGTTGTTTGAGATCGTCCTTATCGCTTCGTTGCTTCAGATAAGCCCTGCGCAGGTTACGAAAGCCCTCGTACTGAGGATGCTGCGCTTCGAGAACCCGAGAAGGTTCCTTCGATTCCGCGAGGCGTGGAAGCAGTTCCATGTTGTCGGCCGCGTTGAAGGCGCCCTCATACCACAAACTGAGCTCGGTTGGACGAAAGCGGCCGTTGCGCGCATGATCGATGTATTTCAGGACATGAAGCGAAAAATCGATCTCAAATTGGACCTTTTCCTGATCGTCGTTGAAGGACTGAGGAATGTCGAAGCGATAGTCAGCTGGGCGAAGGCCCCATTCGTCGGAAGTACGCAAATGTTGCATGACTTTTTGCACACGCGGTTTCGAGGCGTCACCGCTGACCCAGAGCGGGCCGCTAAGGTTTGCCGCGTAGAGCGTTCCAAGTTCAATGAGCCAGCGTGATTTTGTCTCGCCCGGCTCTCGTAACATTCGGTTCGTAATTTCTTTTAGAAGCCGGACTTGCAACTCATCGGATGCTGACCAGGCGATGAGCTCAGGCTTGGAAGGGGCCAGTGCTGCGGGTATGCTAGCTACCTTTGTTTCATCGGCAACCGCAGTTGCAAACCATGCCATTACGACAACTGATGAGAGTACAATCCTGGTGACACGCATACGATCTACTCACTCAATCCGCAAACCTACAATAGTCTGAAATCTTGGGGTTGGCCTGGCAACGGGCGGGCAGACGATGTTCTCTTAAATGCTGCAACAAGTATTGGCTTGAGCGCGTGTAACCGGCAGGGCAGCCTCAGTCCTATGTCGACACAGGAGTTCGAGCTGAGAAGCATGGCGGAGCGCTTTTAAGGAATGAACGCTCCACCATCGATTAACGGTCAAGTCTCAGTTGCCAGGCCGAGAAAGCGCTTTCAGCTTCTTGAGGGCTTCCATCGCCTTGGCATTTTTCAGCGTGTTGTACCCGATGTTCGACGCAGAAAGGCTGGAGCCCGCCTGGAACGGATAGTCAGGTATTGTCGAGAAGAAGTTCTTGATGACCTGCTGCATTGGAACCATTACCCACATTTGGTCGATGTACCAGCGCAGGTAATTTGCCGAGTGGAAGGGCATCATTTCATAAGGGTCTTCGTGAAGGTTCACGATCAACGGCCAGTTGGTCGCCTGACGGACACCGGTGGCTATGTTGCCTTCGACACCGGCGAAGTTGACTTTCCACTTGCCGTAGCGGACCGCATTCAGCTCGCCGCCTTGGCCGAAATAGAGCACAGACTTCCGCGGGCTTTCCTCGGTTTCTCCTTTGAAGAAGGGCACAAAATTGAAGCCATCCAGGTGGACGCGCCAGTCCTTCCCGTTTGCCTTATAGCCTTTCTTCATTTTTTCCACGAGGTCCGGCTCGCCGACTGCTGCCATCAGAGTAGGGATCCAGTCCTCGTGTGCCATGATGTTATTAAATCGCGTGCCGGGCTTGATCGTTCCGGGCCAGCGAACAACCGCTGGGACACGCATGCCGCCTTCCCAAGTTGTGCCCTTCTCGCCATGGAATGGTGTGATGCCACCGTCTGGCCAAGTCACCGTTTCTGCGCCGTTGTCGGTGGAGTAGATGACAATCGTATTTTCAAGCTCT
>JARFQY010000361.1 GCA_029287535.1 Filomicrobium sp.
ACGGGCCTTGGCCTTCCGATCGCGAAGTCACTGACCGAACTTCACGGCGGAGAGCTTGAGATTCGCAGCGAGAAGGACGTTGGCACCGAGGTCGTCATCCTCCTGCCCTCGCGCCACCAAGTTACGATGGCGCATGCACGTGACACCGTTCTTGGCAAAGGCGCAAAAGCAACAGGCGAGACAGCGCAATGAATGAAGATCTGAGCCTCGATGAACGCGTGAGCATGCTTACCAGCGACTCCTCCATCGGCCGCATCGTATCCGTGACCGGTGCAAAAGCGATCGTCTTGCTCGACGGCACTCAGGACGGCTCGGCCCGAGCCATCGCTGACCGGCCGGAAATGGGGACACTTCTCGCGATCGATACGGCCACGACTGTCGTTCTTGCTATCGTCTCGGCTTTGAGCGTACCTGTCCCAGCACAACGTGATGGGGAGTCCGAAATCTGGATTGCGGAACTCGGACTCGTTGGCGAACTCTGGCGCCTGGAACACGACAAGTTCAGCTTTAATCGCGGTGTGACGATCTATCCAGCCCTCGGAGACCGCGTCCGGGTCGCCGCAAAGTCCGAACTGCAACTGGCCTTTTGCGGTACCGAACGCAGCGTCAGCGTCGGCACGCTGCGCCAGGACGTTTCGATTCCCGCCATGGTCCGCGTAGACGATCTGTTGGGCAAGCACTTCGCAATCCTCGGCACGACAGGCACCGGCAAGTCCTGCACAACCGCCCTGATCCTTCGTTCGATTCTGCAGGAAAACCCTGCCGCCCACATCCTGCTGCTTGATCCTCACAATGAGTATGCGACAGCGTTTAAGGAATGGGGTGAGGTCGTTAGCCCACGCAATATCCAATTGCCATTCTGGCTTTTGAACTTCGAAGAAATCGTCGAGGTTCTGATTGGCGACCCGGAGCGCAAACCGGAAATCGAGATCCTCCAGGAACTCATTCCCATTGCCAAATCCAAGTACGCGACCAGCCGCACCTCGGAACAGGCGAACAACCAGCGCTTACGCCGCTGCCCCAACGACCCCAACCGTTTTACCGTCGACACGCCGGTTCCCTATCGCACGTCTGATTTGCTGGCGATGATCGACCAACGCATGGGCAAATTGGAAAACAAGCGTGATCTCTCGCCGTACCGGGCACTCAAGACCCGCATCGAGCACATTACGCAAGATCACCGTTATGCCTTCATGTTTGGATCGCTGACCGTCTACGACGGCATGGCGCAAATTCTCGGCCGCATCTTCCGGGTGCCCGTCAACGACAAACCGATCACCATCCTCGAACTCACCGGCTTGCCGCCGGAAATCGTCAACGTTGTGGTTTCGGTTCTCTGCCGTATGACCTTCGACTTCGCGGTCTGGAGTGAAGGGCAGGTCCCGGTGACACTCGTCTGCGAGGAAGCCCACCGCTACGTTCCCGCCAGCACCGAAGCAGGCTTCGGACCCTGCAAGCGCGCGATCGCCAAAATTGCCAAGGAAGGCCGCAAGTACGGGGCCTCGCTTTGTATCGTTACACAGCGACCCGCCGAGATCGACCCGACCATTTTGTCCCAGTGCAACACGGTTTTCGCGTTGCGCATGTCCAATGACAAAGATCAGGCGATTGTTCAGTCCGCCGTCTCCGATACTGGCTCGGGCCTTCTTGAATTCCTGCCGGCGCTTGGCCAGCGCGAGGCGATTGCATTTGGCGACGGTGTCTCACTACCGGTTCGCATCAAGTTCGATGACCTTCCCCGGGAAGCCCTGCCGCGCTCATCAACGGCAAGCTTCTCCGAACGCTGGCAACGCTGCGACAGCGACGAAGCCTTCCTCGAGCAAATCGTGGAACGTTGGCGCTCGTCGGGTAGCGAGGTCGAAGACCAAAACTCGCTTTCGCTTCTCGCCGACACGATTCAGATTGACAACTCGCAGGGCCACAAGCCGGCCAATGGCGCAAATGGTGTTGGTACTCACCCTGCGCCGCCGTCGCGACCCCAGGCTCGCCAGCAGCAGCCTCGGCCTCAGACCGCACGCAAGACCCTCCAGCCACGCACGGATGGCGGCGTTGCCGGCTCACACCGCGCCAGCGCAGCGAATTCGCGTCCAGCTGAGCCCGCCGCCGCGGCCCAGCCGGCGACGACAAGTTCGGCGCTTAAAGCCCTCCGCGACCGGCTAAGTCAGGGGCGCTAAAAACCCAGATGCGGAATTGACGGGTCGTTCAATTCCGCCTGGCTTCACGTTCCGGCTCTTTTGACTTCAAATCCGCGAGAACCGTTTCGCCGGCCACCATCCGCTGCCCGACCGAAACCAACGGCGTCGCGCCAGCTGGAAGATAGACATCAACCCGGCTGCCAAATCGGATCATACCAATACGTTGCCCAGCGCCGACGCTGTCACCCTCGTGCACGAACGCCACGATCCTTCGCGAGATCATCCCCGCGATTTGAACAACAACGCATTGGGTCTCTTCCGGTGTTGTAATAACCGTCATGCGCCGTTCGTTGTCTTCGCTTTCCTTGTCGGTGGAGGGATTAACGAACGCACCGGGCACATAGACCGACGCCGAAATGCGTCCGGCCAGCGGAGCACGGTTCACATGCACATCAAATGGCGAAAGGTGCGTAACGATGCGCACCCTCTCCCCGCCCGTTAGGTCGAGTTCAGAAGGTGGCAGCACCCGCTCAATTTCGGCAACCTCTCCATCCGCCGCCGCAATCACCAGGCCATCGCGCAACTGCGTCACGCGGTCGGGATCACGAAAGAAATAGGCGATGAAAAGCGTGACCAACGCCGCCAACAACCCCAGCGACGTCGAAATCACAAAGGCCACCAGCGTGACCAGCGCCCCAATTCCCAGAAACTTATGACCCTCGCGATGCACCGGCACGAAGTGCCGCGCCATGCTCTCGAAGTATCCTTGTCTCTCAGCCACCGCTCAATGCCCCACTTACCCGAGAATTCTTCCTACCGCGGCCGGGCCTCCCCAACCTGGCGGCACGAAACAGTTACTCGCATCTGCTGGCGTAAGCTAGATCCTGTCCAGCCCAAAATGAAACCGCGCTGAAGTACTGCGCCTGTGCAAGGTGCAATCGAGCGGCAGTCACTCCCGAGAACATTGGGACCGCCTGGGAGTTTACCGCCCTCTGCGCCGATGAGCCCACTCCCATTGAGCGTCGCTCGTCAGCGGTGGCAGCTGACTGAAAACACTTCTAGTTCACAGGAACGGCGACATACCGCATATCGCCACGCGGCGTCTGGATCCGCAGGAGGACAGCCTTGCGCCCGCTCTTTTTCACGCTCTCGACAGCTTTCAAAAGGGCTTCCAGTGTCTCGACCCTGGCCTGAGCAACCTCGATGATCACATCCCCTTCTTGAAGATTCTTCTTGGCCGCCGGACTGGAAGGATCAACCGCTGTCACCACCAGGCCGCTGGACTTCACGCCGAGCTTGTATTTCCTGCGCAGCTCATCGTTCACGACGCTGACGGACAACCCTGCGATCGCCGGACCTTTCTGCTCGGATTTAGGGGCTTCCTCAGCCTCGCTGGTTTCCTTCTCGTCTTTGGAGCCATCCGGTTCCTTCAATCGGCCGACTTCCACGCTCAACGTAATGCGCTTGCCGTCGCGCAGAACTTCAACCGGCACGTTCTTGCCAATTGGGGTTTGCGCAACGATCCGTGGAAGCCCCCGCATTTTCATGACGTTCTTGCCGTCGAACTTGAGGATCACATCGCCATTTTTGAGGCCAGAGCTAGCCGCCGGGCTGCCCTCCTCCACGGACGCGACAAGCGCCCCTTTCTCCGCATCGACACCCAGAGAAGAGGCCAGGTCGTCGCTGACCGACTGAATCCTTACGCCAAGCCAGCCGCGCCGCGTTTCTCCGTAAAGGCGCAGCTGTTCGATGACATTGACGGCCGTGTCCGAGGGCACCGCGAAACCGATTCCGATCGAACCGCCTGTCGGTGAGATGATCGCCGTGTTCACGCCGATGACTTCACCTTTCATGTTGAACAACGGACCGCCGGAGTTGCCTTTGTTGATCGCCGCGTCCGTCTGCAGGTAGTCGTCATAGGGACCGGAGTTGATATCCCGTTCCTTGGCCGAGATGATGCCGACGGTCACCGACCCGCCAAGTCCGAACGGGTTGCCGATCGCCATAACCCAGTCGCCGACCTCCAACGTCCCAGATGGTCCGAACTTCACTTCCGATAGCGGCGACTTCGGTTTCACTTTCAGAAGCGCCAGGTCGGTTTTTGCATCCCGCCCCAACACCTTTTCAACCTTCAGCTTCGAGCCATCGGAGAAATTGACAAAGATCTCGTCAGCATCGGTGATGACATGATTGTTTGTGACAATGAGGCCTTCTTCGCCATTGATCACGAAACCCGAACCAAGCGAGGAAACCTTCCGGCCAACACCTGACCCCTCACCGTCCTTGTGAAAGAAATCGTCGAAGAATTCCTTGAACGGAGCCCCGTCTGGAACTTCAGGCAGCGGAACGCCGCGCGAACTCCTTGAGACCTGGCTCGTCGAGATATTGACGACAGCGGGTATGAGATCGCGAGCAACCGGAGCCACACTTTGTGGACCGAGCGTGCTCGACCTTTGTGCTGCCGCCTCTGGAACCGCAAGCCCGCCGGCTACGCTCCCCGCAAAGAGCGCTGTCATAAGGATGTATTGGACGGGCGGACGAAGATTATTCAGCATCAAGTCGACTCCGAAACTGACGCACGCAATCTGCGGCAAACGCAAGCCCCAAAACCTAGGTGAGCACCAGCGGCAAGGGGCGCCAAGCAAATCGAAAACGTTCCCCCAGCGCAAATAGGCGCAACCCAATGTAGCATTCAGCCTCGCAGTAGCCAAACGATGGCGGTGCCCAGCGCCACAGCACACCATCCCGCAATCTGAAGGGAACCATTGGGCGTTTGAGAGGCGATTTCCAGAAGGCGCCGACCCGTATCTGGAGCCACCGCCCAGATCAAGCCCTCGATGACGAGTACTAGGCCGAGGGCAACAAGCAAGTCATGCATGCCGGCACCTTTTCAGCTAACCTGCACGCGCCAAAGGCTCGGGCGGTCGAAGGATTGGCCGCCGTCCAGCAGAAGCGGCCAACCCCTTTAGCATGGTTCACTGTCCTGGCGAGGTCGGTTGACCGGTCGGATTTCCAAAGAACCTGAAGAATTCCGTGTTCGGCGTGATGACAAGCCGCGTATCGTCCGCGGCAAGACCGGTCTCATAGGCCTGCATCGAACGATAGAACGCGAAGAACTCGGGATCCTTTCCGAACGCCTCGTTGAAGATCCGGTTGCGCTCCGCGTCGCCTTCACCGCGCATCAGCTCGGATTTCTTGGTGGCCTCGGCCTTGATGACAGTGGCCTGGCGATCAGCCGTCGCCTCGATCCGGTTTGCCGCAGCACGACCCTCAGACCGGATTTCGGTCGCTTCGCGCTGACGCTCCGTTTGCATCCGCTTGTAAATCGCCTCCGAGTTCGCTTCCGGAAGATCGGCGCGCTTGATGCGAACGTCGACAACACTGACGCCCAGAGTCTGGGCTTCTTTATTCACCTGATCGCGGATCGTGTGCATGAGGTCTTCGCGCGTGTCGCGTACCACGTCCTCGAAGGTCGCCGCACCAAGAACGCTACGAACCGAAGCTTCCAGGACGTTGCCCAGACGCTGCCTCGCAGTACGTTCATCGCGGACCGTTTGGTAGAACTTGAGCGGATTGGTGATGCGATAACGAACAAACGCATCCACGACGAGCCGCTTTTGATCCGCGACGATAACCTCGAGAGGAGCTGAATCGAGATCGAGAATACGCTTGTCGTAGAACAGCACCTCCTGCACGACAGGGATTTTCCAATACAGTCCAGCGTCGTTTACAAAGCCACCCTTGTCGGTCAGCTGGTATTCATTAATGACATTTTTCACTTCGCCGAACTGAAGCACAATGGCCTGCTCGGTTTGCCGCACAATGAACGCGGACAAGTAGACGCCGACCGCCGCCAGCGCCAACACGATCACAACAATCGCAGAAAACGTACGCATGATCAGCGCCCTCCTGCGCTAGCGCTGGAGCGCTTCTGTAGTTGGTCAAGCGGTAGGTATGGCACGACACCCGAGCCACCACCTGCGCTGCCGCTCGAATCCAGGATGATCTTGTCCGTCCCCTTGAACACACGCTCCATTGTTTCAAGGAACATGCGCTTTCGAGTTACCTCGGGGGCCTTTGCATACTCTCCGTAGACCTTTTCAAAGCGGGCCGCCTGACCAATGGCTTCCTGGACGGTCTGCTCCTTGTAGGCTTCCGCCTTTTGCAAGATCCGTTCAGCTTCACCACGCGCTTCCGGCACGACTTTGTTCGCGTAGCCACGAGCTACGTTCTGCAAACGCTCTTGGTCGGCCTTCGCGGCCTGAACATCGCGGAACGCGTCGATCACCTTCGAAGGCGGGTCGACTTTCTGCATCTGGACCCGAACGATCTTGATTCCGGCGTCATAGCTATCCAGCGTGTTTTGCATCAGGTCGCGAACGGCAAGCTCGGTCTTTTGCCGGTCTGCCGTCAGCAGCGGTTGAATGTCGGACTGTCCGACAACCTCGCGCATCGCACTCTCGGCGACCTCCTTCACCGTGTTTTCCGGGTTCTGGATGTTGAACAGATACTTGGCCACACCTGCCTGCTGACGCGTTTCGTCGAATTCCTCCGATTTGATACGCCAGACGACAACAAAGTCGACGTCGACAATGTTTTCGTCACCGGTGAGCATCAAGCTCTCTTGAGGGACATCACGGGTCAATCCGCCGCTCGTCGACGATGAGATCATGCCGACCTCAATGCGGTTTTCTCGAGTAACTTTCGGGAGCAGCACTTCTTCGACGGGATAGGGCCACCGCATGTGAAGACCAGGCGGCTCTTGGCGCTCAAACTTGCCAAATCGCAAAACGACACCGAGTTCGTCGGGCTTTACGGTAAAGAAGAAAGCATAAAAACCTACGACAGCCGCAGCGATTGCAAACAGCAACAATAGGACGGGACCGGGCATACCTCCGGAAGGCATAACCTGTTTCATTCGGTCCTGGCTTCGCTTGAGAATTTCCTCCAGGTCGGGCTGCTGCCCTCCAGGTTGCCCCCCTCCGTTGCCTTGGCCCCAGGGACCTTGGCCCCAAGGACCGCCGCCGCCGCCGCCACCGCCGCCGCTTTTCCAGCCGCCGCCATTCTGATTGTTCCAGGGCATACGTGAAGTCTCGCTCGATTTCTGGAGAAGTATCTGGCACCGCAACCGAAACACAGGCTGCAATACCGGTTTTAGGCTTGGATCCGCCGAGGCGCCAAACCCAAGTCTGAGCGCTTATAGGACAACGGACACCGTGCGCAAACCGCTCTACGTTCATTTGGTGACCGACGGTTACGCTTCAAGGTTACGAATAGTGCCCAATCGCCGGATCGGCGGCCTAGTATTTCAATCTCTTAACCTAACTGGCAGTTAACCGCTCCAACACTTTCAGTGTTGCTTCGAATTCATCATTCGGCCCGCGCGCGATGGGCTCTTCTGAGACGGTCGTCCAGCCGTCAAGATTAATGTCAGGAAACGTCGTATCACCTTCGGGACAGCCGTGAACAGCTGTCCAGTAAATGCGCCGAGCATCGTCAAGAACCGCGGCATACAGTGCCGCTCCACCGATGACGGCGACTTCGTTGACCCCACGCTCGACCGCGAGACGACGTCCCAATTCCAGGGCTTCAGCTGGAGCGGCAGAGACATATGCTCCAGGTGCGGTAAAACTCTCGTCGCGTGTCACAACAATATTGTCACGCCCGTCAAGTGGCTGCTTGGGCAATGACTGCCAAGTTCGACGCCCCATAACGATGGGCTTACCCATCGTAAGCCGGCGAAACAGCTTCAAGTCAGATGATAATCGCCACGGCAGTCGGCCATCCCGACCGATCACTCCGTTCTCGGCCACCGCAACCACAAACGCAATAACGATATTATTCCCGTTCGTTCCTTCAGGCCCGGCATCCGTCGATCGGGACCATGGTGAATTGGTTGTTGTCATTGTACTTATTCATCGCTCCGCTGATGGCATCAACGCCGAGCCCAACAACACCGCCAACGAGAACATTGCCTGCAGTCATCGCTTCGGTATGCGAGGGGATCACACCAACACCATCCTGGAAGCAACGCTTCTTGCAAACAACATTGATGTTCTCTTGGCTCTTATCGAGCGTAATCGTCGCTGGCGTCGTCAACACTTTCGAACCAATGACCGACGAGGTCAAAGTGCACTGCGCCCCAGCAGCAACCGGTGTAGAGACCGCAGCGAAAACCAGCGGCCCGCGCACGAATGGGGGGTAGGCGGATAAATAGGAATTGTCGAGTGCAGGGTTTGTCTGGGCACCGCCTTTTTGCGCCAAATGCCGCTAAAGCGGCGCTTCGTGGCACTAAACAGCCACAGCGGCCTTGATGTGCGGATATGGATCGTAACCCTTCAAGCCAAAATCCTCATACCGGAAGTCAAAAATGGACGTGACCGATGGATTGAGATGCATTTGCGGAAGCGGCCGCGGCTCCCGGGATAACTGCAAATCTGCCTGCTCGAGATGGTTGAGATAGAGATGCGCGTCGCCCAGCGTGTGAACGAATTCGCCAGGCTTCAGCCCGGTGACCTGCGCGACCATCAAAGTCAGCAGCGCATACGACGCGATGTTGAACGGCACGCCAAGAAAGATATCGGCCGACCGTTGGTAGAGCTGGCAAGATAGCCGCCCGTCCGCGACGTAGAATTGAAAAAGGCAGTGGCACGGCGCCAATGCCATATCGGGAATGTCGGCGGGGTTCCAGGCTGAAACAATGATGCGGCGGCTGTCAGGGTCACTCCTCAGCGTTTCGATCGCTTGCGTGACCTGATCCACCGCCAGGCCATCTGTCGTCGCCCAGGAACGCCACTGCTTGCCGTACACCGGGCCGAGATCACCGTTCTCATCCGCCCACTCATCCCAGATCGAAACGCCGTTTTTCTTGAGATAGGCGATATTGGTCTCCCCGTTGAGGAACCATATGAGCTCGTGGATGATGGACTTCACATGCAGTTTCTTGGTCGTAACGAGTGGAAACCCGTCCGCCAGGTCAAATCGCATTTGATGCCCGAACACGCTGAGCGTGCCGGTCCCCGTCCGGTCGGTCTTACGCGCACCCGAATGACGAACTCGCTGCAGAAGGTCGAGATATTGTTGCATGGGCTCAACCTATTGTGATTCTTCATCAAACCGAAACTACACGAGGACTGTCGGCAGTCCGTCCGGCAGTGGCAGCACCCAAAGCACCGCAAAGATCAACCCATTGTAGAATGCGTGACAGACAATCGGCACCCAAAGACTGCCGCTCCTCCACAACACCCAGCTGAACAACAGCCCGGCAACGAACACATCGACGAGACCGGTCAGTGTGTAACCGGCATGAAGTGCGGTCCAGGCCGTATTCGTGATAAGCGCCGCCCCCCAGAACCCAAGCCGGGTCTGGGCGAGTGCTGATTGCAAAAACCCCCGGAATACCAGCTCCTCCGAGAGAGGGGCCCCTATGACGGCGACAAGCAGCAATAGCCACCAGTTTTGTCCCTTCATGAGCGGCCAGAACCCTGCAAGATCAGTCACAACATCCTGTGGCCGCAAGTACCATGCGAGCGCTGAAAAGCTGCCGGAAACCAACAAGATCAGCACAAAGGACTTGATAACGATGGTCCAGAATCCAGTAACCGGCCGCAACGCCAGCGCCTTGCTCCTGTCGCTGCGGTAAAACTCAGCTGCCCACACCACCATCGCTATGGCGGCAATCTGCATTAACAGCTGCGCCACCAGGAGCTGCGCCGGAACAGGCCCTTGCGAGCGACCCTCGGACAGGCTCGACCAATCGGCCGCGACGAGAAATACCGTAAGCCCACTTAACGCGGATACGACGAGGATAAGGACCGTCATGAAGCAGGCGCGGAGCGGTGGCCAGCCGGTTTCAGGCTTGTAGCGACCCAGGCCACCGACAAGCGGACTGATCTTCGCGGTTGACATGGTCCCTCTCTGTTTTGACACCTGTGCGCCGGAATCAGTTAGATCAGACTATTGCCTGCGCCGCTCTTACCGATGTCCGCCCACCCCAATAGGCACCTGTGACTGGCTATGGATTCGCACGAGACGCCCACTGAAACAACAGCCTCCCTTCGGGAAACCATCCGCGGTCTCTATCACGGCAAAGAGCCGACTGCGCGGGCCTTCCGCTTCGCGCTTCTCGCCTTCGATATCTTCACGATTGTTTTCTTCATTGTGTCGTCGGTGTTCAACCACGCGACCTGGATTCTGATTGCTGACGCCGTCTTGGCGGTGCTGATCGCCATCGACCTCGGCGTCCGCTGGTGGATTTCTTACGATCGCAAGCAATTCATGATGCAGTTTGCGACCTGGGCCGATGTGATCGTCATCATCACCCTGCTTCTACCCGCCTTTCTCGGCAATTTTCTGTTCTTGCGGGTGTTGCGGGCGCTGCGTCTGCTGCGCTCCTACCGGGTTCTTGCCGATCTGCGGGAGGAGTTCGATTTCTTCCGGCGCAATGAGGAAGTGATCCAGTCGACCATCAATCTGATGGTGTTCGTGTTCGTCATGACCGCACTGGTCTACGTCCTTCAGGTCAACTCCAATCCCTCTATCAACAACTATGTTGATGCTCTCTATTTCACCGTAACTGCCCTTACTACAACAGGATTTGGCGACATCACGCTGCAGGGAACCACAGGCCGCCTGCTGTCCGTCATCATTCTCCTGTTGGGCGTCGCACTGTTTTTGCGGCTTGTGCAGACCATTTTCAGGCCGTCTCGGGTGATCTACGAATGCCCGGATTGCGGCCTCAATCGTCACGAATCGGATGCCGTTCACTGCAAGCATTGTGGCCGTGTACTGCACATCACAACCTCAGGCGACGTCTAAGCCGCCCAAAGCTACGGGGTCATGACGCGGCCTCAGGCCGAAATGTCGCATTTGAAGAAAAAAGACGTGCATGAAGGACAAGCCCGCAACCTGTTCGCACAACGCCACTTTTTTTTCACACGCCGTCATCATATATCTAACTCGCCGGCTCACGCCGGCTATGGCGATAAACGCGGCCGTAATAAGCCTATCGGACCCGGGGGCGGTACCCGGCGCCTCCACCACATGCCCGTTCATGGTACCCGCGCATCAGGCGCTGGGCCCCGAAAGGCGGGCATCTGATGGGGGCGAAATAGGATCGACGAGGGTGTAAAGGGTTTAGCTTTCGCTCGGCATGGTTCCGCCGTTATCGGGCCATCCAGAATAGTTGCCAATGACAACTATGCTGAGGCTACAGCCGCTGCGTAATGCAGTGTCTCATGCCTAAACTTAAGCCCTTGCCCCTAGCCGGGTAAGGCGCGGTTTCGGAGGGCACCGGGCAACAGAAGCCCTCCACTTCGACTTGACCTATGCCCCTAGTTTCGCCGAAGACAGTGGGGAGCGACTGAATCGGGTAAGGAAGTCTGCAGGGACATACGCGAGAAGGGATGACGAACGAGTCGATGATTGACTACGAGGCTTTGGCGCAAGATGCCATGCGCGGGCTCGTTCGAATCGTCCTGCAGCGCACGGCGAAGTCCGGTCTGCCGGGCGATCACCATTTCTATATTTCGTTTGATACAAACGCGCCCGGCGTTTCGATTTCGAAACGGCTGCGCGAAAAGTACCCCAACGAGATGACGATCGTGCTGCAGCACCGCTTTTGGGACCTCTCGGTCGGAGAGGACCGCTTTGAGGTCAAGCTGACCTTTGACGGCATCCCAGAGCGCGTGGTCGTCCCCTTCAGCGCCATCAAAGTGTTCTTCGACCCCAGTGTTCGGTATGGGCTGCAATTCGAGGAGCCCGACTTCAACGCCGAAGCCGTTGACCTTTCAGTTACGTCCCTGGACCAGAACTTCACGGAATCCGAAAGCGGTCACGCCCCGGGGCAGTACTCGGCCGAGCCGGCGACCGTCTCGCATCTCAGCCCGCACACGGCCGATTTGGTTGAAAACGGCGCTGCCGATGAGCCCTCCCCGGCGCACGCACCGGACGCTGACGCCGCCCAGGGTCACGCCGGACATAATGATGACGCCTCCACGGATGAAACCGCAGGCGGCGATTCTGCCGGTGCCGAAATCGTCAGCCTCGACGCCTTCCGCAAGAAGTGAGCTGGCACCACTAGCCAGCCGACTATCCCAACCCATCTAAGACCAAAGCGGATCATCCCCGCCGGTGGC
>JARFQY010000052.1 GCA_029287535.1 Filomicrobium sp.
ACGCACGCCGCAAGCCCGACGAGGACGCCCGACGACTGGCCGTATAGGAAGCTCGAGGATAGGGCTATTAGCTTGCTCTAGGAAATGCCTATGTGGACGCTCTTGGTAAGGCCGAAGATGAAGCTCTTCGAAAGGCCGAAGAGGAAGCACGACGAAAGGCCGAAGAGGACGCACGACGCAAGGCCGAAGAGGACGCACGACGCAATGCCGAAGAGGACGCACGACGCAAGGCCGAAGAGGACGCACGACGAAAGGCCGAACCGCCGCAACCAGAAGCATCTCAAGAGCGGACCTGGTGGCGATGGACACTTGAGACGGCGTCATCTTGGTGGGATTGGGCCAAGAGCTGGTGGAAGGGCTAACAGAGCTTGCTCCACTAGCACGCGAAAGAATGCCCGTGTGCGCAGTTTTTTGCAAGTTGACTGAACAGCGCGTGGTTGGCGCCACCGTTAGCTGTAGCGCAGGAATGAAAGGGTAGGTTTTATGATCAAGCGTTGTTTGGCTTTGACACTCGTTACGCTTGCTGTTGCCGGGTCGTTCCCAGCACAGGCTCAAGATGACGGCAAGGATCGTTTGCGCCGATTGCTCGAAAAGAAGTTTGGAAATCAAACGAGGCCCGCAACGCCATCACCGCGAAGTCAGGAGCTTTACGCCATCGACAAAGAGGGCAAGGTCCGCCGCGTCAAGCCGAAGAAGAAAACTGGCAACCAATCGTCGACGACATTAGGCACGGAGCCGTTCACGCACGCGGGAGCTGGCATTACGCCAACCTTCGCTACTGCGGGTATATGGCGACGCTCGACAGCGCCGACACCGCGCGGCTCGGGTAGCTCGGGCGGCCTCTGGTCAAAATTCAAACGCCTGGCCCAAAAAGCCGGCCAGATTCTGGTCAATCGGCGAACTGTTGTGATCCAGCTTAAGCCCGGAACAAACGAAACGCAGATCGACGCTCTTGTTGCGAAGTACAATCTCAAGGTCATCGACTTTATATCGAGCCTCGGAACGCTTTATGTCGAATTGCCTGAAGACGCCGGCGGGCCTACGACACACTCGGATATGGCCAAGGGCCGAGGAACCATCTCCTCCCTGCTCGAGCCAAGGATCGTTCTCGATTTGCGCAAAGAACCGGCCGTAAATGCGGCATTTGTTCAGACGACAATCGCCCCCAAGTCGCTGCCTACATCGACGCAGGTCAGTGTCCAACATGGCAACAAAACTATCAGATGGCACTGGCGCACAGATGCCGCGGACGACGGCAACTGGGGGCTGAAGGCAATGCGATTGCCTCCGGCCTGGACTATCCTCAGACGCGCCCGTGAAAAGCGAGGCTTCGTCCAGCCGGTGACCGTTGCGGTTCTTGACACCGGATTTGGACTCCACCCCCAGCTAACCTACACAACAATAAAGGGCGAGATACCACCGCAGCCTCTTCCCCCCAACTGTGGCACCAGCCACGGGACGCATGTGGCCGGCATCATTGCAGCGAAGTCGAACACTGGCGTGGGTACCGACGGTATTATGCCGAATGTTCGCCTCGACATTATTCCTATATCCAAGAAACTGATGCGGCTGGGCGCCGCGGATGGCCGCGACGGCACGCAGCAGCAGATGTCCTATTTCTCAGACGCCATCCGCAGTCTTGGCGAGTATCTTTTCGAACATGCCGAACTTGCCCCCAAAGAACGCCGCGTCATTAATGTCAGCCTGGGCTACAATTGGGGCAACTGGCACCGGAAGCTAAAGGTCGACCCAACAACGGATCAGAGTATTCGCAACCAGATCGAACAGCACGCCAATTTCTTGCAGTTCCTAGTCAATCAGGTCAGTGATCAGGTGCTCTTCGTTACCGCAGCCGGAAACGATTCGACGACTTCAGAGGGTCCGTTTAGTGCAGAGCTTGCAACACCGTTCGCCTTTGCCGCATTGCATAAATCGCCGTTCTTCAAACCCAGCAAAAACATCATTGTTGTTGAAGCGCATAACCGTGCCTATGAGCGGGCTCCATTTTCTAACGTTGGTGGCCACGTCGCAGCGCCCGGAGTCGAAGTCATGAGTACACTCGCTTCCGATCGACAGCCAAACACCTACGGTGTGTGTGATGGCACCTCGCAGGCCGCACCTCATGTCTCTGCCCTAGCGGCTATGCTATTCGAGCTTGATCCCCACCAGAAGCCGGCCGACGTTATTGGTATCATCCGCAGCTCAGCAATACCGGAAACACAGAGCGATTCCGCTCCCCGCGCCGACGCCCTCGCGGCCATATCAGAACTCTCTCGAGATTATTTGCGGGATCTTGCTGACCTCAACAGCGACGGACGCGTAGACAGGTACGATCTGGCGATCTTCAAAGAGCGTCTTATCGCGATCGAAAATGGACGCTTTGGCGCTCCCATTAATAGCGATCTGAACGGTGACGATGCAATCAATGCCGACGAACGCTGCTGGCCCCGCATTGACCTAAACGGCAGTGGCCGCGCGTCATATGATCCCAGCGACAAGCTCCCTCTCGCAGGCGAGAAGCGCTCAGACCTAGATGTCATTGCCGTCACGTGGACGGACAAGCTCCAACCGTTTGACACTGCGTACGGTGAGAGTCGTCTGTCGGAACTCTTTAGCGTTTGGCGCGGAACATCAATTGTTGCTGCCGCACCTGTGTCTAGCCCTAAGATTCCCTGCCAATAGTTCACCAAGAATACAGCCGGCGCATTGAAACTCTGGGCAGGAGGAGCCCGCAACAGCTTGGATTTTGGAGTGCTTTTAGATGGTTAAAACCATTACCGCCGCAATCGCGATCCTGAGCACCACCTATGTAATTTGGTCGTTGCCCGCCAACGCACAGAGCAAAGCCGAAACCGTCGACAAGATCGTTGAGGGCGCACGCAGAACCAACCCTGCGCTCAAGGTCCGAACCGATCCGCTTACAGGCCTGCCAACAAGCATCAAGGGTCTCCGCCCAGCAATCGATCCAGCCGTCTCATTGAACGCCTCTCGCGGCCCATCGGGCCAGCCAACCGAGGATGATATCCGCGCAGCAGCTGAGGCTTTCTTTAGGACCGGCGCCTTGTCCGCAGCCTTCAAGGCAGAAAACGACCGCACCAAAATCGAAGCTTTGCGAGTCCGTAAAGACCCCGACATTCCTGGCCAAAGCGTAGTGCACGTTGAACAAAGCGTCGACGGTATTCGTGTCTTTGGTTCCAGCGGTCGCGTCGTCGTCGGACCATCCCTTGCCGTCACGCAAGCCGCCGCAACTTTCTCCCGTGTGAAGATCAAGTCGACAACGCCTGATGTCGAGCAGGAAAGCGCCATCGAAGTCGCCCGTACGCACCTCGGTGAAATCCTATCAGCTCACACAATCGACCCCGAAATGGAGCCGCTAGTGAAATCACCCCACAAGGCTCGGACCCAAGCCTCATTGGTTATCTATGAACCAGCCTTGATGCGCGCCAAAAGCGCCAAACGGGGTCCCGCGCGCCTCGCCTGGCTGGTCACAATCGATGCATTCCGTATCTTCGTTGACGCCACGACGGCTAAGGTTCTTTTCTTTTACTTCGATCAGAGGAAGTCGTCGCAACACCGCGTCTTCGACCTCCAGAATCGTTTCGACTTCCCCGGCATGAAGGTGCTCGACGATACTTCTGGCAAAGGTGAGAAACGTCTGCATCCCGACGCCGAACACGCACATAAGAATGTGGGCCTAGTTACCGACTATTTTGCCAACGCCTTCGGCCGCGCCGGTTTGCTCGATAGAGGGGCAGATGAAGTCCTTTCTTCATACGTCCGCTTAGGCAATTCGAAAAATGCCTACTGGTGCAACTATCAGAGTTACAACTGCCCCCAAGCCGGCGCCATGGTCTACGGCGAAGGCATGCCGGCCGCACTCGATGTTGTCGGCCATGAAATGACGCATGGGATGATCACAGTCGAGGCCGACCTCACGTACGCTAATGAAGCCGGTGCCGTGAACGAATCGCTGGCCGATATCTTCGGCACATTAATTGAGTTCGAGGTAAACCCTGGCATGGCGAATTGGGTTGTGGGCGAAAGGCTGCCAGGCAACAGCCTTACCAAGCCGATGAGAAGCATTTCTAATCCCAACCTTAGCGATGATGACGGCAATGCACTGTTCGATCGGAGTAAGGTGTTGGGAGAGGACAACCGCGGCCAACCCGACCACTACGCTGATTACGTTAGTCGCGAGGATGCGATATGCGAAACTTCGAGCGACTACTTCAATGGCTGCGTTCACTTCAACAGTGGAATATTCAACAAATTCGCCTTCCTCATTGCAGAAGGTGGCCGACACCGAGGAACGGTCGTTCTCGGCATCGGTCGCAAGAAACTCGGGCGGGTAGCCTACCGTGCACTTGTTACCCATCTCACCCGCAGCACTGGATTGCAGGAAGCCGCCGAATCATTTCATACGTCATGCTTAGAATTGGCAGGCGCCCGCATTGCCGGATTTGAGACCACGGACTGCGATCGAATTCGCAAAGCACAGGACGCCGTTGGATTGACAATCACAGGCAGCTAAGCCCACGCCCTACGACGGCAAAGCTAATTCGGGCCCGGCTAGATCGCTCCGTCAGCCAAGTAACCGATAACAAACGCGACGAAGGGCACTATGCCTCTAGTCTAATAAGTTTTCTATCGACCAAGACCCTCAGCAGAACAGCGGCGCCACATTGCTTAGACACGGCGTTCGAGTCCCAGACGTTATCGGCAACGAACTTTCCCTTGGCATAATGGTTTGAGAAGCTCCATAGATAAGGCGTGTTAATGCCGTTCCGCCGGCTCCGAAAACCATTGTAAGATTCCCACCGATACAACATCCGCTCCAAACTCCAGTCCGTCAGGTCCTGGAAACCATCGTAGCGCAATGCATCGACCGCACTCGTCTGCCAATCGTTAGGCGGGTTCCAGACTGCAGGACGATTGCGCGGAATACGCCTTGTGCGCTGGCGCAGTGAGTCCCCGTTGTGTAAATGCGAGCGAAAGTTGAAGGCCGCTTCCATCGCATGAATGATCGCAACAAAATACCACGGACAACAGATTTCCTGGGCGACCTTGTACCAGCGCGCCTGATAGCCCTCGTTCAGTAATTTCGACATGTACCAACTAACTGTTGATCGGTGTTTGTCACGTATCGTACAGCTCTCGAATAAGCGTCGATAGTCGCCCTTAATATCGTTGAAGGCCGGTCTGCCCCTAGTTGTTGAGATACTCATCCCTGATTCGCGCTTGTCTGGGAGATTCCGCTCGGCCTGATGCACCCGGCGTAGGAGCTCGTCGGCCTGCTCAAGCAGTCTTCTGACATCGCCTGGCGATACCGGGCGACGCGAATCCGCAATCTCCAGACTCTCGATCAGCTCCACCGCAGCCGGCATGATCTGCGCGTAATCGCGATCATCATCGATGCTGATCTGCGCTGTCATGCGTGGCACGGAAATACCAAGATTTATCGCTTGTTCTGTCAATTGGCCAAGGTCTCGCCAAGCTGAGAACGGGTCGACCGCTGCCGTGGCCGGTTCCCGCGCCGCCGCACCATTGAAAGGCAGCGATTTCGCCATCGGCAGCACCAGCGTTGCTCCTACTCGTCGAACAAATCGGCGACGGTCTATGAGCTTCGGACGCATGGTTCTTTCCCCCTCAAGCCAGCGCCAAAACCTCATCCGCCTTGTGACGGCTGGCCTCGAGACGCCCTGCCATATGGTGTTTTGCTGCAATAGCAAATTTATTATCGCATCTTACTCGATCCCAAGCACTAGACCAACTTGAGCAACTGATATGATTTGGCGTGGTGCGATTCCATCGGCCGATGGCTCACGAAGTAGATTGCCTGCCGGCGCTAAGAAGGTGTTTGTAGATCGAAGGTGGACGCATGTCCTACATAGTTAAACGCAATCCCAGCGCGGCTCTCCCGAAGGGACTTTGGTGTATCCTACGCGGGCTTGTTCTGTGGACCATCTGCGGGCTTATCTTTTTTGTTGGCTGCGTTAGTTTGCTGTTAAATGGGATGCCAACAGGTTCACTTGCAAAAGAACTAGTTATCCAAGCGGTCAAAACGCAAACCGGACGAACGCTGGATGTTAATGGCACTTCGGAGTTGTCCTGGTTCCCAAGCATTCGTTTGCGCCTTAACGACATAGCACTATCGCCTGCATCTGACGCAACTGGTCGCGCCTCGCTCACCGCTGATAGTTTGGAAGTCGCCGTCAAAGTAATCGATTTCTGGAAAAGACGATACGAAGTTACCGAGATCAGCCTGCTGCGGCCGGTCCTCACAATGACTGCCGGCGATTCTCTTTTAGTCCGCTTGGCCGAGGGCGAAGTTAGCGCCGGCGGTATTCCACAGAAAATCAACATCACTGACGGACGGATCGTTGTCCTTGCCCAGACTTCACAACAGAGGCTAAGGATCAAAGGTGTTACCGGACGCCTTGTGCGAACTGAGGATGGGAAGGGTCTGACCTTTAAAGGCAATTTGGAGGCCAATGGCGAAACCGTCGCGTTTAATGGGAAAATTAGCGATCTGCAGGCCCTCGGCAACGGTGATACTTCCCCAGCTAAACTTTCCCTCGCCAATGAGCTCGTGACCGCGAACTTTACTGGCTATGCAGCAACCCAACCCATTGGACAAATCGTCGGCAAACTTACCCTTAAATCTGGAGCGTTCCCGGGCCTACTCAAGTGGGCACAAATCGATGCGGCGCAGGCCAACCCAGGACGCGAGGCCGAGCTTGAAGGTCAAATCGCAAGCTCCCTTCGCCGCATGACACTGAGCAAGAGCCGGCTAAAACTCGATGCTCTGACCGGCTCCTTGGCGGGAGAGTTTTCAATCGAAGGTGAGCGACCGGTACTCAATGCGAATCTGGAGACCACCAAACTCGACATCAATGCGCTACTGCCGCGGGCGGCACGACCAGTTGCCTTTTCAATTGCACCGTTCGATAGCAGCGCTGTTTTGCCAACAGCCTGGCAAAGCTTGTTGGAGGAACTCGAAGGAACACCTCGGACAAAAGGTGCAGCATTAGGTGCAGCCGTGAAGCCTATTGGTTGGTGGAGTTCGGCTCCCTTTAAGCTCACCCGGCTACCTGAATTAGAAACCCAGCTCAACATCAAAGCCGACAAAATCGTTTATGGAAACCTGCCGCTGAAGAACGGACGGTTCGTAGTCAACTCAAGGCCGCAGCGGCTCGAAGTCTTGGTCAACCGGATGGAGCTATATGATGGCAGCATAAGAGGGCGCGTTGACCTGGACCTGACCGAGGGGCCAATGGCAACCGGGCTTCGCCTCAAACTCAACAACCTCCACTTAAAACCTTTTGCTGCAGAGGTGCATAGACACCGCTTGATATCCGGCATAGGAGATATCGACATCTCCGTCGATGGTCGAGGTGGCAGCATGCGCGAACTGGTTGGCTCGCTAAATGGCGCCATGACTATGGATTTCAACGAGGGAGCAATTCTCGGATTTGACGTCGCTCGAGCTGTTTCAAGTTTTGGCTCGGACCAGGTTTATAATCCCGAAAATACTACGCCGTTCACGCATATGCGAGCAGCTTTCTCCTTGCGCAACGGCGTGTTGCGAAGCACAGAACCACTGCGGCTCGCCGGCCCCGTCATAACTGTAACCTCAAACGGTTCAATAGGCCTCGTCTCACAGCGCATCGATCAACGCCTCACTGTTCTCCTCAGTACGCCACCGCCACATCTTCCAATTCCGCTGCGGGTACGCGGCACCATCGACAGACCAGACATCAGCTGGGATATCTTCTCCGCAGTTGCTTCGCCTGAAAAATTCGCGACACCGTTCGCCGTTGGGGGCAGCGACGAGAAAATGCCCGCCGCGGTTCGCTGCATGATAGAGAAAAAACTGACGACCGCATCCTCCAACAGGACGTTGTCGCCGGCCTCGCGACACTTCCTCCAGGTTCTTCTGAATACACGCGGAAAAAAGCTCATGCGTAATTCAGGCGCCAGCCATCAAGCACCTGAGAGCTGCCCCGAGGCCGGCAGGCATAGCGATACGCTGGAAACCGAATCACCTAACGTTGCGGGTTGGAAAATGGCGCCGCCAATCCCCTCCCCTGACGTGTTGCCAGGACACTTAGGCACCCATGCAAGCCTGCCACCGTTACCAAACTTGAAACCATCCGTCCCGCCTGCCACTGATCAAAAGGATAGCGACTACATTACCGCAGCCGCACCCACCGCCTTATCAACCACAACGAGACGAAAGCGCAGGAGCTCTGCAAAGAAGAATTCAATACCAGCAACAGACTGGCGAGACAAAGCTCTATTCCAAGATTAGCGACGCTTACCAACAATAGGAAAAGCCTGTAGAGATTTGGAGAGACAAACCGATCCCCTTCTATGAAGTTGCGCTTCCCCTTGGTGGCTGCTCTTGCAGTTGGTCAGGTTTGGCCGCGATAGTTCAAAGGCCTGTAATCGTGTGCCCCCTTCTCGTCGCGCCGTGACACTGTGGACGGCTACCCCGCACTCAATTGCTATCGCCAAGCGAATCGATGCCTCTGTCAGAAAACTGCGCAGCGGCTACTTGAGGTTGGCTATGAAAAACGCACTCAAAGTACTCTTTATTACGGTGCCGATGCAGCTGACTGCTGGTTGCGCCCAAGATTTAGGGTCACTGCAAACGGGCGCGTTGTTGCCAGCCAATGTAGAAGAGGTCCCTGAGGTCATTCCAGGGGTCCCGAAGGGCTATACTTGTCCGGTCGTTCCGAACACTTTCGATCCGGCAGGCTCGATCTATCGCATCGATACCAGTGGCACGTTTTATCGTGTTGCCGACCTTCGGTCTCAACCTTTCGTGGTCAAAAATCGTCGCCAGGATGTCGTAATTGCAGACTACGTCCTCAGCGACGAGCAGGCTGCAAGCGTCGGAATTTCCGCTCGTATATTGAAGTCGGCTTTGCCCGACCTGAGCGCAGAGGGGAATCTCGATGCCAGAGTCTCTGTCGAAATCATCGTGAAAGATATTCGAGCCGATATCATCTACGATACTGGTGCTGACCAGATTGCCCAGTGGTTCCAAAAGAACGTATCAGTTCGGGTAGGAAGTAGGTATTTCATCGTCCGCGAAGCTATCCAGGCTGGCGCCGTCACCTATCGGTTGAAGCGCAAAGACCTAGCGAAGTTTGGGGGCAGAGCAAAGATCGAGCAAGTCGCCGAAGGTAATGCGAACGTAACTGTACGTGACAATAATTCGACGTTCGAAATCACGCAGACATTCTCACCGCGCATAAACGTGTGCGTGAAGGCAGATGAAATCAAACCAACCGGTGGCGTCAGAGCGACCGCCAATGCAAAGAGCCCCGGCTGACAAAGGCGTGCAAGGGTAGTTTCACTCGAAGGTTTTGAGCCGGAGTAATTTGGAGCTCGGCAAGTCTTCAACTCTCCCTTATGCAGCGCTGGGCAACGCGCCCACACAGTACCCGCGCGACACTCAGATCGGCGTGAGTCCTGCTTGCGATAGCCGTGCCTTCCCAACAGGGTTGTCGACAATTTGCTCATCGCGATAAAGGGACGAACTAGTAAATACCGTCAAAGCTCTCAGGGAAGTCTTCGACCCTTACCTGATCTAACGCGGCCGCCTTCGCCATCTCAGAGAGGATTGGCATCGCACTGACATTGACTAGTTCTCGGAGTTTCGGAAGGCGCCTTTTGAGGTCGAGATCCAATCGGTCGAGAGCAGAGCGAAGTTCTGGTCCAGGCTTCACCGAGTCAGCGCTACTGCCTAGCAACCATTCTAGTTCCAGGGGCATGTCGTAGCGCTGAAACGAGAGTTGCGGCGCATCGAAAAGTTGATCTGAGGCGAGATCGCCAATTTCGCTATCTATTGTCCAAGAAAGCCGGGGTTGGCTCATCGCCTGCATCTGCGCAACAGCTAGTTGCTCCCCGTCATGGATCATACTGCGCAATGCGCTTACGGCTTCATACACCCGAAAAAGGCTCCGGCGCACTCTGGTTGCAAAACTCCCAGTACCGACAGAAATCATCAAAAGGTTGTCGGGCCCGAGTTGCCAGGTTTTGCCGTTCCGCGTGTCCCTCTTCAACGCTTCGACTGGTGCCCCGCCAAAATTATGGCCTCGTAAGCGCGCCAGAAGGAACATCTGGTATGATGGATTGTTATGCGGAGAAAGTGCGCCGTCCATGAAGTAACCCTTCTCAGCATACCGTAATCCTCCCTTGTGCCAGGCGTTGATCTCAATTTCTTTCGGGCTAAACAAAGTCGGTGCAGCGGTAGAAGCCCGTATAACGTCGTGGAGTAGATAGTCGCCATTAGCTATCGCGCTGCCATCACCCGCGAAAAAGAGCCCGTTTGGATTGTTGGTCATAACCCAAGGGCTGTTCGTATCCGCTCGCTTCGCGACTATACAGAGCCCTGTCTTTAGTTTGTCTGAGGATAGCGTCTCGCCCTGGACAACCTCCGAGATCTTCTTTGACAATGCAGCCGCGTCATAACGGTCATTGAAACTTGCCAATCTTTTGAAAACCTCGGGCGCCCAAGCATTGAAAGTCTGTTCAACCGTCTGAACACGCCAGCCTAGGGCGAGCATCGTGGCTAGAATAGACCCTACACTCGTGCCACCTATTATGTCGAAGTACTCGGCAAGAACGAAATCGTCGCCGCGCCGGAGCTTTTGCTGGAGCGTCGCTTCGATAGCTTTGAGAAAGGCAATGGAGACAATGCCCCGGGTGCCGCCGCCATCAAGAGCAAGCATTCGTTTCGGGCCCGGTGTCCTAAAGCGATCGGCGATGTTACTATCCATGGGCGACCAATCTCCAGCTCATCGACAGCTGGCTGTTCAACATCGCAAGGCTCCAAAGTTACCAAACACGCAGTAAATTGGGGGCCGCCGGCCTCACTTCGCAACAAGTGCCCATTCTTTCGAATGGCGGCCGCATTTGCGTGCCGGCCGCAGGGAGCGGAGGTGGTCAACAACTCGGCTTCCAGCAAGTGCCGACAGCGGCAAGCTCGCTAAGCTTCGAACTGCAGCTTGTAGCCAATACGGACATGCCGTGCCAACTTAGCGCTCCTGATTCTTGAGGCAAGGCTCACGGATGGCGAACAAAACGGCAGGGCCGGAAATTGAACGGCTCATCAAGTTGCTGGCAAGGCTGCCGGGGCTTGGTCCGCGCTCGGCACGCAAGGCGGCGCTGACGCTGATCAAGCGCCGAATTGACCTGCTTGAACCACTTGCGGATGCTCTGGCTACCGTGAAAGACAAGATATCTGTCTGCCCCGAATGCGGAAATGTCGACTCGCGGTCTCCATGCAGCATCTGTCAGGACCCCGCCCGCCAGCGCGGGATGATCGTTGTCGTTGAGGAAGTTGGGGACTTATGGGCGCTGGAGCGCGCGGGCGTCATCAAAGGTCTTTATCACGTCCTGGGAGGGCACCTTTCACCGCTTGACGGTGTCGGGCCAGATGACTTGAACATCGGCAAGCTGGTTGAACGTGCGTCGGCGCCAGAGGTCAAAGAGGTGATTTTGGCGCTGAATGCTACGGTGGAAGGCCAGTCGACGATGCATTACTTGCAGGAATTGCTCAAACCCAGTGGCGTCACTGTGTCAGAAATCCAAAAAGGTGTGCCCATCGGCGGAGAACTGGACTATCTCGATGAGGGAACGCTAGCCGCAGCGATTAAGTCACGGCGACAGATTTGAAGGCACCGGACGACGGCGATGTCGTGACTCGTCGCGTTCCAATAATTGAACTCCGCCCCGGCCAACGGAACCGATTTCCGGCAACCTGAACTTGGTATTGCGCACGCGCGCACCCAGCCTGAAGGCCTTATGGCAAAGACCAACAGAACCGCGCGGCCGGCGTCCCGGCCCAGCCGCCGCTCCGCACCGGCACCGAAATTCGTGACAGGTTCGCTGTTGCGACACCTACTCGTGATGACCGGCACAGGGGCTCTGGGGCTGGTGGCCATCTTCCTTGGCGACCTCGCCAACATCTACTTTTTGAGCCTGCTCGACGAGCGCGAGGCACTTATCGCCGCGATCGGATATGGAAGCTCCGTGCTAATGCTGACAATCGGCATTGGAATCGGGCTTGCGATTGCCGCAACCGCTCTTGTTTCGCCAGCCATTGGGGCTGGGCACAACGTCCGCGCACGGCGGCTTTCGGCCAGTGCTCACCTTTGGACGCTCGTGGTCTCATCGATCCTCGCGCTAGTGGTATGGCTACTCATCCCGCAGCTTCTGGACCTTCTTGGAGCGACCGGACGGACACATGAACTGGCAAGCAGCTATCTGACCATCGTGGTGCCGGGCTTGCCGCCGCTGGCCCTCGGCATGACATCTTCAGCTGTCCTGCGCTCCGTTGGCGACGCCCGCCGCGCGATGAACGTGACCTTGTTTGGTGCGATCACCAACGTCGTTCTTGACCCGATCCTGATCTTCGGCTTCGACATGGGCATCCAGGGTGCCGGCTGGGCATCGGCCATGGCACGTGTGAGCGTCATGCTCGTTGGTCTTTACGGTGTCGTCGTCGTGCACGGGCTCATGGGGCGGCCCAAGCTGCGGACATTCCTGGCCGATGGACGACCCTTGGCGGCAATCGCAGTTCCGGCGGTTGCGACCAATCTGGCTACGCCGGTGGCCAACGCCTACATTACGGCGGTGATCTCACAACACGGCGACAGCGCGGTGGCCGGCTGGACGATTATTGGCCGCATCATGCCGGTCGCCTTCGGCGCCATCTTCGCCTTATCGGGCGTCGTGGGGCCCATCGTGGGTCAAAACTACGGTGCCAAGGACAAGGCCCGCATGCACGAAACCCTGCGGCTGGCACTTTTAGTCACAGCGGGATTTACGGCTGGCGCATGGGCCTTGCTCGCGCTCGGAGCGCCTGTAATCGTCAGTCAGTTCCAAGCAAAAGGTGAGACTGCAGACCTTATTTTTCTGTTTTGTCACTGGTTATCTCCGCTCTTCTTTTTCTTGGGAGCGCTTTTTGTTTCAAACGCTGTCTTCAATACACTTGGCAGACCTCACATCTCGACTGCTTTAAACTGGGCGCGTGCGACGCTGGGAACGGTGCCTTTCGTTCTTGCCGGCGAAGCGATCGCAGGGTCCAGCGGCGTTGTTACAGGACAGATGATTGGCGGAATCGCTTTTGGAATCATTGCCGTAGCACTCGCGAACCGACTGATTGACTATGTTGGCGATGACTCATCGCCGGCACGCCCTACGACAGGTCGTGTGGACTCATTGATCAAAGTATTCCTGGGCCTGCGCCCGGCAACAAACCAGGCCGGCACCGGAAAATGACGAGTATTGGCGCCCACGGGAGCTGGGGACAGGTCAACTTTTTGTTGCGCTAAGGCTTCTCCCGCGTGATAGAAACTCCCGCGACGTATTTCAGGCGCTTTATCTTTTGTTTAGAGGGGGCTACCACGGACTCCGGATCCTCCGTCCGTGCAGCTCGAGGGAAGACCTTGTCATCACCACCTGACGAGCAACGATTTGCAGCGATCGTTCGCACGTGGCTTCTGGAATTGCCGCGCTACTATAAGCGCGTGATTCTGGTGTCAACCGACCTGTTGATGCTGACGTCGATTGTTTGGGCCGCCACATCGCTGCGCTATCAGAAGATATATTGGCCCGATAGCCTGGGCGAGCTCCTACTCTTTCTCGCTGCGCCAGTCATTACGGTAACCACCTTCGCTTACTTCGGCCTCTACCGGCTCGTTACAAGGTTTATTGGCTACCAAGGCGCCGTGCGGATCTTTGCGTGTATGGGCCTCAGCATGCTCATCTGGGCGCTCATGGTCTTCATGATGGGGCAGCAAGGAATCCCGCGTACGGTCATTTTGATCTATGGCCTTCTCGGCGCGATAGGCATAACGGCCAGCAGGCAACTAGCCGGGTTGTTGCTGAAAAGCGTCGGCATTCACGTGCCGCGCATACCGCTAGACATGGATAGAAAGCCCGTTCTGATCTACGGCGCCGGCCAGTTAGGTTCGGAATTGCTGGAAGCGTTACGCCGGGTCTCGGACCGGGACCCGGTCGGGTTCATTGACCGTGCATCGACCATGTGGGGCCAATACGTTGGCGGGGTGAAGGTCTACCGCCCGGACAAGATCGAACACGTGATTGAGAGAGCCGGCGTGCGAGAGGTCCTTCTGGCGATTCCCGAAACCAAAAGGCGCGAACGCCGCCAAATATTGGGCGAGCTGGAAAATTACCCCGTCTCGGTCAAGGTGATGCCGACGATGGAGGAGATCGCCACCGATAAGGTTGGAATTACCGACCTGCGACCGCTGGAAGTCGAGGACCTTCTTGGCCGCGATCCAGTGCCGCCGAACAAGGACCTATTGGCGCGCTCAATTCGCGGCAAGACAATTCTGGTGACGGGCGCAGGTGGGTCGGTGGGCTCCGAGCTGGTGCGTCAGATCCTGAAACAGCAACCGAGCCGACTTGTGCTGCTGGATATTTCAGAAGTAGCGCTCTACGAGATTGAGATGGAAGTCCGTGAGAGGATCGCGGACTTGCCAGAGGGCAAAAGACCGGAACTCTTCGGCGTACTTGGTTCAGTGCTCGACGACCTCGTCGTCCGCGAGACCATTAAACGCTTCGACGTCGAGACGATCTACCATGCGGCCGCCTACAAGCATGTGCCGATCGTCGAGCAGAACGCAAGCATCGGTATCCTGAACAACACCTTCGGATGCGCGACCATCGCTGAAGCCGCACGCGATCTGGCCGTTGAACGCTTTGTGCTCATATCCACCGACAAGGCGGTACGGCCGACGAACATCATGGGGGCGAGCAAGCGGCTTGCCGAGCTCGTCTTGCAGGCGCATGCAGAGGAAGAAGGTACCGAAACAGTCTTCACAATGGTCCGTTTCGGAAACGTCCTCGACAGCTCAGGCTCCGTCGTCCGCCGCTTCCGGAAGCAGATCAAGGCTGGCGGTCCGGTGACCGTTACACATCCCGAGATCATTCGTTACTTCATGTCGATTCCGGAAGCTGCCGAGCTTGTTATCCAGGCCGGAGCCATGGCCACAGGCGGTGAGGTGTTTGTTCTCGATATGGGCGAACCGATCAAGATCGATGACCTAGCAAGCCTCATGATCCGCTTGGCCGGACTGGAGTTGCGCACGAAGGATACGCCCCACGGCGATATCGACATCGTCTACACGGGCCTGCGTCCCGGTGAAAAGCTCTATGAGGAGCTGCTGTTGGGTGCCAACACAACAGGTACCGAGCATTCGCGTATTCTGCGTTCTGGTGAGCCGTTCCTGCCCGCCGATAAGCTTTGGCGAGAACTTGATGCACTCAGCGAGGCGATGAAGCGTCGCGACCAGGATGCAATCCGGAGTATTCTCACCAAGACCGTGGAGGGCTATAGCAACGGCCTAACGGAACAAGAACAAATCGACGGTAAGGAGAAGCCGGTCTTCGCGCCAATGTCCCGGACCCTGCACTGACATGCCGAAACTGATCGTTGCGGCGAAGCGCCCAGATAGCGGCCAGCGCATAGTCTTGTCGGCGACTCACGGTAGCTCGCTCGTGAACGACGACATGCCCCTTATCGTGCGCCTCTTAGAGAACGGGCACCATGTACTCTGTCTGGCCTCGAACATCTCCGAGGCCGAGACCCTCTCCTTGACCCATGCCGGTGCCGATGTACGCCAACTCGAGCTGGCCGCCGACCGATGGGCGCTGATGCGGGACAGACAGATCATTCAACGCGCAACCTCGGCATTGACCGACTGGAAGGCTGATATCGTGGTTGCCCGTGGGGCCGGCGTCATGCCCACCCTCGCGCAGGCGGCGCGGAATGCCGGAGCCACGCAGATCGTGGCCGTGGTGGAACAACCGCCGCCGGAAAGCGAGAATGGGGATGTGCCGGAAGGCGACACTGAAGAGAGCCTGCTCAAGGCGTTTGGTGCCGTAACCGACGTGCTTTGCTATAACTACGATCACGCAGCGCAGCTTGAAGTGAGTGGGTTGTTGCCAGAGGACCTGTCACCGGTCGTGCTGCCAGGGCTGGGCGTGGATCTCGAACAGTTCCAAGTTGCGCCGATGCCGGCGATCGACAAGGGGCTCAACTTCCTTATGGTTGGCGAGCTCAGCAAATCACACGGCATTCTTGACTACTGTGAGGCAGCAAAGGTCATCAAAGAGCGCGTACCGGACGCCCGTTTTCAATTGGCCGGCTCCGCGAGCCGTGCTGCTGACTCGGTGTCCTTACTCGACCTTGAGCCTTTCAGCGATACCGTAAGTTTCGCAGGCGATGCTGCCGACATCGCCCCTCTCATCAAGAAGTGTCATGTATTCGTCTATCCTTCTCATGGCGAAGCGGTTCCTAGCTCAGCGCTTCAAGCAATGGCCATGGGACGACCCGTCGTCACCACGGATGTGCCTGGCTGCCGGGAACTTGTTGATGAGTGCGTCAACGGCGTGTTTTGCGCTCCAGGTGATCCACCGGCATTGGCCGAGGCAATGCAGCGGTTGCTGAAGCGACCCGAGCTCATTGCGTCAATGGCCAGGGCAAGCCGACAGAAAGCAGAACGGCGCTATGACCGGCGTCTGGTTCTCGCAGCGCTTTTTGATTTGCTCGGATTGAAGCGCGCCGCCATCACGGAGGCCTGAGTTCCAGTATGAAGAGCCGGCGTGTGCTTGTGACAGGTGCCAGCGGCTTCGTCGGGCGGCACCTCGTGCCGTATCTTGCCAAGAATGGTTTTGAAGTGTGGGCGGCCGCGCGCAGTCCGGAGGAACTTGCCGCGGGGCCAGGTATTGTCCCGGCAAAACTCCCTGACCTTTCGGATCAAGTCGTCGATTGGAGCGGTCTCGTAAAAGGGTGCGATTTCGTCGTTCATCTCGCCGGAATTGCCCATGCCGACAGAGACATCCCGGAAGCCCGCTACCAGGCTGTGAATTGCGATGCGACGGGTTCACTTGACGTTGCCGCTCGCAACGCCGGCGTGAAGCGGTTTGTTTATGTCTCGTCGGTGCGGGAGCAATGCGGACCGGTTGCGGACGGCATTCTCAGCGAGGCAGACCCACCTGGGCCAATGGATGCCTACGGACGTGCGAAGCTTGCTGGCGAAGCCGCCGTCAGCGATGCACTCGCCGGGTCGGATACGGATTGGGTTACCTTGAGACCCGTCCTCGTCTACGGGCCCGGCGTAAAAGGCAACATGATGCAGTTGTCAAAACTGGCGCGCCTCTCGCTACCGCTGCCGTTGAAAACCCTTCGCGGACGTCGGTCGATCTTGAGCATCGAGAATCTCGAAAGTGCTATTCTTCATTGTCTTTCGGCGACGGCGGCAGGGCGCAAAGTCCTGCTCGTCGCAGACGAAACGCCGTTGTTGGTGGCCGACATCGTCGCGAGCATGCGGCACGGCCTTGGTCGCCAACCCGGTCTGTTTGCAGTGCCCAATGCACCGCTTGCCAGCGTCGCCAGACTTGCCGGAAAAGGCGAGGCTTGGGCCAGGCTCGATGGCGACCTCGTGGTGTCGACCGAGGCGCTTCGAGCGACGGGCTGGTGGCCGGTCATCGCTTCACGCGAAGCGTTGGCGAAGATGATGCAAAGCGACGATCCTTGAAGCTTGCAATCCTCAGGCACAAAGGGCGGGCAGTCGCTTGACCGCGGTCAGCCGCGAGCCAGCGCGCGCGATGCGTTCGACGGCCTCCGGCAGCGTCTCTACCGTCACCGCCATATGGTGGGCATTGGCGTGAAGTAGCATGATGCCGTCGACCATGATGCCGACATGGCCGGGCCAGAACATCAGATCGCCACGCTGCAATCCCTCGAAGTCCTCGGGAATAAGAAGGTCGTTGCCTATTTCGGCACGCTGCATATCGCTATCGCGCGGGGCAGAAAAACCAGCTGCCTCCAATGCAACCTGCACCAGTCCGGAACAATCGATGCCGAGGCGCGTGCGCCCGCCCCACAGATAGGGCGTCCCCGTAAAACGCTCGGCGACATCAACGAAGTCCCGGGCAAAAGAATCCTCCGCTGCAATATGCCGAACCGCGACGTAGCCACCAGAGGTGAGGCGATAGAATTGATCTTCCTGGCTGGAAACCCGCAACTGACTGTTCAAGCTCAAGTGGGCAACGGGCGGTTTCTTTATGTCGGGCTCGGGAAAGACAAATGTGCCGAGTGCCTTGACCCGATGACTGGGCCACTCGACATCGTTGGAAATAGCGTCGGCCTGCGCATAGCCGACATAGCCGTCGCGCAACAATTGGACCCAAGCCCAGCCATTCGCGACTTCATAAACCACCAGAACCTCGCCAAACAGAGCTTCGGTGTCGACCGCCGCAGATGTGTCAGGCTTGTTCCGAATTTGGATACTGGGAACGACGACCTGTCCCCAATTACCTGAGACGAAGCGCTCGGCCTCGACCCGCCCGCGCAGGTTTTCAGCCGCCAGGTCCGGACGAAAGGCATGGCGACGGCGATCGAGGGGCGCATTTGGATCTATGGGCGGCAGCGGCTTGCCCGTTTGTCCGGACGGCGCCCCCGCGGAACCTGTATTTTGATTGCTCAAGAGACAACCTCATTGCTCAATGTCGCAAGCAGGGCCCTGGCGGCGTGCGGCTCGCCACCTTTGGAGCCAAGGGCGCGCGTGACCGGGCGCCAGCCGTACAAGTCAACATGCGCATACCGCCGTGCCTTTGCAACGAACCTCCGCAAAAACAAAGCCGCGGTGATGGCGCCGGCAAAGGGGCCATCGGAAACGTTGTTCATGTCAGCGACTTCGCTGTCCAGTTTTGGTTTGTAGCCACGCCAAAGCGGCAGGCGCCACACTGGGTCGCCGATGTCCAGCCCATGCCTGTAAATGGCCGCGGCCAAGTCGTCGTCATCAGTGAACAGGGCCGGCAGGTCCTGTCCCAGTGCGACCCGGGCCGCTCCGGTAAGAGTTGCAAGCGAGATCATCAGGTCGGGACCGTCTTCATCGGCCAGCGCCAAGGCATCGGCAAGAACAAGTCTTCCTTCAGCGTCTGTATTACCGATTTCAACGGTCTTGCCGAGGCGGCTGGTCAGAACGTCGCCCGGCCGGAATGCATTGCCCGAAACGGAGTTCTCCGCCGCCGGAATCAAGACGCGCAAGGCAACCGGCAATTCGAGCGCCATGATCATGTGTGCCAAAGCCAGCGCGCTTGCGGCACCGCCCATGTCCTTCTTCATCAAAAGCATGGCATTGGGGGGCTTTATGTCGAGGCCACCTGTATCGAAGCAAATGCCCTTTCCAACGAGCGTGACGGCCTTGAGCGAGGACGCGGCTGATGGGCTCCACTTCATATCAATAAGGCGCGGAGGTTCGACTGAGGCGCGACCGACGGCATGGATCATCGGCAGGTTGTGGGTCAGCAAGTCCTCGCCCGTTGTCACTTCCAATGTCGCGCCATGGTGCTCGGCCAGTAGCCTGGCACTGGCTTCAAGCTCTGCTGGCCCCATATCGGAGGCGGGGGTGTTGATCAGGTCGCGACCGAACCAGACACCCTCAACAACGGCCTTAATTCGGTTTGTGTTGGTGGCTTCGGGAAAGACCAGCCGCGGCGCGCGATCTTCGCCTGCACCGCGGTAACGCCGGAAGCGATAAGCACCGAGCCCCCAGGCAATGGCCGCGAGTTCGGCGTCCGTGCCTTGCGCGCTGGCCAGCTGATAATCCGCCTCAGGAAGTGTCCTTGACAGCGAGCCGAGCAGCAACTCGGAGGGCCCGCAGGGCTCTCCGGCATGACCATCACCAGTCCCAAGAACGGCTCCCGCCAGCGCGCCCTCTCCGCCCGGAATGAGAGCCGTGCGCCGGGCCTTGCCGCTAAAACCGATGGATTTCAGCCACCGGGAACCCTGTCCCAGTGCATGGTCAATGGCCGACAGATCGGCATTCTCGGGGACTTGCCATATCGGCAAGGCCTCGGTTGCCTCGTCGGTGAACGCCTTCATCACGTCGGGGAAGCGCGGCCAACTGGTTTCACCTCCACTCATAGTTCGCCTCCAAATCGGTTGCCGGGGCACCTCTTAGCACATCTCGGCGAAATGTTGCCTTGGAGGATCATCGAGAAAGTGGGGAACGGGATGGTTAAGGCTTTGTTGAGGCCTGTCTCACAGACTCACGGGGAACCATGATTGATTCGCACGCCGAAGATTGTTCAGACTATTTATTTGGCTCAGCACAAGGAATATGCCGCTATGGCGCAGTCGCATAATAAACGCGCAGCCCACAGATTAGGCGCCGCCGGTTTCGTGGCAACACTCGCAGCCTTCTCGGGCGGCTGTGCGCAGCTGGGTGGTCTCTCGGAACTCACAACGGCAACGACACAGGTCAGACCCAAGGTCGTGGGTGGAGAACAAAAAAACGAGCTTGCCAAAGCAACGGCTTACTGGGGCAAAAAGTTCGCGAAGAACCCGACCAAACTCGAACCGGCATTGGCATACGCAAAGAATCTGAAGGCCTTGGGCCATAAACGGCAGGCCCTGGCGGTCTTGCAGCAGTCCGCTGTCTATCACGGTGACAAAAAGGAACTGGCGGGCGAGTACGGGCGGCTGGCGCTGTCTCTTGGTCACGTCAAGATCGCAGAAAAAGTCCTGGCGCAAGCCGACAGCGCAAGCGACCCCGACTGGCGCGTGATCTCCGCACGCGGGACGGCGCTCGCCAAGCAGGGCCGTTATCGGGATTCGATCCCGTTCTTTGAGCGGGCACTGACGTTTGCTCCCAACCATCCGTCGGTTCTCAATAATCTGGCAATGGCCCAGGCCATGGCGGGCGATGCTGGCCGGGCCGAGGAACTGCTGCGCCAGGCCGTCGCTCAGGGCGGCGATACGAAGCGCGTACGGCAGAACCTCGCATTGGTTCTTGGCTTGCAGGGCCAGTATGAAGAATCCGCCATGGTTGGATCGCAAGATCAGCCGCCCAAAGTGGCTGCCGCAGACACAGCGGCCCTTCGCAAACTCGTAAAACTTGATCCTGTTACCCGGCCGAGAGTCAGCACGACTCAGCATGCTAGCGCAAACGGTCTGAAGGGCTCGGCGAGCGTGGCGAATGATTGGAACGCTCGCGTCGCTCAAGCGCAGTAGTCAACGGGTTTCCAACGCATCCTCCCTGTTTTGAAAGGGCTGCTTCATGCGGCCCTTTTTGCTGCTCTACGCGTTGCCGCCACAATACGCCAGATGCGCGCCGCGATGAGGACCGACGGGCACAACGCAAACTCTGTGAGGTGCTATACCGGCATCAACTCAATAAACGAGCGCCGCTATTCTTGTGCCGGATGCTGCGACAGTGTCGGCGACGCCATTGCGGTGCATGATTCAATGCTGCGCTCAACTTGCAAGCTAACTCAAGGTGGTTGCCGCAGAAAAAATGAGCCCCAGTCTGGCGCGACAGACCGGGGCTCCACGCGGAACTAAAGGAAAATTTCTCGGAAAATTTGCCGGGCTTAGCTAAACCAAATAGTGATGGCGGCCGGGCCTAGGATGACAACAAACAAGACGGGCAAGAAAAACAGGATCATCGGCACAGTCAGCTTCGGCGGCAAAGCAGCCGCCTTCTGTTCGGCCTCGGACATGCGGATGTTGCGGTTTTCCTTCGCCATAACACGCAAAGCCTGGGAGACCGGCGTCCCGTAGCGTTCGGCCTGGATCAGCGACGTGGCAACCGCCTTGACACCGGCAAGGCCGATACGTTTGCCGAGGTTCTCAAAGGCTTGGCGACGTTCAGGTAGGTAAGAAAGTTCGGCGGTGGTCAATGAAAATTCTTCCGCCAGTTCCAGAGAACTCGACATCACCTCCTTGGAAACCTTACCGAAAGCAGCCTCCACCGACATACCTGACTGCACGCAGATGAGCAGCATATCGAGAGCGTCGGGGAAGGCCTGCTTGATAGCCTGCTGTCGTTTCACGACCATATTGTGCACGAAGACGTTCGGCGCGTAAAAGCCAACGAATCCAATGCTAAGCGCAATTCCGAATTTCACGATCGGCGGATAGGAGAACGTACCAATGAATAACAAATACACCAGCGCCGCGGCAAACAGAATGATCGGCATCGCGATGCGGAAGAACATGTAGGTCACCAACGGCGCCTGACCGCGCAGACCGGCCATCTTCAAGTGTGCACGCACCTCTTCGGAGTCGAAGTGCTTGCGCAGATTGAGCCGATCAACGACTTGTTGCATGTATCCCTTGGGCGTCTTACGCAGAGTATTTCCCTGTGGGTCCGTGGCCAAATCAGCGATGCGCTGAGCGCGCATCCTGTCACGCTCGGTCGCCATCACCTTCATGCGCTGGTTGATGCGATCGTTGCTCATTATCGGGAGCGCGATGGTGAGCACAGTCGCAAAAGCGGAAATCGCCGCGAGAAAAGTGATCACGAATTGCGGCCGCATGACCAGGTCGATGAATTCCATCATGGCTCAGTCGCCGTCCTTTATCCTGTTTCGCAAGCCGCGGGTAAGACCATATGGCTGCAGGCAGAAGTCAGAATTTGAAATTGATCATCTTCTTCATCACAAACACACCACAAGACATCCAAAAGAGACCGACTGCGAGCATAAAGTTTCCAATCTTGCTCATGAATAGCGGCATGATGTAATCGGGCGAGGTCAAGTAGACCATTATCATCACTCCGGGAGGCAACGCAGCGAGCACGGAGGCCGATGCCGTGGCTTCAGCGGACAAAGCCTTCACCTTTAACTTCATTTGCAACCGGGATCGGAGCACCTCCGAGAGGTTCCCCAAGGCCTCAGACAGGTTGCCACCGGCCTGTTGCTGAATGCTAATGACGATCGTGAGAAAGCGCACCTCGGGGAGAGGTATGCGTTCCGCCATACGTTCGAGCGCTTCACCCAAGGGCACGCCGACACGCTGCTGTTCAACAACTTCCTTAAATTCCGATGCGATCGGTTCGGGGCTTTCACGGGCGATGATCTGAAGGCACTCATTGAGCGGGAGGCCCGACTTCACGCCGCGCACAACGACATCGATCGAGTTCGCCAATTCGCGGAGAAACTTCTGTTGGCGCTTTTTGGTCAGGCGTGAAAGCGCCCAGCGCGGCAAACCGAACATACCAACGAAACCCGCGACTAATGCCGCAACTCTAAACAGAACCGAGCTTTCAAAAGAAAGCGTGACGGCCAACACGCAGAACGCACCGCTGGCGGCGCTCAAGATCCAGAAGGTCTTCGGAGTGATGCTTAGTCCGGCACGCTGCAAACGAAGGCGAAGCGTCACCTTTTTCTTGCGCTTCTGGCTTTTTTCCAGCTCCTTGAGAGTTTCCGCCACCTGCTTGCGGCGATTGGCAGCAGCCTCGGCGGCGTTGCGCGAGGCGACTTTGACCGTTCTGCTCTCTGTCACCGATTCCATGCGCTTCTCGGCCTGCTTGTCGTCCGAGAAAATGGGATAGAGGAGGGTGAATATCAAAGCTGCGGCGGCAATCGCGCCCAGCATAGGAAATAGGATTTCCGCGCTAAGCATTGTGGTCACCTACGGGATTGCCGTGCTCATCGTAGACTTCGGATTGAGCAAGCGCTGCAGCCAGGTGGTCCTCCTCATTGTAGTACTCAGCGCGTTCCCAGAAGCGTGGTCGCGAAATGCCAGTCGAGCGGTGCCGGCCGGTGAGTTTACCGTCGTTGTCCTCACCCGTGATTTCATAAACAACGAGGTTCTGCAGCGTGACGACCTCACCTTCCATGCCGAGCACTTCGGTAATGTGGGTCACCTTCCTGGAACCATCACGCAGCCGCGATGCCTGGATGATAATGTCGATTGACCCGACGATCATTTCACGAATGGTCTTCACCGGAAGCTGGAAGCCACCCATCATGATCATGGACTCGAGCCGGCTGAGCGCTTCACGTGGCGAGTTCGAGTGGAGCGTGCCCATGGAGCCGTCGTGTCCGGTGTTCATGGCCTGTAGAAGGTCGAACGCTTCGGGGCCACGAACCTCGCCGACGATGATGCGTTCGGGTCGCATTCGCAGGCAGTTCTTAACGAGGTCGCGCATGGTTATCTCGCCCTCGCCTTCGAGATTCGGCGGGCGTGTTTCAAGGCGGACAACATGAGGCTGCTGCAGCTGAAGCTCAGCTGAGTCTTCGCATGTGATAACACGTTCGTCGAGATCGATCGAACCGGTCAGACAGTTCAGCAATGTCGTTTTACCAGAGCCGGTACCGCCCGAGATCAACACATTGCAGCGAACGCGACCAATGATCTCAAGGATGGTTCTCGCCTCCGGCGTGATTGAGCCGAATGCGACCAACTGCTCAAGGGTGAGGCGGTCCTTCTTGAATTTACGAATGGTGAGCGCCGCGCCATCGATTGCGAGCGGCGGCGCGATAACGTTGACGCGTGACCCGTCGGGAAGACGTGCGTCGCATATCGGGCTTGATTCATCGACACGACGGCCAACCTGGCTAACAATTCGCTGGCAAATGTTCATCAGCTGGACATTGTCAGCAAAACGGACGCCTGTTTCTTGGACCTTTCCGCCGACCTCGATGTAGGTCGTCTCCGCGCCATTCACCATGATGTCGGCAATGTCATCGCGCGCCAACAGCGGCTCAAGTGGACCGTAACCCAGGACGTCGTTGCAAATGTCCTCGAGCAGTTCTTCCTGCTCGGCGATCGACATTACGACGTTCTTGATCTGGATAATCTCGCTGACAATATCGCGAATTTCCTCGCGTGCCGCAACGCCATCTAGCTTGGAAAGCTGGGTGAGGTCGATGGTGTCAATGAGGGCGTTAAAGACGGTCGTCTTGACATCGTAGTATTCTTCAGAATGCGAGCGCTGCTTCCCACTCTCTGGGGCTGCGGGTGGTTTCGGCGCAGCTGCTTCTGGCTGAGGTTTAGCATTGGGCTTAGGCGAGGGTTGCACGGCTGCCGGCTGCGGCTTTGGAGAGGGTGCCGCTGGAGCCGCGGGCGCTACTGGTTTCGGCGCCGGGCGTGCCTGGTTCGAGGTATCGCTCGTGCGTTTGCCGAACATCGCTTGCTCTCCAAAAAAGTCCTCTAGATCTAATCGGTACAATTATGGGACGAAGAAACTAAATCTTTGTTGCCACTCGCCCCGCAATGAGAATCCGGTGGGGTCATTCCGCGCTTGCAGTTCGCGGACGCGGGATGAACCTGTTGTGCGGCATTGGGCCGAACGGCAGTCGTCTCATCATTTGCGCGAGAAGTTCAGCCGCTCCAAGAACGCCAAGGTCGACTTCTTTTCTGGACGAACTTCCTGACGATTGGCGATGGTCATTGCGATGTCGCGCAACAACGGAGCCGCCTTCGCTTTCGGGTTGAGTTCTTCAATCATCTGACCATTGTTGGCGGCCTGGCCAAATGTCTCTGGATCGAATTCGACGTCTGCGGTGACCTTCACGTCCAATGCCTGCTCAAAATCGCGAATTCCAATTTCCGGCCTCTTTGGCATGTTGGTCGTGTTGAGCACCAAATGAGGAGGCTTATCGTTCTGACGAGCCGACTTGAGCAGGTCGACGATGTTCTTCGCGTTACGGAGGTTGGCCAAGTCCGGTGCGGCCGTGATGATCACCTCATCGGCCTGCAGCAGAAGTCCTTTGACCCACGAGGTCCATATATGCGGCAGGTCCAGGCAGACATACGGAACGTGCTGGCGAACGACATCGACCACGGACTCACAGGTTTCGGGATCAAGGTCGTATTCGTGCTCTAGAAGGACCGGCGCGGCAAAGATCGAAAGATGCTCTGAACACTTGGTGAGCAGTCGGTCGAGCAGCACCTCATCAAGGCGTTCCGGGCTTGAGAGCGCTTCGGCGATGCCTTGGACAGGGTCTGTCTCTTATACACATCTGACGCTGCCGACGATCCAACTCTAGAGGAGTTGTGGGTGGTCGCCGGGTCTATTAAAAGGGGGGGGGGGGGGGGGGGGGGGGGGGGGGGGGGGG
>JARFQY010000090.1 GCA_029287535.1 Filomicrobium sp.
CCGAGGCGACAAGATTCACGAAGAACAGCCAAGTGCGCTTCGCCGGGATCGCCATCGAGCCAAACGCTTGCACCAGGTGCCAGTCTCAATAGGCGTAGGTCACCTTGGGCTGTATCCGACAGGGGTACACAGGAGTAGGAAACTCCATCTGCACAATCGGTCCAGTTGAGCTCGTTGAGCTCAGTGTCTGTGAGACATGAAAGTGGACGTACGAGATCGGTATGCTTGGCGAGAGAATTCGTTTCAATGAATGTGGATTGCGACGACTCGGCCGCCAGATTTGGAACATGCTGTACGAGTGGTTCCGCAAGCAAGTCCTCGAACAGAACAACTCCGATTTCACTCAGTCTGCGAAGCTCTCTTCTGCAATGAGCGCATGTTGCCAGGTGCGATGCGATAACAGCGCTCAAGACCTCGGGCTGACTCCCTGCGGCACACGTCATGAGCGAGGCAATATCTGGATGATGTTTTATTGGCATACGCGACCACCCTCCCCTACACGCTTCGTGGCAACGATTGCATTTTTGTTGTGTGGGTCGTTTACGCGCATGAAGGAGTGTCGGACTACACGGTTGGCTAAAATATCCGGTTGGGCCGCTCGCGGTTTGAGTCGCGGTTACCGCACGGTTTTCATCTGGGCCTGCTTTCCAGGGCAGGGACTTCATTGCATACAAAAAGATGCTGGTTTTTGTCCGACGCGCATTGGCCAGTGAACTGTCGTTCGGCGCCGCAAGTAACTCCGGCGGGTGCCGCCACGGGCGCTGAAAGGCTCCACCTTGTCGTCACTAAAGATCACAGCGGCGGCGTTCAGGCAGTTGGGCGAACAGCACCGGTCTTCGCCATGTCCTCCGAAGAAAGGGGCGGCGCCCAGCAGACCCGTGGTTATCGCTTCGCAATAGCGATATCCCGCATGACATTTGCTTCCAACTGTAATTCCTCAAGACGGAATTTGACGACATCCCCAATGCTGACGAGGCCAATTAGCTCCTGATCTTCGACAACAGGGACATGCCGGATCCGCTTGTCAGTCATTAGCTTCATCAAATTTGAAATAGCGTCTTCGGGAGTGCAGGTGAAAACTGACCTTGTCATCAAGTCTTCAACCTTCTTCTCAGGAAGGTCCGCATCGTGGACATCAAGTCCGCGGGCAATGTCACGTTCCGAGATGATGCCTTCGATCGACTTGGCATCCTCGCTGACAACCACCGCGCCAATTCGCTCGCGGCGGAGTTGACTGGATAGGGCTTTTATCGTTTCGCTTGGCGCAATCGTGACGACATGCCGGCCTTTCGATTCTAGAATATCTGCAACCTTCACGACACACCTCCAGCAGCCAATTCACCTGCACACATTTGCAGTCAAAAAAAGGGGCTGCGTTTGCTCACTCACTCTGCGCTGGCTCCAGAATCTTGGATCAGTGGTTTTCCTTTGTTCTGGAAAGCGAGACACCATGCCCATGGAAGTCTAGGTCAGCACCTTCATCATCCTGATGAGGTCTGCCAGACCATTCGCCTCCATTTTCTTCTGCAAGCGCGCTCGATGGATTTCTACGGTCCTCTGGCTAATCCCCATATCGACCGCGATTTGTTTATTGATCTTCCCGAGGACGAGATGATCAAGCACCTCCCTTTCGCGCTTGGTGAGCCGCGCGACCCTCTTCAGTACTTCATGCTTAGGGATGGACTGAAGGGGTTGATTGTTGAGTAGGGCGGTCGCTTCCGCGATCGAACGCAATAAGCTGTCGACGTTAAGGGGCTTCTCGATGAAGTCGATCGCTCCATTTTTCATGGCTTGAACAGCCGCTGGAACGTCGCCGTGTCCTGTCAGGATTATCACCGGGAAATTTGTACCTTGATCCGCAAGCTTTGATTGGAGCTGCAGACCGGACATTCCTGGCATTTTGATATCTAGAAGCACGCAACCGGGTTGGTCTGGTTCGAGATTTTCCAGAAACGCTTCCGCAGATCCAAATGGATGCGGTTCCATACCATGAGCCGAAACGAGGGCGCACAAGGACCGAAGCACAGAGGGGTCATCGTCGATAAGATACAGATGAATGTTTGGCTGCGAGTGCAAACGACTTTCCTCAACTCAACGGCAATGAAAAACAGATCTCCGCTCCCGTATCCTGCGGACTGTGCCAGATTGTTCCCTCATGGGCCTCGATAATCGACCGGCATAGCGAGAGACCCATACCCATCCCGCTCGTGCTGGAGCCGTGGAACGGCTCAAAAAGCGTACCGACCGCGGCTGGTGGAATGCCTATTCCAGAGTCCTTGACCGATACGATCACGCTGTCATCTTTCACCTTCGTCGAGAGGGTTATGTTGTTGGGTTTTGTGCCGGTTGCAGCTACGCTATTTCTGACGATGTTGAGCACGACCTGACCGACCTGCACCGGGTCCGCTCTCACCAGGGATATTTGATCGTCAAAGGACTTGTGTAGCGCGATGTCGGCTTGCCGGTCATCGGAGACAACTGCCAGCTCGGCTGCATGCGCAATTATTGTGTGCAGGTCACAGTCCTCCTTTTGCAGTTCGCCGGTAACAATGAAACTGCGCAAGCGTCGAACGAGATCGGCAGCGCGGGATGACTCATCCACCGCATCATCTATGAGCCGGATGAGCTTTTCTGGCGCGGGCAAACCGCTGTTCACCAGTTCTTGCCGGCACGCACTTACGAAGTTTGTCACCGCTGCTAAAGGTTGGTTCAGTTCATGGGCAAGCGCTGCTGCCAACTCGCCCATGGAAGTCTTGCGTTCGCCCAGCAGCAAAGCCAGCCTCAGCCTGGTCCTCTCTGCTTCCGCACGCCCCTGCGCCTCCATGGCCGAGCGCTCCCGGTTGAGGCTGTTGAGGGCAAAAAGGGCACGCCTGAGGATTACGAGAACGTCGATATCCACGTTACTGAACGGCTTGCTGTAACCCCGCCTTTCTTCTCGCCATAGCGCGAACGATCCGCGAGGGCTCAGCCGTTCAACTCCATCTGCACCGACGCGCTCGACCTTCTCGGGCTTGCCGGCCCAGTTGATGACATGCTCGTACTCTTTGCGCAGCAAGACGAGGAAGTCCTCGCCGTTTTCGGACAACTCCAAGTTAGCCGCACCCGCCGCACTTGCTTTCTGTGGCTCGTCCAAGTCGACGAAGGCTGCAAGGTTGTCCGTAACCGCAATGCCATCGATTGGATTGCTGGCCCAGCCAGTTCGCGGAAGCCTTTCAGTTTCAGCAGCACCGAATGCGCGCACGACACCTCCCACGCTCAACACCATGCCGTGAGCTTCCACCAGGTTCATGATCTCGTTGGCGTGACGCTCGACCAGGTCCGGAAGTCGGTTGTTGGAGTGGAAGGTTGCTTCGATCTCGTGTGCTGCCTTCTCGGCGGAGACCCGACGCTGCAAGCGGTTTGAGTTTTCCAAGTTTTGCAAGAGAACAGATATTGTTCCGCCAAGCATTTCGCAGAACCTGAGCCGGCTGGATGTCAGATAGAGGGGGGCATAGTGGTGGCACGCGACGAGGCCCCACAACTGATCATTTGACACCAACGAGATCGACATGCTGGCGCTGACACCCATGTTGCTGAGGTACTCGATGTGTACGGGTGCCACCGCTCGAAGTTTCGAGTACGTCAAGTCCAGAGTGTTATCTGCCTGTCTGGCGTCGGCGATGACCCGCGAAGGTGGACTGTTTATGTCAGATAACACCCTAATGAGGTTGAGCTCGAAATGTCTTCGAGCAGGGTCTGGTATGTCCGATGATGGGTAGTGGAGCCCGAGGAATTTATCCGGCCGGTTGGTGCTCTCAGCAATAACTTCGCCGTGCCTGTCCTCGGCGAACCTATACACCATCACGCGGTCAAAGCCCGTCGCCTCCCTGACAATATGGGCGGCGTCGGCAGCAAGCACCTCTAACGAGGCTGGCTTGATCAACTCGGATATTACTCGCTGACGCAGGGAATCCTGTTGCCAGATTTCGTGAGCAGATTCCGACGGCCGTTGAATTTCCAAGATAATCCGGTCGCCACTCCGATGTGGCAGGAGTTCAAGCGCTACGCGCTCGTTCGTTGGCAGCTCGAGCTCAGACAGCCGTGGGCGCAACAGGTGCGGTCTTTGCGGCTCAAGCGGGAACAGCAACAGAGTCTCGACTGCGTGCTGACCAATGATGTCAGCCAACGGTGCATTCAGGGCTTGTTTGGCATCAGTATTCAGGAACTCGCTAAGATTGTCGCTCGCATGAGTGACAACAAATGTTTCGAAGTCGACAGCGATGAGCGCCCCGTCGGGCTGTATTGCTCCAATCTGGTGAATTGGCTCTCGATCACAGGATGTCAGATCGACACTTGCTTGCTTCATCAGCAGGTTTGCTCCCGCAGATGCCCATGCGCGCCCAAGTAACTGCCCAGAACGTCGAACGTCTGATGGGCTGACGAGACGATGCCACCGTGGTTCTCACTCTCCTGCCAGCACCACTCCAGCAGTTGGAGGGTCGACTTCCAACGCCGGACGCCATTGGTTTGGCACCATCGCCAATAACTGGCACCGTCTGCACCGGTATCCTGAAGCAGCAATCTAACAGGCCTGTTGAGAGCGGAGCCGCCAAGCGCCGAACCGTCGACGACATACAACACTCCTATTAGCTCCTCTAGTCCGCCAATCTTCAAGCGACGGTCGGTTGTTGGAGGCGATTGCCGCAGCTGGACGCCATGGGCTTCCAAGGCCTCCACGTCCGATGCGATTAACTTGGACCTTGGGAAATACTCGTAGTCTCCCAAGCTCTTTTTGTATCGTTCGCAGGCGTCTGCGATGTCGACATCCGCCCGGGCGTAGAATTCTCTGAATTCCATCATGAGAGCCAGATAGCCGGCGGGTTTCAGTGTTCCGTTGACGAGCTTCTGGAACACCGGTAACTCGTGCAATCGCTCGTGCGGTTGTGCCGTATCAGCCTTGAGTGTGGATCGAGCGCTGTCTTGCTGCATGTCTCAAATCTAAATTTCTAATGTCCGCGATCGCGCCCGTTCGTCCGTTATCCTTCCAGAGTCGCCACTCAGGGGCCGATTGTGGGCTCTAAGACGGGAAAGCAGTTGGACGTGCGTAAGGCATGATATCGAAGCTGTGCGAGCTGTCTTTCAGTACCGATCGATAATACGCGCGAAGACGAAGTCCACCAATCACTTTTGTTGTTTTATCGCTGCTCCAAGGCGCGCCTCCGGAGTATTCCACGCACCTTGACAACCGCATCTTGCGCATCGCTAGCGACATCGTCAGCTCCTATGATGCGATGGAGTTCGGGGTTGTCGGCAAACGACTTCCCACCAACCAGAACCGATATGGAACTATTGGAAGATGCGAGCCGTATTTTCTGGATCGCCGATCTGAGCTCGCTGGCCTTTCTGTCTGTCGCTGCGGAAATGCCAATCACATCGAACCACATGTCGTGTACGAGGTCCTCGACGTCCTCACCGATCTGAAGCTGCGGGCCACCAACAACATGCCAACCTTCCAGCTGGAAGAATTTGGATACGATGAAAAGGCCAAACGAGTGCTGTTCCGTGTCAGCACTGGCAAGAGCGATGCTCGCAATTTCCTGTTCCGGTTCGAATTCGGGCTTATCCTGAGCAAGGTGATTGAGCATGCAGTGGAGCTTGGTCATTGCGATGGTGACTTCAACGAAGTCGAGCTCATCTCGTTCCCATTGCTTGCCGAATTCGCGAGCCGCAGTCGTGAACATCCCCAGGCAGACTTGGCGCCAGGACTCCTGGCTCGTTTTCGCGCTTACGAACTCAACACACCCTTCGAGGTCGTCACTTAGAACCAGCTTTTGAAAGGCCGCGTCCTCCGCCCTGTCTCGGCTTTGGTAAGGCTCAACCGGGGGAGCAGAGAGTTCTCTGCCGCATAGTTCGGGTAATACACTTTTTTGGAGAATTTCTTTTAGAAGCAGGTTGACCTGCGCGCTCTTGATTTTCTCGTCAAGCGACGCGCAACCGCCGTAAAGGTCAGAGCCCGTGCTCTGCCCCCCCTGCTCCTCGGTGAATTCGACCGAGGCGGATTCCCTATCGTCGGTCATTATAGCTGACCTGATTTTGCTGGTTCACCTGCCTAACTGCCCGTGGAGGGGCTCGCTGTCTATTTCGGTTTCTTACGTACTCCGTCGATACCCAGCCAAGAATGCTGGGTTGCACAGCTTGTCTTAGGGTGGTCGCGGGCACTACTCATCAGTTGCGCAAAGCTTGCTGATCGGATGTCCGTTTTCGGAGGTGAAGCGGGCATAAAGAGACGCGGACGTGGGATGAGGCGTTGGTTAGCGTTTGGCTACCCGTCCCCGGAGCTTTGCAGGTTCCACGGTCTCTGCTCTCGCGCAGCCCAGATGAAGTAGCATCACAAACTGGTATGTAGTCCACCGAGTGACTTGATCGGGCTTGGCGCCGTTTCCGCCTGCCTGATTACATCTCCTTCGTGGAAGAGCCAGAGAGTGCCAGGTGGCATCGTAACCCAGACCTCGTCAACGGTGAGCGG
>JARFQY010000115.1 GCA_029287535.1 Filomicrobium sp.
CACGCTTGCTCTTACGAAGCGCTTCCGATTAACCGGATCGAGGATCTTGTAGAGGCGGTTAGTGCGGTTCACCTCGAGCCGACACAACTCAAACCGGGATGCCTAGTAGGCACTCTCGTCCATGCCGGGCTCGGGACAGCGAACCTGAGTTCGGGGTCGTTTCGTGGTGAGGCCCACGTCACCGGGCCGCTGTCGATAACAAATCACACCATTGGGCTTCTGCTCGAAACCGAAGGCGCCAACAGCCAGTGGTCGTACGAGACACAGGCTGGTGACATTGGCATGTTCCCGCCTAACGCGGAGCATGTTGCGCGCCACGGGAAAAAGACGCATTGGGTGACAATGGCGCTTCCTCTAGAGGACATTCTTGAACACGCTGAAAGCTGTCAGCTGCATTTGCCAGAAGCCCTTTGGGAAGCGCCGGCGATGTACCGTCCGGCCCCCAATACCGCTCGACAGGCCGTCGAGAGGTTCACGACCGCCCTCAAGGAAATGGCGACAAACCGGGACCTCCTTCACTCATCCCATGCCCGCGACGCTATGCAAGCGCCCACTGAGACGCCAAGGACCGCCTGCGCAAGCCGAAGGCGTTAGCCATCCTGCTAGACGAACCTGGAACTCCGCGTTGGGCCCGGTCAACTAAACACTAACACCTTAGCCGCTGATCTCGGCGCAGACTGCTGTCGAAAAGAAAGCTGGAAGATGGGAGCACGACCGTTTGTCGGCATGCGCTGGCCGACACCGTCGCGGTAGCCTGCCGCAATCGGTAGCGTATCCACTGATAATCGATTAATTTCTTTGGCATGACACAAAAGCCTCACAACGGATCGCCGCCGCGCGAACTTGAAATCAAGCTTGCCGTCGACAAGCGTGCGGACGGTGCGCGCGGGTTGCCGAAATTTCTGCGCGGCGATGAACTGGCGCCACCGGTCACACGTCGACTGCGCACGATCTACTTCGATACGCCGTCGCACGATCTACGCAGCCATCAGGTCTCGCTGCGCGTGCGTGAGGTCGATGGTGCCTGGCGTCAGACTGTTAAGTCGGAGACCTGCATTAAGGGTGGACTGTCCCACCCTTACGAGGTCGAGGTCGACGTTGCCGGTCCGGAACCGGATTTACGCGCAATTACGAATGCTCGGTTGCGCAAGCGCGTGCGCAAAATCATCGGTGTGAAGCCGCTGAAGCGGGTCTTCGAGACGGATGTCCGCCGTACGGCGCAGCTTGTCTCGGGCACCGACGGCAGCCAGGTCGAGATCGCGTTCGATGATGCGGAGATCAAGACCGCCAAAGACAACTTGCAATTCACCGAGCTGGAACTTGAGCTGAAACGCGGCCAGCCAAACAGCCTGATGGAGGTCGTCCGGTTGCTGGCCGAGAATAACGTACCGATCCGGCCGTCGAACCACAGCAAGGCGGAGCGCGGCTATCGTTTGTTGCTAAAGGAAAACGATGTCGAGCTGAAACCGAAAAAGTTGAAGCCGAGTGGCATTGTGGCGGGTCAAAAGGCGTCCGATGCGTTTCGGTCAATCGTCCAATCGACAGTTGCGCAAATATTGCACAACTGGTGCATCGTTTTGCATGGCAGCGATCCTGAAGGCCCACATCAGTTGCGTGTCGGGATTCGGTTCCTCCGCACGCTGCTGCGCGCCTTCCGCCCGGCCATCGACAGCGACGAGCTGCGTCAGCTGGAGCGGGATCTGCGCGATTTGGCCTTGACCGTCGGTGAACTGCGCGACCTCGATGTCCTGAGCCTGGAAGTTGTCGGCAAGCTCGACCGGCCGCAAGCGCTGGCCAATGGTTTCGAGGAACTTGTCAAGGATCTGGTGGCGCGGCGCGAGCGCCTGCGCGCAACTGTGCGCGATGTCCTGCGCAGCCCTCCCATGCAGACGCTGCAGATCCGGCTTGCATTGCTGCCGGACCAGCTCGACTGGGAGCACGTCGGGTCCGCTAAGCGCCCTGGCAAGCGCAAGGTGGAATCGGTGGCCCGCATCGCGCTCGACAAGAGTTGGCGTCGTGCGCGACTACTGGGCAAACGCATCGACAAGCTATCGATCGAGGAGCGGCACGACCTGCGCAAGAAACTCAAGAGCCTGCGCTACACCGTCGACGCCTTCAGCCCGCTCTACAAACAGAGAAAATGCCGGCGCTTCATCCGCAATTTGAAGGAACTGCAGGACATCTTCGGCTATCTCAACGACGCAACGCTTGCTCGGCAGCTGTATGATCGTGGCGGCACTTCGGAGGTGCATTCCCATTCCTTCCAGCAGGCGATCGGCTATGTCACTGGCTACCATGCGGCGAACAGCGCTGTGATGTGGCGCGATGCCAAGCAATGCTGGTCCGAATTGGTGGCCCACGACCGGCCTTGGGCCTGATTGGTCTTGGCACCCAGGACTTCATGCGGTCTGCGCGAAGAAGGACCCGCAAACGTTTTGTTGCGGGTCCCTTGACGTCAATACATGGCGCCTAGGGTCTTGACGAGCGTGACCAAGCTGACATCGCCGGACATCAGGCATCATCGGTCACTCAGACCATCGTGGCGACGACGGCAGTATTGCTCGTTGCAGCTAGCGGGGTCTGGCCGGGCAAGGCTGGTGGGCAAATGCAGTCTGGGGCTCCCTGACTGCAGCAGTTGCGTCAGACCAGGATACGCCTTAGCTGGGCGCTGATGAGGTCGATGATCGAGACGGTCACGACGACGATGATGATGATTGCTGCCGTTTCGCCGTACTGGAAGCTACGAATGTTTTCGAACAGGGGCTGGCCAATGCCGCCGGCGCCGACAATGCCGAGAACGGTGGCGGAGCGCACGTTCGTCTCGAACCGATAAAGCGTGAACGAACTCCAGAGCGGCATCACCTGCGGAATGACCCCGTGGACGACCTCTAGAAGTCGGGACGCGCCCGTCGCTCTGATCCCTTCAACGGGGCGTGGGTCGATCGCTTCGACAGCTTCCGAAAACAATTTCGCGATGATCCCAATGTTGTGAACCGCCAGCGCCAGAACACCGGCGAGAGGGCCAAGCCCGACGGCCACGACAAAGAGAAGGGCGAAGACGATTTCGTTGATCGCCCGCGAGGCGTCCATCAGACGGCGCGTCGGCTGCACAATCCATTGCGGGCAGACATTGGCTGAGCTGAGGATCGCAAACGGTACGCCGATGATGACGGCGAGCGCGGTGCCCCACACGGCGATTTGCACCGTCTCGACCATCGCGCCGACGTAGTCTTCCCAGTTGTAGAAATTGGGCGAGAGACACGCAGAGCCAAACTCGGCCATGTTCCGCCAGTCGGTGACGAGCATCGATGCGTTGCTCATCTCGGTTGGTCCCCAGCTCCAGATTAGCAGGGCCGCAATCGCCGCCAGTATCAGAGGATTGCGCCAGCGCTCGGCGAACGTCGGCCGTGGGATTTCGATGCTATCGACTGCAGACAGAGATGTGTCGTTGACCAGCTTCGCGTTCGCCACGTCGCTCTCCACAAAAAAGACCGCACAGACCGTGTGGCCTGTGCGGGTTTCCTTCGATCAGACGCTCTTAGTTCAAGAGCTTCGAGATCTGCTCGCCGAGCTCGTCGAAACGCTTTTGAAGCTCAGAGATTTTCGCCTTCTTATCGGCTTCAGGCATCTTATTGTCAGATTTGATTTTGGAGATCTCTTTATTCACCTCCATCTGACGGATCGGCAGAAGCTGGTTGTTGTCCGACTTGCGGAACGGCGCCCAGTCGAGACCAGAAAGCACCTTCTTTTCTGCTTCGTCACTCGTGCCATACGAGAAGATGAAGTCGCTGATCTTCTTCTTCGTCTCTTCCGGTAGATCCTTGCGCCAAACTAGCGGGTCAGACGGGATGAGCGGCGACGTCCAGATCACGCGGATGTCCGTAAACTTGTCCGGCGCATTCTTCTCGATCCGGCGCAGGTTCTCGCTGTTGTTGGCAGCAGCATCAACCAGCTTGTTCGCAACCGCGAGTGCGTTGGCTTCGTGGTTCGCGTTCCGAACGGTCTTGAAGCATTTCTTCGGGTCGATGCCCTTGGCCGAGAAGATGAACGTGGTCGGGACGAGGAAGCCAGACGTGGAGTTCGGGTCACCGATACCGAAGTTTAGCGACTGGTCGCACTTGAGGATGTCTTCGAGTTTCTGGAATGGCGAGCTCTTGTGGACCAAGATGTGGCCCCAGTAGCCTGGGTTACCGGCACCGTCGACGGTCTGTGCGAAGATCTCACCGCCGGAACGATCAACGGCTTCCATAGCCGACTTGTTGCCGAACCACGCGACCTGCACTTTGTTGAAGCGCATACCTTCGATGACACCGGCGTAGTCGGTTGCAAAGAACGGCTTCACGTCGAGACCGGTCTTCTTTGCCATGTCAGCGATGAATGGGTCCCACTGCTTCTTAAGGTTCGCGGTCGACTCGGTTGAGATGATCCCGAAGTTGAGTGTCTCGGCGATAGCCAAAACCGGGGCTGCGACAACAGCGGTTGCTGCGGTCAAAGCCAGGAGTGAACGTTTGAACATGTTTGGCTCCATGCCATGCGCGGACAGACGCCGCTTTTGCCGCCGCAATTCAATTGCCCCCAGCCGGTGCGGCTTGTCCGTCCGGGTATTCCGATGGCAGGCGATGGCTGCGTGTTCCAATGACGCGTATGGCCGGGCGCGCAGTGCCGTGCGCTTCATGGCGCGGCCTACTGTGGCCACCAGCTTTCGTAGGTTCGAGGCCGGGCAGGAAAAGCTCTTCGCTCTCCGCGCCATAAAGCTCGCTCAGGAATGCGGGTGTCAGCGCGTCGGATGGCCCGTCGTAGACTACCTCGCCGTCGCGCAGTGCAATCGTGCGCGGGCAGTACCCGAGCGCGTATTCCACCTGATGGAGCGATACGAGGACAGTAATCCCATCCGATTTGTTGAGATCCGCCAGAATGTCCATCACGCGCCGGGCTGAGCTTGGGTCGAGCGAAGCGATCGGCTCGTCGGCAATCAGGATCTCTGAGCCCTGGACAAGCGATCGTGCGATCGCAGCTCTTTGCTGTTGTCCCCCTGAAAGCGCGGCCCCCCGCTTGAGGGCCTGTTCTTCGATGCCGACGCGTCGCAAAGCCAGAAGCGCCTGCTGCTTTTCGCGGCGTGTGAAACGACCAAGCGTTCCACGCCATCCGGGAACGCGACCCAGGAAGCCGAAGCAGACGTTCTTCAGAACCGACAGGCGGGGCACAAGATTGAATTGTTGAAACACAATTCCGACCCGCGATCGCAGTTGCTTTGCATCGCGACTGACGCGGCCGTTGGCCTGCATCACCGTACCGAGTATCTGAACGGTGCCGCTCCGGCCGTTTTCGTCAGCGTCTGTGCGCAACAGTCCACTGACTGCGCGGATCAGCGTCGACTTTCCCGATCCCGACGCGCCGATAAGTGCAACCATTTCGCCGCGATTGATCTGCAGCGAAACACGCTTGAGGACGGGCTGCCCCTTGACGAAAGACTTTTGAACATTGCGCAGTTCGATCGCGACGTCAGACATGTTGTGACCTCTCGCTTCGAGCGCAAGTCACTTAGCAGTGGTGTGTGACAGTTGTTTAAAGGACTGTGGCTGCCGAAGCGCTATCCGTTGCGTCGATCGCGGAGCGACGGGTCAGATCGGCCAGCAATGCTGGCACATGGCCCGAGTACAATCTCGGTGCTGCGGCCATTGCCAGCCAGTCGCGCCGCTGCCGCCGCTCGATGTATCGCTGCGACAACGGCAGCTAGCACGCTCAGTCACTGAGGGATAAGATGATGCGTATTTTGATTGGAGCCCTCATTTTCTTTGCCATGGCGAGTGTGAGCAACGCGACGTCGTACTGCGATAAGTACCGCTTCGGATCTCCATAATGGTGGAACTGCAGACAGAACCAGCTGGGTGGGCGATAAGCCGGTTCGGCCAGTAACGCGCCATGCGGCAAGCACGGCAAGGGGTTGCCGGAGCACCCCGCAAAGCAGACATAGTCTCTCGCCCAGGCGGGCCGGACAACGCCGGATCTGTCGACGGCAGCTTTTGGAATAAAGCGATCTCCACGAAATCGACGCGAAGCAGAGGAAGCCGACGAACGGCGCACCTTTGAGGCAAGACCGTCCGCGACGAAACAGCATGACCACTCCACCGTCAGAAGCGGAAAGTCGTCGTACGACGGCCTTGAGGCCCAAACCGGTTGTCGTTGATTTCCCGATCCGCCGCCAGCCACGCTGGCGCGTCGTGCACTGAAATAGTTTGACTAAATCATGCGCTCGCCCGAATAAGATCAGCTCCCTTTTCAGCCACCATCACCGTTGGTGCGTTCAAGTTGCCACTCACCATTGTTGGTAAGATTGATGCGTCGCAAATGCGCAGTCGCTCTACGCCTTTAAGCCGGAGGTCAGGGCCAACAACTGCGGTGTCGTCAATTCCCATTCGGCAAGTACTGCTTTGGTGCCAGGTCGTGCTGGCCTGCGAGCGAATTGCGGCAACGATGTCGTTTCTATTTGGCGACGGTGCACTGACGCGGTCGCGAACTTGATCAAAGACCTTGTGATTCGCGATCGCCATATTAAATTCAACGAGTTCGACATGGCGGTCTAAATCATCGGCGTCAGCGAAGTAGTTCGGGTCAATCAATGGTCTATCAAAGGGACTAGAGGTTGCGAGCCGGACGGTCCCTTTACTCTGTGAGCGGCAAACGTAACCGCTCAAGGAAAGGCCGGGTGGGGTCGTGTGGCGCATTCGCTCAGCAAAGGTGAGGCCCGCGAGCAATTGTACACTTGGGTAAGCGTCGGATTGGCGTGTGCGCACAAACGCACCAACGTCGATCTGGAGTGACGCAAAAGGGCCGGTTCGAGTGGACTCAAATCGTGCGATTGCTTCTTTGCGGCTTGGCGTGTCAAAGCCAAACTTCTCTGGCTCATTAATCACAAGATCAATCCGCGGTCTCGCAATGTGGTCGAGTAGGTTTCGGCCGATGCCCTGAACGTCCAAGGCGGGCTTAATGCCAATTTGCTCGAGTTCATCAGCTGGGCCGATGCCAGAGCACAACAAAATATGCGGTGAACCGATAGCGCCAGCAGCCAAAACCGTCTCTGTCGAGGCGAGAGCACGGTAGGCTTCGCTGCCAACGACATAATCGATGCCAACGGCTTTTGTTCCCTCAAGCGCGACCCTGGTTATGTGGGCACCCGTGACTACTGTGAGGTTCGCTCGATCTAGAGCTGGCGAAAGATACGCATCGGCGACGCTGCAACGTCGGCCGTTGCGAAGTGTCCCTTGGTAATAGCCACAGCCCTCTTGTTTTGCTCCGTTAAAATCAGAATTGCGCGGGACACCGAGATCTTCTACTGCTTCCAAATACATTTCCTGCAGGGGGTTTCTTTCCTGAAAGTCTTCGACGTGAAGTGGTCCCTCTCCTCCATGCCATTCGTCAGCGTGAGACGCGTTTGCTTCGGCGCGACGAAAGTAGGGCAGCACGTCATCATAACTCCAGCCTGTGTTTCCGAGCTGTGCCCAGTGGTCATAATCTCCACGGTTGCCGCGGACATAAAGGCAGAAATTTATTACGCTTGAGCCGCCGAGGGCCTTTCCGCGATTCAGCAAAATACGCCGACCATTGAGATGTGCTTGGGGTTCCGATCGAAATGCCCAATCAAGCTCAGTGTCCCAAAACTCCAGCGCTGCCCCGGGGACATCTACTAGTGGACGTCGCGGGCTGCCGCCTGCCTCCAGCAGCAAAACTTGGCAACCTTTATCTTCAGACAGACGCGAAGCAAGAACGCAACCAGCCGAACCTGCACCTGCGATCACATAATCAAAGTATTTCTCGTTTGGCATTGCGCTCTCCAGTGGAACTTACGGCAATGCAAAAGAAGGCTAGTGCTTGCTGATTGAGCAGTCAAACGGCCCCTCGGGTCATGGCGCAAGGTCGATCGAAGTGGCTGAGGGCGCTGGGGGACGGGCGCGCCTCGAGGATCATGTTGATGGGGGGGGCGCTTCCAGATGCCAGCCACTCGTCACTTGGATTTCTTCATATGCTCGGGCTTCATGCTATCTGGTAGGACGTCGGCGAAGCTGTCTCCCCAGGGCGCCTTGCCAACATCGTCGGCTTCGCACTGAGGGCTGTAGCTGGACTGTTCTACCAACTGCATCTTGTGCACATTTCGCGGGCAGTTGGGATGGATGTCGGTGATACGCACTCGAATGGACAGCTGGGCGGCCCGAACACTGCGATAAGCCGGGTGATCTTCGACGATTTCAGCGACGCCATTGATCCGCATCCGCCTCTGCGCCTCGAAGTCGATGAACAGAAGCCCAACCTTTCCCATCTCCGCCATGTTGCCGGCCGAGATGTAAAGCCCATTCCCCTCGTATATCGGAAAGACGATTGTGGCATCGTCCTCAATTGTCACGAAACCTCGGGGGCCTCCCTTATAGCTGCACTGAGGCTGACCTGCGCCGTCCACTGTCGCCAGGAAAAAGAACATCGCATCGTCAATCATTGCCCGATCTTTCTCGGTCAGCTTGTCGTGAAATGCGACTTGCAGCACCCGGTCGGCGAGCCGTCTCGTCTCGAACCTATCCTGCAGTGATCGCATCTGCTCGGTTAGGGTAGTACCTTTCATCGGATACCTCTTTCGTTGCTCGCTAGTTCCAGTGCCCAGTGAGTGCCATGCCTCGGGAGGTGCAGGCTAAGTGGCTTTCAGGTCCGCAACCAGTCCAGATTCTGTACTTGCGTGACACATTCGCGCCCGACGATCTTGTCCAGTGGCACAAAAGGAGGCGGCAATGGCTGAACGAGCGCGTTATGGGCAGTACTGCCCACTGTCAATGGCAGCCGAGATCATCGGCACACGATGGACGCTTCTGATCCTGCGGGAATTGTTGGAGGGCTCCACATCCTTCAACGACATCAGCCGCGGTGTTCCGCTGATGTCGCGCACACTGCTGTCTCAAAGGCTCAAGGAATTCGAGGAAGCTGGCCTTGTTACCCGGATCGACGCGGGCAAGGGTCGCAGTTCACCTTACCAATTGACGGAGGCTGGGCGTGCGCTGGGTACAGTTGTTCGAAGTATCGCGGAGTGGGGCCAGGAATGGATCGACACTGAGCCGTCGCTGGAAGATGTTGACACCGATTTTCTGATGTGGGACATGCGGCGCAACGTACGTCGCCTTCCGGATTTTCCGGATCGTTTCGTGGTTCACTTCCATTTTCCGGACGCTCCGGAAAAGAAAACCGACCATTGGTTGGTGATGGGGCGCGACGAGGTCGATCTCTGCTACATCGACCCTGGCTACGATGTGGACGTGGCGATCGAGGCGTCGATGAAGGACATGACGCGTGTTTGGATGGGCTGGCTAGCTATTGAAGAGGCAGTTGATTGCGGGCTGATCCATGTCAACGGTCCATCTCGGTATATCCGTAATGTCCAATCGTGGCTCGGTCTGAGTTCGGTCTCTACAATCAAGAAACGCCCGCCAGAACACCGATTGCTCCGTAACGCATCGTAAGCAGATTCCGCTGTCCTAACGAACATAACAGGATTGCGAATCCGAGCGCTCGCAAGATATTCGTGATGCTGCTGTGAATCATTTGCTGCCGATCTCGGCATGCTGGAAATGGCCGTAACACCGCGGATAGCGGACATCGTCGATAGCCCAAGCGAGCGGAGCGACGCCGGATCTGCCGACGGCAGCTTTTGGGATAAAGCGTCGACGCTCGGATCGTGCGCAAAGCAGAG
>JARFQY010000127.1 GCA_029287535.1 Filomicrobium sp.
CCGGGCCGCCAGTGCTGCAGCAGAAACCCAATTGGCCCACGGCAGTGCTTCAGACAGGCCTGCTTGAGGGGGGTGAGCTGATAGAGGCCGGCGAACAGCAAAATGAGTCCTGCGAACAACTGGTTTGTGCTGTTCATCATCATCGGTGACAGGACACCGATACTCTCAAATGCCCATTGCAGCGCCGTCGCAATTGCACTGAAGGCCGCCCATGCCAACACGTAGCCCAGCGTAAAGAATGCGACTGGCAGCAGGCTAACGTGCGCGCTTGCCTGATCGGAGGACGTTCGGGTCACCTTGGCGTACAACAAGATCATGGGTGCCGCGCTCGGAAGCATCATGGCGATCATCATGATCCACCACATGAAGAACATCACGACGGCGTACTGAGGCGTCCAAGCGACCGGCATTGCCATGGATCGGGAAAGGCCGAGCGCCATTTGCCATGACGTCATTTTCAACGTGCTCATGCCGGTTCCTGCACCGGCCAGCACGTAGGCCCAGCTCGCAACAATCACAGCGCTCAGGGCGATAATAACAATCACCCTGTCATACATCAGCAGGCGCTCGATCTGTTTGGCCCCGGCCATTCGCCTCTCTCGTTTCTGTGACGCTACGGTCCCTGTCAGTCAAAGGGGATGTGTTTCGCTGAATTGACGGTCCACGAGAAATCGAACCCGAATGCCTCAACTCTGCAGACAGTCGACTTGCCCCAGGTGACGAGCTGCGGCCCCGGTCCTGTTTCAGACCCCGGCGCATTCGCTAATCGTGGATACTCACCCGGATTACTGGTTGGACCGCTGAGCGCTTCGGCCCAAGCTTTGACCTTGCCGGCAATATCGACCCCCCAGCGTGATTGGTTGGGGGTGATGTCGAAAGTGATTTTGGCGCGTTCGGTCCCAATGACCTTGCGTCCGCCGGTGAACAAGGCACTCACAGAGCCTGGAAATCCGCCGGCGCGACCACCGATGATGGTCGCCAGTGCATCGCCTTGAGCGTCGTCGGCGCGCTCATCGATAAAGATGCCGAACTCGCCCTGGACCTTGCCGCCCCAGAGGTCCCCGTCCCAACGGCCCACCCGCACAAACGCAAGGTCATCTAAGATAACGTCACCATAATGCCCCTGTTTGATGTGCCAGAAGAGAACTGACTCGCAAAAGCCGTTGTCTGGCGGTTGGGCGAAGGTGCACGGACAAGCGATGGCACAGCTGCAGTTGTCGAACCAATCGCCAACAACGTGCCAATTCGGTGTTTCTGCCATGGAACGCTCCCGTCGGGGTATGGCTGCCTTGATGACCAGGTTACCCGCCTCTGGCCCAGCTCATAGCTCAGCGACACAAAAGCTGAACGATCGCGCCTGACGCGTGGCCGATCAGCCCAACCGCGCGTTTGCCTCTTCGAATAAGCGCATGTTCTTTTCGATGTCGTAGTCCCGTTCGCTCAAATCCTCAGGATCCCATTCACTGCGGTGTTCTTCGAAGAAGTTGCCGCCATAAACGTGAATTGCACTCGTGAAGATCCCGGTTGGGTTTGTCACCGAATGGATGATGTTCTTGCCGAGCGGGACAGCTTTGCCCGGCCCCAATGTGTCCGCTCCAGCGGCTTCGATATGACCCTCCGGATCATCCTTGATCCGCCGCCAGAAAATGTTGTCTTCGCGCCCCGTGTAGACCCCGATGACGGCCCACATGTTATGATTGTGCGGCATGATCGTCATGCGCGGGGCCCAGACCGGATTGATGATTGTCAGGTCGTCCGATCTATAGAGGGTATTGACGGTCCCGCGATGCGGTTCGCCGAGCGCACCGATTAACCCACCAGGATCAGCCACAGCTTCGGCAACAACTTCGCGTACAGCCTTTAAAGAGTCGGTATCTTTCATTGCTGCGCGGCAGTCTTCGACAAACCGATCAATGTCGAACATTGCATGTCTCCCACAAGCGAATGAGCGCTTGCCCGACTTGGCGACAAGCGCTCCAGATCTGACCGCTCAACATTAGTTCAATCTCTTGTCCATGGCGACTCTCAGCTGGCAAGCCTGGAAATGGCAGGAAGGCGTTGAGCTCGATCGAAGCCCTCTGGTCTGCTAGGTGGGCATGTTGTGTGGCGTCTAATCCGCCCAAACGGGTCGCTTACGCGTCTCATGGACAGGACGCCGCGGCGGTCGGATCGCCGCTGGCATTGCGATCGGCGTTCTCGGCGCCATCGCCCACGCCATCCGCTCGTAGTGCGACAATCGCGATGACTGGCGCTACGAGTGACCGTCTTCTCAAAGATACATCTACCGACGCCGTGCCTGCTGCGAATTCGCCCGACATTGCCGACCGGGTGTCTCTTCCCAATCTTCCTCAGTGCGTCGATTTTGCGCTGGCCTACCTGAAGGCGCACCGCCGCTGGTCGCCGGTCTGATGGCGCAGGACATGAGCCTTGGAGCCGCCACGGCCTTCGTGATTGCCGGCGGAGAGACCTGGGGCAAGTGTTCGTGATCCTGAGAACCGGGCCTTTTTTAGCGCCCGGTTCGGCATCGGCCCTGATCCACTTGCGTCCTATAAGACCACACGTCTGGTTTGAAGCGCGGTGCCGGAGAAGGTCGTCGTCGATGGCTGCCTCCAGAGCGGCCACGCTGGTGAAGGCGCCGCGGCTGCCGTGCGTGCCGGTCGATATTAAACTCAGCGGCAATCACCTGGTGTCTGGAGGCCAAATGGTGAGCGGTTCTCCGCCGCCTGTGCCTTACAGTCGATCAGCTCGTGGTCGTCAGACATAGGCTGGTCGCCGGATCCTTGAGCAAGATCGCTTCCCTTCAATACAGCATCCCGTCGACCCTCAAAGACGGATGTAGACGGGCGCTGTGCGAGCCCACGGTTTGAACGAAGAAGGGACCGTTATCAGCCTCACAACCATTGTAAATTAACTGATGCGAATCGCTGTCATCTTTCGTTCAACGCGGGGGCGGCAACGATGCGCATTTGGATCTTCTCAGACCTTCACATTGACGCCAATGGCGATGATCCGATTGGACCGCCGAGCACGAGGCCACCCCACGACCTCGTTCTGATTGCAGGCGACATCTGCGATGACATGGTCCGTGGCCTACGATGGATCATCGAAAGACAACTCAACGAAAAACCAGTCGTGTACGTTGCTGGAAATCATGAATTTTACGGGAGTGACCGTCACAGAATGCTGGCATGCGCCATGACCGAGGCTCGTCGCGCGCACAATATCCACATCCTCCAGGATCAATCATTGCAGCTTGACGGGATTACCGTTTGGGGCGCGACTTTTTGGACAGACTATTGTTTGTTCGGCAAAGACCGAAGCCGCTCGGCGATGTCGCTGGCTGGACAAAGCTTGAACGATCATCGCCGCATTAGGCTAGACGGGCGTCTCTGGCGGCCGGAAGATGCGGCCTGTGAACATGAACGAAGCCGTGAATCCTTGCACCAAACCCTAGAGCACAGACGTGGACCGGTCGTCGTCGTGACACATCATGCACCCAGCCTCAGAAGTGTGCATGCAAGATTTCGTCGCGGCGCACTCTCCCCCGCCTTCGCATCCAACTGCGATACACTCCTTGATCGCGCGAGCGCCTGGGTACACGGTCACACACACGATCCGTTTGATTACGCCCACGGCCGATGCCGAGTCATCTGCAATCCGCGCGGTTACGTGGGGGACGGTGAAGGCCGGCACTTTGACCCCTTCAAGGTGATTGAGGTGACCAGCCACCGCGAGGTAGCTCCTGACTTGTTTGGCGCCGCAGGGCATTCCTTTGATCACGTGGCGAGTCGCATGCCTGGGCGGATAAGGATAGCGGATGACGTGGCCTAATATCTGATCCGCAAAGCCCTTTTTCGGGCGCCAGCCACGCTTTGTGATCAAGCTCTGTGATACTGTCGTGATGCCCGACGCGCTTCCAGCAGCGTCAAAAAGGGCAGCGTCGCGTTTCTACAGGGAGTTCATGGATGCGACCCAGGGGTGTTAAGTGCCTTCGTACGCTCAGCGAGGTTCACGTCGCAGCTGGTCTCACGCCGACAAAGGGAGCGGTGCCGGTCGACCTCGCGGGTCGCCTTTATCGGATTGGACCGGGCAGATTCGAGGATGAACGCGGCCGCTTCCCACATTGGTTCGATGGCGAAGGCTTGATCACCTGTGTTGAGTTTAACAAAGGCACTGTTTCAACCTTATCCAAACTGGTCCGCCCGGCAGAGACGACGAAAGCCGAGCTTTGGCAACGGGGGCGTTTTGGTCGATCTGCGAAGGGATGGTGGCGCAGTCTGCGCAGCTTGTTCGATCGCGACCTCGTCGTAAATCCAGCGAATACGGCACTTCTCGTCTGGCAGGACCGCCTCTTTGCTCTTTATGAAGGCGATTGGCCCACCGAAATCGATCCCGAAACACTCGATACGATCGCTGAGACGTCGTTCGGAGTCATCAAGCGGGGCTTTGGAGCCCACCCGAAGGTTCATCGGCGCACCGGCGCGCTGATCAACCAGGGCTTCCGGTCGCCCTGGCAACCGCATCTTGATTATTTCTCGCTTGGGGAGACGGGCGTCGTGCAGACGTTGGCCTCTGTGCCGTTTTGCGGGTCGGT
>JARFQY010000134.1 GCA_029287535.1 Filomicrobium sp.
GTCTACTTCCTGCCCCAGTTCGGCTACTCCTTGCCAGGCGGCGTCAACCCGGGCTTCATCCCCCTCGCCGGCGCTATCCTCGGCTACCTATTGCGCCGCTGATCCAACAGGCAGGCAAACAAATAGAAAACAGCGCGAGTCGATATCTCGCGCTGTTCATTTATCTGGGGGTGCTTAGGGGGAGCGAAGCTCGAAGATCGCCATCCTGACGCTCAGACAGCACCTAAAACAATAGCAGCGACAAATCCAAACGATACAATCGCGGCAAGTGCAGTCATCTGCATCTGTAGGGTCATATTCGCCTCCTGGGTCGGCCTTATGGCTTGTTATTGATCGGGGGTGGATCGCCGTCTTGAGCAGCTTGATCGAGAGATTAGTTGCGACGTTCGTGCAATGCCAAGCGAAAAAGTTGTTGCAGTGCACCGGGTTGCGCAGACGACCGAGTGACGTTCCAGCATCACGGTTGCGATGCCTGAAATCCTACTGTCAAAGCCCGTTGAAACGCTCGCCAATACTTCGTTGGGGAATTATCCACGCGAAGACAAGCGCCTAACTCACTGTGATGACATACGGACACAACACTTTTGAGGGTTCGGAGAAATTCTTATTCGGCGTTAGTCTGACGTTAACCAGCCCATGTGGCACTAAAATGCAACCGACCCTGCCGCTCCGTTCATTACGCACCCGCGAACCTACTTTTTGAGTGCGACCAGATGCCCCGCGGTTCGGCCGCAGCAGGGCTTCCATGTATGCAAGCCGACCGGGAAATTAACGAAAATTCGAAGGGCCGAACTCCCCGAACTCAACAGCCGAAGGACTGCGAAAGCAGGGGGGCGCCATCACTGACAGCGCCTTGCGCCCGCCAGCAGCCTGCGCAACGTTAGGACAGCCGCAATCCAATAAGGCTCAGAGAGGAACAAATGGAACGCTTCAAGGCCCTTCGCGTGTCCAAGACCGACGACGGGCAATCCGTCGACTGGGTCGATCTTGGACTCGACGACCTTTCCGACGGAGATGTTGTCGTCAAAGTCTCTCACTCCACGGTCAACTACAAGGATGGTCTCGCTCTGACCGGCAAGGCACCGATTGTACGCAAATGGCCGCTGGTTCCCGGAATTGATTTCACCGGCACCGTCGAGAGTTCGAACCACCCCGAGTTTCAAGCCGGGGACAGCGTCATCCTCAATGGCTGGGGCGTGGGTGAAGGCCACGACGGCGGTTATGCCCAGTACGCCAGGGTCAAAGGCGACTGGCTCATTAAGAGGCCCGCCCAATTCACACCTGCCCAGACCATGGCCATCGGCACCGCCGGCTATACCGCGATGCTGTGTGTTCTGGCCTTGGAAGCACACGGCGTAACCGCCGAAAAGGGGCCGGTTCTGGTCACCGGTGCTGCAGGAGGTGTCGGCAGCGTGGCTGTCGCGGTACTGGCCAAGCTCGGCTATCACGTCATGGCTTCGACCGGTCGCTCATCTGAAGCGGACTTTCTCAAGGGCCTCGGCGCCATTGAAATCATTGATCGTGCCGAGCTGTCGGAGAAGGGGCGTCCACTCGGAAAAGAGCGCTGGGCGGGCGCCGTCGATGTCGCTGGAAGCTATACTCTTGCCAATGCTCTTTCGATGACCCGCTATGGTGGCTGCGTCGCCGCCTGCGGATTGGCGCAGGGCTTTGACCTTCCGGCGACCGTTATGCCGTTCATCCTCCGTGGCATCACACTTGCCGGCATCGATAGCGTGATGGCGCCGAAGCCAAGGCGCATCGCCGCCTGGGAGCGCCTGGCCACTGACCTGGACCGAGACAAACTGGCTGAATTGACCGTCACGCGGCCATGGACCGAGGTCACGGACCTGGGCCCGCAGATCATTGCCGGTCAAGTCCGGGGACGCGTGGTCCTCGAGGTCGAGTAACAGCCTTTGGGCGGAGTCGGCGCTGCGCGACGGGTTAGAGCCTCTTGCGCAGCATCAGCTCCGTCATGCCGTCCTGAACCACATCAGGTATGGCCGCGGTTACCTGGTATCCATGACGCTCATAGAACCTGCGCGCGTCGTGATTTCGCTCCGCCACCATGATCCAGACGTCACGCCCTCCGCTGGCCGCCGCCGTGCTTTCAAGCCAGTCCAGAATGCACGCGCCGATCCCTTGTTTCTGCGTTTCCGGCAATATGCCGATAAACTGCAGATAAGGGCCTCGGAGCCAGTTCGTCCGGCAACACATGGCTCCGGCCAGCTTTTCATTGCAATGAATACCATAGCGCGGCGCCCCGTCTTCCTGCGCGGCCAAGAACTCGGAAAGGCTGGTGGCCGCGCTGTTATAGGACCGCCAGGGCTCCAGTTCCGCAAACCTCTGGCCCAACTCCATGGCCTCCCCGGCCTCCAATTGGACAAGCCTCACGGGATTGCCGGCGTCATCGGCACCAATCATCAAGCCAGGCGAGCAAATCATCGACTTATTCGGAAATTGGTCCCGTCCAGCGTGGTTCATTCGTCTATCCAGGCAAAGAACAGCGGATACCGCCCTTTTTGCGAGCGCTAAAACCGACTACATTCCAGGCAACGTAAGATCCGCGTAACCTGCCGTGCAGGGCTAAGCGCGGCGGCCTGCAGATAAAAAGGTGTTACATGGCCCACAAACTTCATCAATTGCCCGGAAATGAGCGCCTCAGGACCCATGACCCGATCTGGCAATCAGTCTGCTCGGAAGCCGAAGGCGTCCTTTTGTCCGAACCGGCACTGGGTTCTTTTGTGTTCGCGACCATTCTTGGCCAGGACACGCTCGAAGAAGCCATCATCCACCGTCTGGCCCAAAGGCTCAATCACACAGACCTTGACGCCGGCCTGATCAGCAAGACGTTTCGGCGGGTCTTGACCGAGCACCCCGAAGTCGGCCTGGCTCTGCGCGCCGATCTCACCGCGGTCGTCGATCGCGATCCGGCCTGCAGCCGTTACATCGAGCCGATGCTCTACTTTAAGGGTTTTCACGCGCTCGCGACCTATCGTTTCGCCCACCAACTCTGGATGCGCGGACGCAAGGATTTTGCCCTCTACCTGCAAAGTCAGTCTTCAAAACTCTTCAGCACCGACATTCATCCCGCTGCTCGCTTCGGCAGAGGCATCATGCTTGACCATGCGACGGGGTTTGTTGTCGGCGAGACCGCCGTGGTCGGCGATAACTGCTCGTTCTTGCATGGCGTGACGCTAGGCGGCAGCGGCAAGGAGGGCGGCGACCGGCATCCAAAGATCGGACACAGCGTCCTGATCGGCGCGGGCGCTAAAGTCCTGGGGAATATCGAAGTTGGCTGCTGTTCGCGAATTGCCGCCGGTTCAGTCGTTTTGAAGGACGTTCCCCGGGAGGTCACTGTCGCCGGTGTACCCGCACGAATTGTTGGTCCGGCCGGCTGCAACGAACCCGCATCCTCCATGGATCAGCAGCTGCCGCCTCCAAGCCTGGACTCCGAGGACACTTGAAGTCCATAACGGCGCACCGGAACGGCACAAAAAGGAGCCCAACGTGGATAAAGCCGAAATCGCCAAGCTGGAAGCCTACCTGCGTAAGACCTTTGGTTTAAAGAACATCGGCTTACGGCCGCAGCCTAAGAAGAATGATATGGCGGAGGTTTTCATTGGCGATGAGTTCATCGCGACGCTTTATCGGATCGATGAGGATGGCGAGACCGAGTATCAGATGCAGATGGCCATTCTGGAAATGGACCTCGAGGAAGTCTGAGGCCCATGCCCCTTTACACCCTTGGCGAGAAAAAGGTGAAAACACCCGATAGCGGCCGCTACTGGGTTGCACCCAACGCTACCGTCATCGGCAACGTCGACATCCGTGAAGACGCCAGCATCTGGTTTGGAACCGTCATCCGCGGCGATAACGAGCCCGTTGTTATCGGCGAGCGCAGCAATATCCAAGAAGGCTGTGTGCTGCACACCGACCCGGGCTACCCAATGAACATTGCGCCCGATTGCACCATCGGACACATGGTAATGCTGCACGGCTGCACCATTCATCCGGGCAGTCTCATTGGCATCGGGTCGATCATTCTCAACGGTGTCGAGATCGGGGAAGGTAGCCTGATTGGAGCCAACACGCTCATCCCAGAGGGTAAAATCATCCCTCCACGATCCCTCGTGTTTGGCTCACCCGGCCGCGTTGTAAGGGAACTGAGTGAAGACGACGTCGCTGACGTGAAGGCGACTGCCGGTCGCTATGTCACAAACTGGCAGCGCTTCAAACAACAAATGCAGCCACAAGTCGAGACCCGCGTATAGGGCCAATAACAAAATGGCCGACCTTCCAAAGGCCGGCCATGATGACAGTCTTGGCAGTGGCTCTTAGCGATTTGAGCTGCCCGCGCTTACGACAGGCCTGCTAAGAACCGCGCGCTCTAATGACACCCAGGCTTGTGGGTTCACGTAGGATTGGCGCATGAGAAACTGGTAGGGCGTTGCATGCCAGATGCGCACATCCCTAATCTTGTTGTCGAGTACGAAATCGCCTTGCGCCGTGCGCGCGGTCAGCACCGCATGCCCTTCTCCGAGCTCATCTCTCACGACGGTCAATAGCAATGCGCTTTGCGGCCAACCCCTTTGGATCAGAAGCTTCCGCTTGAGCAACGCGTAGTCTTCGCAATCGCCCCTGTTCGTTGGAAGCGTCCAGTATTCCTCAACACCGTAGGCTTCCAGATCTGTCACGGGCTGGACTGCCGCGTTCACCAGCCGGTTCACCTCGTCGAGTTCGCTGAGGCGCTCGGGCGTTGCCACGAACCGCTCAACCCCGCGCCAGTTGCTCCGGCAGTGATGTGGTTGTGAAGCACAGAATTGGACAAAGCCGTGTGGAGGCTGCGCGACGCCGAACGCCCGCATGTAAACCGAATGTCTTTGTCCTTGATAAGAAGACGAGTGCGGCTCGGCGCTTGCCGAATTCAATCCCATAACAAAAAGATTGGCCGCGAGTGCGCAAATGACCCCTATACGCATCTCTACTTGCAACTCCCAAAAAGCAACTACCGAACAAAACTGCACACCGTTTTGACGCCGCCCGCCAATCCGGAACACACCGCAATCTACTTTGAGCCAGGGCAACGCCCTAAATGGAATATCAGGCCTAGCCATGGCTCTACTTCAACTCAGATACCCTTGCAGGTTCATTGCCTCTTGAACCTGCAAGAACTGTACGCCTATCCCTTGGTCGTGATGCCGGCGTACGATGGCATTCTGTTTGCCAACGAGGACCTGGCTTCCAACCTCGGGTCGAACTGAAGTCTCCAGCGAAGCGCCGGAAAGTGAGATGTCGAGCAACGTGCACTCGACACTTTGATCTTTGCCATAACGCAGCAATACCGATTTATTCTCGACAGCGAACCGCTCGTGCTCTCGTCCCTCTAAACCCGACAGCAACGGTCGATTGAGCAACCAAGTCAGCTGTGCAGAGAGTTTTTCGCGCTTGCGCGTGGTAATATTGAGGCACAGCTCGAAGCCGCCATCAATCTTCCCCGAAACTTTTCCATCAAACCCGCCGAGATGCTCAACGTGGGCAATAATTCTCTCGCCGATTGTAAGTTGTTCCGGAGTTGTGAAAGCCAATTGGGCCACGGACGCAGCCTTAAGCCGGGCTGGATATTCTTGTTTGGTGGAGCGCATGAATCGACCGTCAAGGTCGACTTCAATCGTTCGGTACCGCTCATCTGTCGCCCCGCCGCCAAACTCACTGAGTTCGGCCTCCAGGGGTGAAACCGCGATGTCCAACATCGACATGCCGAGACCTCCACGCATCAAAAACAGAAGGCTGGCAAATGATGCCGCCAACGCAGCGTATCGCGTGCCATTTGGTGCACGTGCGCCGCACAACGGAGTATCACGTCGGCAGTTTAAAGATTGCTTAATGGGCGGATCGATTTTGGGACAAATACGAGACAATGACGCCGAAAGAACCAGGATTCCGACGGCATCTTTGTCAGGCTAGTTCTTCCCGCGCGGCGATAGCCCACCATCATAAACGCGAAACTGGCGTCGCTGATTGCGCACGACTCTTGCGGTCCGCAAATTCGACAGAATCGGTGGTTCAACCGATTCGCCCAAGTCCGGATACGCGCCCAGCCCAATGTAGTCATCAGCTGGATAAGTCAGCTCTGTTTCGACCATCCGGAACTCCCCAATCTCGATATCGCCGAGCCAAGGTGGCGGGTCGATAGCCACGAACGCCCCCAGAAAGCGGCTGATCTCATCACTGTTGTGCTGTAGCGGCAGGATGAGAACCTCAAACATCGCCCGTTGGTCGTTGAGCGCACATCCCTCCATGAGAATTTGAATGACCGCCCCCAGTTTACGCACGGACATAAGCTGGCGCTGCAAACCGAAACGATCGCTCTCCTGCCAACTATCAACGAAGTTGGTGCCACGAAGTTCCTGCTTGAACTGCTCACCTACGCGAGTGCCGGCCAAGCGATACCGGAACTGAGATGGCTCGATGAATTCCAATATGAATGTCTCCGATAGGACCTCGGAGATTTGTGATGGCTCGATCTCAAAACGTTTCGGCGCAATACGCTTGCCGCGCACTGCGTTCCAATAAGAATAAAGAGTACTGTTTGATGCTGTTCGCATTTCCGTCTGACCGTTCCGTTGGTGCGCCCGCGGGCCGGACCCGAGTGACTGAAAATGGGACAATTCATCGCCGATAACCGCGAATCCCACGAATACTCAGCAGCAAACGTGCCACCCAAGAAACGTCGATCCACCGCGATTGCATGGCTTGCCCCGGGCAGATTCGAGAGGTAACGCTGAACGCACCAACCACGCGGGAAACCCAGCCACGAGCCGAGGAGACGATGTTGCAAGCTCATCGCGAGCCGATATTCAACGTACCGGGAAGCGTCATCGCCCTGATCGGCGTTTTCGTCGCCGTCCATGTCTTCCGAACGCTCTTGCCCGTCGCCCAGGACGATTGGTTCACCGTGGCCATGGCGTTTGTGCCCGCCCGCTACGCAGGCTTCGCCGACCAGCTTCCTGGCGGCGAGATCGCCGCGGTGACGTCCTTTGTGACCCATATGTTCGTGCACGGCGACGTCACGCACCTTATGTTTAACAGTGCCTGGTTCCTTGCTTTCGGGGGCGCCATAGCGTTGCGCGTGGGAACAGTCCGTTTTCTCGCCTTCACGGCGTTCACGGGTATCGTGGGGGCATTAACCTTCCTCATATTTCATTTTGGCGAGATGATTCCCGTTGTTGGAGCGTCGGGAGCCGTTTCAGGAATGATGGGCGCTGTGATGCGCTTTTTGTTTTCCGCCATCGATATGGGCAGCTGGCAGGCGTTGCGAGATAGGCCGCGGGCCGTTCCCCTGATGCCACTACAAGTCGCCCTCCGCGATCGCCGTATTCTCGCTATTACGGCGCTTTGGCTTTTGCTTAATGCGATTACGGCTTTTGGGATTCCAGGCATCAGCGCTGGCGGAGAGGTTGCCTGGGAAGCGCATCTGGGCGGTTACCTGGCAGGACTCCTGTGTTTCGGCTTTTTTGATTTCAAGCCCCGCCGCAGATTCACGCCACGCATTGTGCACTGACTCTTGCCATTTGCGCCGTTCTGCCGCAGCATTTGCAACTGAGCGCTGATTGTCGCGTATTCGGCAGCTTCAGCGTGCATACAACATGACGGCGTGAGCCAGAATGACTGGCTGAAAACGCCGCTTAACCGGACTGCCAGGAGGGTAATTAAATGAACGTCGCATCAGTGCTGAAAGCCAAGGGGCGTGCCGTGGCGACAGCGCGTCCTGAAACAACACTCAAAGAGATAGCGATTCAGCTCGCCCAAAAGGGGATCGGTGCAATCGTTGTTGTCGACGATCGTGATGAGGTTGTTGGCATCATTTCGGAACGCGACCTGGTAAGAGCTGTTGCTACCGGCAGCAACGAAGTCCTGGATAAACCCGTGTCAGAAGGCATGACGCGTGATGTTGTGACTTGCGGCGAGGATCGCACCATCGATGAACTCATGGAAATCATGACCAAGGGTCGGTTCCGTCACGTGCCTGTTGTCGAAGGTGGCAAGCTCATCGGCATCGTCTCGATTGGAGACGTGGTCAAAAACCACATTGCAGAAGTGGAGATGGAAGTCTCGGCCATGCGCGACTACCTCTCAACAGGTTAGTCGCATTAGGACCACTGTTTCTAGGCACTAGCCTCGGAATGCAACTGGCCGATCTTCTGGCGAACAGCAATCTCCTGCTGGATTGTCTCGATCTCGCGCTCAGCCGCGCGCCGACCGTGCTCGATGAGTTCGGCGGCCCGGTGAAAATCAAACAGATTGATGCCGTGCAATCGCGGACTGATCATTGCGTCTGGTGGGTCACCGGCCAAGCGTGAGCGCGCAATGCGGTCCTGTACGATATTGAAGGCTTCAACCATTACGGTTGAAATTCCAGGTACGTTCTCGCCGCGCCCAAACAGCTGGCGCTGCAGAAGCCGCCGAGCGTTGAAGCCTCCCTTCTCGCTGGCAATCTGTGCAGCCGCCGAGGCCGCTTCGATTTCGGGTTCCGTTTCGAAATTAACCTGCGGCGCAAGGGTTCCCCGCGCCGACAAGTCAAAGTTCAAGTTGACGGCAATCACGTAGCGCGCGCCCATCGCCCGGCACACAGAAATGGGCACTGGGTTGACCAATGCTCCGTCAAACAACCAGCGGCCCTTTATTTTCACCGGCTTGAAGATTCCAGGCAGTGCGTATGATGCCCGAATAGCATTGGCCAACCGGCCCTTGGTCAGCCAGATTTCATGCCCGGTGCCGATTTCAGTGGCCACCGCCGTGAAATCGATGTCCAGGTCTTCAATGCGCTGGCCTCCGACCGTTGCGATCAATCTTTCGGTCAAACGTCCGCCCGTGATGAGCCCAGTGCCAGCCAGGTTGAAATCAAGAAATCCCCACACCCGGCGCACGGTCAATTCCCGCGCGAACGTTTCGATGTCGTCGAGATTCCCCGCCGCATAGCAGCCACCAACGATGGCGCCGATTGAGGTGCCCGCAATTATGTCCGGCCGAATTCCCGCCTCGTCCAGAGCCTTCATCACACCAATATGCGACCACCCGCGAGCGGCACCACCACCTAGCGCCAACCCAATTTTTACATGGTCCATCGGTGACTCCCCACCGCAGCTCCGATCAATAACCGCCGGGCGTGATATGATTCCCTGCGACAATGATAGCATGCCAGCATGGGGCCGCAGGTGGAGGCAGCATTTTGCCCACCGAAACCCCAATTAGCCGCGCCACGTGAGGGGTTTTGGCCACGCCTGTGGCCGTTGCCAGACGCCCTACTCGCTCTTCTGCCCATAGACCTCGCTTGGTGAAAAAGCCTTGTCCCGCACCACTTCCTTCAAGGAAAATCCTCGTGAATTGCTGCCATCCAACTCTAATTCACGGTAAAAACATGTCTTTCGGCCGGTGTGGCAGGCCGAGCCATGACCCCTGATCCGGACGCTCAGCCAAAGCACGTCCTGATCGCAGTCGGTCCGCAAACTTGCCACTTCCAGGACGTTTCCGCTGTCTTCGCCCTTTCTCCAGAGCTTGCCGCGGGAGCGGCTGAAAAAGTGGCCTTCCCGCGTCTGAATGGTCAATAAGAGAGCTTCTGCGTTCATAAAGGCGAACATGAGGATCTCACCCCTCGCCACGTCCGTGACAATAGCGGGAATGAGCCCGTCATCATTGAAGCGTGGCGTAAAGAGGTCACCCTCCTCCAGCTCCGCCTTGGAACCTGGCAATGCAAAAGTGGGTTGGTCTTCAGGCATGATCAAGCTCTTGCGTCCATTTTGGTTGCAGCATCGTAGTGTGGTTTGCACCACAAGGGACTGGCACGAAAAAAGCACTAGTTCGTACTTGCCCCGTAACAGATTATATAAGTAAGCGCGGGCAACTCGTTCCATTTAGCGCCAGGCAGTCAAGGCAATTCGCGTATGACCGATCTCGACGACATCTATTCCAACCGGATTCTGGAATTGGCGGCAGCCATACCCCGCTGCGAGCGCCTTTCCGATCCGGATGCGACGGCTACCGCACACTCGAAGTTGTGTGGCTCGACAGTCAGTGTCGACCTGAAGATGCGCGATGGTGTCGTCACCGATTATGGTCAATCGGTCAAGGCCTGTCTGCTCGGCCAGGCTGCCGCTTCGGTGGTAGGCCGCGAGATCATCGGCACCGATCAACACGAAATGCGCGAAGTCGCCGAGAAGGTGCGCGCCATGCTCAAGGAAAACGGCCCGCCACCCAATGGCCGCTGGGCCGATCTCGCTGTGCTCGAACCCGTGCGCGACTATAAGGCCCGCCACCCTTCAACGCAGCTTGTCTTCCAAGCCGTACTGGAGGCGATGGACAAGATCGAAAACACATCCAGCGCACGTACCGCCACCACATCGGAGCAACCGGCTTGAGCCTGTCCGGCACATTGTTGAAATTGCCGATCCATCTCTATCGTTGGACGCTCAAACCCTACGTCGGCTGGCAGTGCCGCCACCTTCCGACCTGTTCCGAATACGCCCTCGAATCGATCGATCGTAATGGCGCCTGGCGCGGCTTCTGGCTGACTGTCTCGCGACTGTGCCGCTGTCACCCATGGGGAACGGCGGGCTATGACCCCGTCCCCGATATCAAGGCCGAGCGCCATTTGCTCCGCCCCTGGCTTTACGGTCGCTGGAATGGGCACCACATCAAGCAAACCTGGCGTGACGCCGAGCCGGACGAGCCCGCTTAGGGCTTGACAATCACCACTGTGATATGAGCTAACCCAGCGCGCGCGATAACGCGTGTAAATCAACCCGTCTTACCTGCGCGGTATGCAGTGATTGAGAGGAGGGCCGATGATGGCTGAAGTCAATCTCCGTTTCCCTGATGGCGCTATCCGACCGGTCGAAAAAGGAACGACCGGAAAGGATCTCGCTGCAAGCATCTCCAAATCTCTGGCCAAGAAGGCCATAGCAATGATGCTCGATGGTGAGCTTGTCGATCTCGCCGATCCCATCGAAGAAGATGCCGATATCCGCATCATCACGCGCGCCGACGCGGAGGCCCTGGAGCTCATCCGCCACGATTGCGCGCACGTCATGGCTGAGGCCGTACAGGAACTCTGGCCCGGCACCCAGGTCACCATCGGACCGGTCATTGAAAATGGCTTCTATTACGACTTCGACAAGGCCGAGCCCTTCCAGCCTGATGACCTGCCGAAGATTGAAGCCAAAATGCACGAGATCATCGCCCGCAATGCCCCCTTCACCAAGGAGGTATGGTCGCGCGATGAAGCAAAACGGTATTTCTCGGAAGCTGGCGAAGACTACAAAATGGAGCTGATCGACGCCATTCCGACTGGCGAAGACGTTAAGATTTATAAGCAGGGCGACTGGCTCGATTTGTGCCGCGGCCCGCACATGACGTCGACCGGCCACATTGGCAAGGCCTTCAAGCTGATGAAGGTTGCCGGCGCCTATTGGCGCGGCGATGCCAAAAATCCCATGCTGCAGCGGATCTACGGGACCGCCTGGGCCGGAGAACCGGAGCTCAAGGAGCACCTGCACCGTATCGAGGAAGCCGAAAAGCGCGACCACCGCAAACTCGGCCGGGAAATGGACCTCTTCCATTTCCAAGAGGAGGCTCCGGGCTCTGTCTTCTGGCACGCCAAGGGATGGACCTTGTTCCAGCAACTCATCTCCTACATGCGCCGACGCCAGCAGGCGGCAGGCTATGTCGAGGTGAATTCACCCGACATGATGGAAAAGCACTTCTGGGAAACTTCGGGCCACTGGGAGAACTACGGTGAGAACATGTTCACCACCGAACTTCCCGACGAGCGCGTATTCTGCTGCAAGCCGATGAACTGTCCAGGTCACGTGCAAATCTACAAGCACGGCCTGAAGAGCTATCGCGAATTGCCGGTGCGCATCGCCGAATTCGGCAAGGTCCACCGCTATGAGCCTTCGGGGGCCCTGCATGGCCTTCTGCGCGTGCGCCACTTCACTCAGGACGACGCCCACGTCTTCCTCACCGAGGAACAGCTCGAGGATGAGTGCCTCGCCATCAATGACTTGATGCTGTCGATCTACGAAGACTTCGGCTTCCACGAAATCGTCGTCAAGCTGTCCACCCGCCCGGAGAAGCGCATCGGCGCCGATGCGTTGTGGGATCGTGCGGAGGCGGTCATGGCCGATGTCTTGAAACGCATCGAGGCCGAAGGCGGCGACCGTATCAAGACCGAAATCTTCCCCGGCGAAGGCGCCTTTTACGGGCCCAAGTTTGAGTATGTCTTGCGTGACGCCATTGGCCGTGACTGGCAATGCGGCACCACCCAGGTGGACTTCAACCTGCCCGGCCGCTTGGGCGCCATCTACATCGACCAGAACTCCGACAAGCAGACCCCGGTGATGATCCACCGCGCCATGTTCGGCTCCCTGGAACGCTTCACCGGTATTCTAATTGAGAACTTCGCCGGCCACCTGCCGTTTTGGATCGCCCCCGTGCAGGCCGTCGTCGCCACCATCGTGTCCGACGCAGATGACTATGCTCGCGAGGTCGCACGGAAGCTGACCCAGGCCGGACTGCGGGTCGAGACCGATCTGAGAAACGAAAAGATCAACCTCAAGGTCCGCGAGCACTCGCTGCAGAAGGTGCCGGTGCTGCTCATCGCCGGCCGCCGCGAAGCCGAGGAAGGCACCGTCTCCATCCGCCGACTGGGGTCTCCCAAGCAGGTAATCCTGCCCATCGCGGAAGCCATCAAACTCCTCACCGACGACGCCGTCCCACCGGACATCCGCCGGGCACAAGCGGCACAAAAGGAAGCGGCGGAGTAAGCTACGCGCTGGCATCCCGGGGCGTGTCCCCGGGATCCCGGTCCTCCTGCGGAACAGCACTGCGATCTGCGCCAGCCTAGCCGTGAAACCATTCCTCGCCGGAGTGGGGCACGTGGCGGTTGCACACTTGCAAGTTCCCGGTTTCCACCATCTCGCCGCATTCGTCAGGGCTCTACAACTGGGGCGACACCTAAGCCACAGCAGGGGAGACAACCCGCCATGTCGATTGAAAGCCATCACGACCGCTTCCTGCGTCAGCAACACGAGCGCCGGCTCACCGAGTCCTCTATCGAGGCCAATTCAGCCGCTGCCGAACTCATCGCCGAGAAAATCGCAGCCAAACTCGCCGAGCAAAACGACATCATCTACCGCATGGGTCAGCGCCAGGGACGCACCGCCGCCATTGCCTACGTATCGCTGGTGATTGCCGCTGCGGCTGCCGTAGGACAACTCCTCGGTCCGATCTGGGATTGGCCCGCCCTTCAAGGTCTCCTATAAGCCCTTAGGCAAAACGGAGAACGCCACCATGAAATTCTACTGGTGCGAACAAACCCGCGCTTTCCGCATCACTTGGATGCTGGAGGAGGCAGGCCAGCCATACGAGCGCATTCGCGTCGACATCCGCACCGGGGACAACAAGGACGATCCCGATTTCGAGGCAGCCTCGCCTATGGGCAAGGTTCCCGCCCTCACCGACGGTCCCGTGAAGCTGTGGGATTCGGGCGCCATCTGCCTCTACGTTGCTGACAAGTACCCCGAAGCCGGCCTCACCGTCGACGCGGCTGACTCGCAGAGGTTTGGTTTCATCCAATGGCTGATGTTCACGAACTCCGTCATCGAACCGGCCATGGTTGAAAAGTTCATGAACGTGCCAGCGAAGCAGGAAAGCTATGGCCATGGCAGTTTTGACTCCATGATCGGCGTTTTGGAGCAAGGTTTGTCTGGCAAAACTTGGATCATGGGGGAGCGTTTTACAGCAGCTGATGTGCTGCTTGGCTCTAGCGTCCATGTCCTGGAAAAATTCGGGCTACTGCCAGACTCAGCGACGTTGCAGGACTACGTTGCACGCTGCCGCGCCAGACCGGCACTTCAAACAGCCCTGTCCCTGGACGAACCGCAAACCTGACACGCCCGCGAAAAGCCGATGCAACTCACCCACCGCCCCGAAGACTTCCCAGGCTTTTTCGCAACCGTTCTGTGGGTTGGCGTCGGTGTCTTCCTGTTTTGGACGACGCCCGGGGCAGGCTTTCTCACTTGGCAGGCGCTGATCTACTTCGTGATCGGGACCATTGCGATAGGAATACTGTTCGGCATCATCGGCCTGACGCTGCAGCGCCTCATTCCAGGTCTGAAACCTCAACCCCAAGCAGCGGGAAAATCCAATCAGTCCGCCCAGTTGATCGGCACCCTCGTCGGCGCGGCCCAGCTGGTCATTATCTACTTATTGGCAAAAGCCGTAATCACTCAGATACTGTTCACCTCACCCCCAGCCTAACCGAAGGCAGCCATGCGAAAAGTCGAGTTTTGGTACGAATTCGCCAGCACGTATTCCTACCCCGCCGCCATGCGTGTCGAAAACATCGCCAAGATCTTCGATGCAACGATCAGCTGGCAACCCTTCCTGCTCGGCCCAATCTTCAAGCAGCTGGGCTGGACCACGTCTCCATTTAATCTGCAGGCCGCGAAGGGCAGCTACATGTGGCGCGACCTCGAACGCACCTGCATGCTCAACGGTCTGCCGCCTCTCACCAGACCAGACCCGTTTCCACAAAACAGCCTGCTCGCCGCCCGCGTTGCCCTAGCACTGCCGGACGATGGTCCTCGTGCCGAATTCAGCCGCAGCGTCTTCACAGCCGAGTTCGCTGATGGCCGTTCCATCGACGACAAAGCAGTCCTTGCCGACATTCTCGAGAAGCTCGACATGCCATCCGCCGAATGGTTTGAGAGGGCGGCCGAACCCGACATCAAGGATCAGCTCAAGGCCCAGGTCGCCCGGGCGCAAGAGCTTGGCATATTCGGCGCTCCGATGATTGTGACCTCCGACGAAGAACTCTGCTGGGGCAACGACCGCCTTGAAGACGGGCTGCGTTGGGAGACGGATCATTGCGAATAACGCTTCCCGGCGACGGTCCCGTCCTTTGCTTCGGTGGGCCCTACTCCAACCTCGAAGCGACACGCGCGTTGCGCACTGAAGCCAGGCGACTGGGCATCCCGGCGGAGCGCGTCATCTGCACGGGCGACATCGTTGCTTACTGCGCCAACCCCGTCGAAACGGCCAATGAAATCCGCGACTGGGGCTGCCACGTCATCAAGGGAAACTGCGAGGAACAGCTCGCCGCGCGCGCCGACAACTGCGGTTGCGGTTTTGGCGCCGAAACCACCTGTGATCTTCTCTCGCGCGGCTGGTACGAATACGCCGATGCGCAAATGACCGACGACTTGCGCGACTGGATGGCCGGCTTGCCCGATGCGATCACTTTCGAACTTACGGGCCGTACCTTCCGGGTTATTCACGGCGGCGTAACGATGATCAATCGTTTCATTTTTCCGTCGACGCCGGCGGCCGAAAAATCCGCCGAGCTGGAGGCAGCAAAAGCCGACGTCGTCGTCGCCGGTCACAGCGGCCTTCCCTTCGGCGAGACTGTTGCGGAGCGATATTGGTTCAACCCGGGAGTGATCGGCATGCCGGCGAATGACGGCACGACCGACGGATGGTTCGGCATCATAACGCCTGAGGCTGACAGCAGCCTCACCTTTGCATTGAAACGCCTCGCCTACGATGCGGAAAGTGCAGCCGCCAGCCTTCAAACCGCCGGCTTCGCGCAGCCTTATGTAGAGGCACTTGTGACAGGTCGCTGGCCGAGCACGGATGTCTTGCCGGAAAAAGAGCGACTCTCCAGCGGCCGGCCTTTGCGCGATGTCGAACAGATGTTGGCCTGATCCAACCGATTTCCGCCGGTCCCACCATCAAAACCCTTCACGTCTGCGTCAAAGATCGCTTCGCGCCATGTCACCGCCCTGCAGACCGTGTTAGACGGCGCCTCCGATAAGGGGCCTTACCGGAGACGCCTATGCCCGACACGGTTGTGACTCTCGCCATCATTACGGCTGCCGTTTCGCTCATCAGCCTTAAGTTCTCACCACGTGCCAAGACCACGGGTGAGTTCTACCAGGGACATGACGCAACCGGCGCCAAGCCTGGTGTCGTCGCACTGACGTTTTCGCAGGTCACGACCTGGATATTCGCCCGCTCCATCATGAATGCAGCCATTCTGGGCTACTTTTATGGGATTGCCGGCGCGCTCGCCTATGCCGCCTACTATCTGTCCTTCCTGACCGGCGCCAGCATCATTTCGAGCCTGCGCTTCCATTACGGGTTTGGCAGTGTTCAAGCGTTCCTTGCCGACCGCTTCGGACTCGCCGGAACGACCAGTTACAACTTTGTGGTCGGTGTCAGGCTACTCTCCGAGGTGTTTGCCAATCTGCTCGTTATTGGGCTCGTGTTCGGCATGGACGGCTCCAGCGCTTACGTTCTCTCCATCCTCCTCGTTGGGGCCGCCACATTGGGGTATTCACTGCTTGGCGGACTGCATGCCTCGATCCGCACCGATGCCATCCAGATGGCGCTGTTCCTCGTTGCTCTTGCCGGCTTGTTGTTGTGTGCCCTGTCGAGCGACACCTTTGATCTCGGAGCGATGCTCGCAACATCACCAGAGGCCAGCAACCCGGGCTGGATCCTTCTCGCGGTCGCCTTGCTCCAAGTCTGGAGCTATCCGATGCACGATCCTGTCATGATGGACCGTGGCTTCATCGCAGACCGGCGCACGACGATGGCAAGCTTTTATCACGCCGCCTGGATCTCAATCTTGTGCATCATGGCCTTTGGCCTGCTCGGTGTCTGGGCGGGCATGCAAAAGCTCGACGGAGAATCTTTCGTTCCAACCCTGAGCCGTCTCATTGGCGAATGGCCGATGCTGCTGTTCAATGTTGCTCTTCTGGTGTCCTGCATGTCGACGCTGGATTCGACATTTTCCTCAACGGCAAAACTGACGGTTATTGACATGCGCCTCGGCCAACCGACCGTGGCCAACGGCCGTCTGGCGATGGCCCTCTTTTTGTTGGGCGGACTTTTGATGGTGTTCTTCGGGTCCAAGGATCTATTCAGTGCCGTGGCAGTCTCGGGTACTGCGTCAATGTTCCTGGCACCTGTCGTCGTGTTCTCGCTGTGGATGGGGCGCAGGGACATTCCGGTGTGGAGCTATCTCACAGCCTTCTTCACCGCCATCGCAGCGGCAATCTTGTATTTCACCGAGTCCTCTGGTCACTCGAACCTGATCGGCCCATTGACGGGACTGGAGCACAAGTACGCCAAGTTATTGTTGCTCTCTGCGGCAACGCTCGTCATCGGCTTTACGGCGTTTGCCCTGGGCATGATCGCGGGTGGCGCGCGACCACGTCTCGAAGCGGAAAAGGTCTAATACAAAGTATAAACATTCGAATATTCGCATTGATGTATACTTCCATCAGCGTTATTGATGCCTGCCGGATAAACGCATCCGCACAAGCCACAAAACGTTGGAGGAACCCATGAAGAGGCTGACAATCGCCGTACTCGCCGCCCTGCTGGCCCTCTCGCCGGCACAGGCTGCTCAAGAAGACCACCTTCGGATCCTCGACAAGGATACCGCCTACAAGGTGCAAACTCCTGATGGTGAGATCACCATCACCCGGACCATGACGAAGTGCGCCAAGAACAAAGGATGGCTGCAGCCTCTGATCCCCGCAAAGGGCATTACGCCAGTCGTCGAAATAGAGGTCCTCGCGGCTTTAAACGACAAGGACTTCGTCGTTGCCGATATGCGCGAAGTCGAATGGCACCTCAAGGGCACCATCCCGGGTTCCGTCAATATCCCCTATACCGAGATTGCCGGCCGTTTGGGCGAGTTCGGCTGCAAGAAAACAGACGGTAAGTGGGACTGTGCCAACGCTAAAAAGGTCCTCGGTTACTGCAATGGACCCGTTTGCCCGCAAAGCCCCACCGGCATGCGAGCCATGATCCGAGAAGGCTTCCCAGCCGACAAAATCTATTACTATCGCGGCGGAATGCTCGATTGGGATGCACTCGGTCTTACGACTGTCGAAGGCAGCCTGTAAGCGCGATAACCTGTCGTTTCATCAAGATGCTGGGCGGCGGTGAGATCGCCCAGCCCTATCCCCGACCACGATAGGGCGCCACACCCTGATCGGGCAGCCAGACACCTTCGGGCAGAGCACCTGCCTGCCAGAACACATCGATCGGAATGCCGCCGCGCGGATACCAATACCCTCCGATGCGCAGGTAGTGGGGTTGCAGCAAGTCAAACAGCCGCTTCCCGATAGCAACCGTGCAATCTTCATGGAATGCACCGTGATTGCGAAAGGCTGTCAGATACAACTTGAGCGACTTCGATTCCACCAACCAGCCGTTGGGGACATAGTCGATGACCAGATGTGCAAAATCCGGCTGCCCCGTCACCGGACATATCGAGGTAAATTCCGGAGCGGTAAAACGGGCGACATAAGGTGTATCCGGATGCGGATTCGGAACCCTGTCGAGGACCGCGGCTTCAGGGCTCTCAGGCAGCCCCACCTGGCGTCCAAGTTGGCCCGAGCCCGTATCCTCGCCAGCCATGAGCTACTCCGCTGCAAACCGCGTCACGCCCTGGCGCGGCCCGTCATAGATGCACCCTTCCTCGCAACTGTCACGAGAGACCTCGATCCGCGCGAGTCCGGGCAACCGGTTTGCCAATTTGTTCCAGAGCCACTGTGTGATCCGTTCCAGGGTCGGCAGCTCGAGTCCATCGATCTCATTTAGGAAACGGTGGTCGAGAGCTTCTCGCGCCTCGGCGATGGCCGCCGACAAGTCGTCGAAATGCACTATGAGCCCCGTCTCCGCGTCAGGCTCCCCTTCGACCCAGATGCGCGCACGGAACGAATGCCCGTGCATCCGCGAGTTGGGATGCCCCGGCTTGGCGTTCGGCAGATAATGCGCCGCCTCGAATTTGAAGTCCTTGTAAATTCTCATGCGTGGCTATTTAGAAGTTTTATCGGCGCACCGCCAGACCATCATACTGCCTGCTGCACGGAACCCGAGGATTGCTAAGGGATACCGATGAGTTTGTGGGTTTGTAGCGATAATCGCCAGCCGGGATGACTGCGACAAAATGCAACCGCCGCGGCCGTGTTCTCAGCCAGCTCCGGTCCGTCCATCGGCTGCAGGAACCGATGACGAAACGAACAATCCTCCAGGTCCCTCGGGGCCAGCTCCACCTGAGGGTAGACGAGCTTCAACTCATCACCCGAGCGCTGGATAAGAGGCGCGCCTGCTTTCGGACTGACACAGATCCAGTCGATCGAGCGCGGAACCGATAGCGTACCATTCGTCTCTATGGCGATTTCAAAACCGTGCTGATGCAATGCATTGATGAGCGCGTCATCAACCTGCAACATGGGTTCGCCACCGGTCAAAACCACGAACCGGCGCTCCGCACCCCCCTCCCAATGGGAGACGATGGCATTGGCCAGTTCATCCGCATTCTGGAAGCTGCCGCCACCCGGTCCATTCGTTCCGACAAAATCCGTGTCGCAAAACGAACAGATGGCCGCGTCCCGGTCCTGCTCCCGGCCTGACCACAGATTGCAGCCCGCAAACCGGCAGAATACCGCCGTGCGACCGGCCTGCGCGCCTTCGCCTTGAAGCGTAAGAAAGACCTCTTTGACTTGGTACATATTGCCGAAGCCGTTTGTCCTATCGGCTATGCCTGATGATCAAGCTCATCGCGCAATCGAAGCAGCTGGCCATCCGGGTCCGTATTCGGCCATTGATCAAAGCCGGCCCGCTCGTACCAATACATGGCGTTCGCCTTGTCGCCCTCCTGCCGATGCAGGATCGCATGAATATGGTTGGCACGTTTGTCGTCGGTATGCTTCTGCACGAGCTTGTGGGCATCATCCCATTTGCCGGACAAGACCAGGTCGATTGCCCGAATTAGTTCACGTCGGCTCGCCATTCTTCGTATCCTTTCGCTCGAAGCTCGCAGGCCGGGCATACGCCACATCCATAACCCCACGCGTGCCGTTTTGAGCGATCTCCCAGATAGCACGTATGGGTGTATTCAATAATGAGCTCAACCAAGGCCTCACTGCCAAGTTCGTGCGCCAGCTTCCAGGTCGCCGCCTTGCTGGTAAACATCAGCGGCGTCTCGATCGTGAACGTCTGGTCCATTCCCAGGCTCAGGGTTTGGGCCAGACTGTCGAGGGTCATTTTGCGACAATCCGGGTAACCCGAGTAGTCCGTCTCACACATACCACCGATGAGCGATGTAATACCGCGTCGATAGGCAACCGCGGCGGCATACGTCAGAAAGATGATGTTCCGCCCCGGTACAAAGGTGGACGGCAGTCCGCTACTCGTCATGACGATCTCAGCATCGCGTGTCAAAGCCGTCTCGGAGATTCTGCCAAGTTCCGTCAGTTGAATTTCATGATCGTCCGCCAGACGTCCTGCCCACTCCGGTTTGATTGAAGTCAGCCGGCTCAGGACGTCCTTACGCGCCTCCAACTCAATACGGTGCCTCTGGCCGTAGTCAAAACCGAGCGTCTCCACGCGGTCGAAACGCTCCAGCGCCCAACTGAGGCACACGGTGGAATCCTGTCCGCCGGAAAAAAGCAGCAATGCCGTGGTCGTCGCCATCCTTCAGGCCCAAAAATATTGCGATGCCGCATCATAACAAAAAAGGCCGCGCGATCACGCGCAGCCTGATTTGGGGTGTTTGGGTAGCCCAAAATGAAGGGCAGTCTTGGGTGCAGTGCAATCCGCCAATTCGGCAGAGCCAACCGTCATTATTGACGAAGCGCGCGGCTGTTATCCGCACCGGCGGCAACTCATATGACAATTCAATGACAATTGGCAACTAGAAAATCCGCAGCCGGAAACGCTGCCCACGGAACCCACAGTCTGATGGCGCCGAGCTGACCCACGGAAAACCAAAACCTTCTTTGCGCAACCCAAGGTTACGCCCAAGCTGACATGTACTAGCCTCAACAGCAGCACTCGGCTAAGAGGGGCAAAGAACTCGAAACGGGGCACCAAGCCGCAGGAAGGACTTTGGCATGACCGCCATCATCGACATCAACGCTCGCGAGATACTCGACAGCCGTGGCAATCCGACCGTCGAGGTCGATGTTATTCTTGAAGATGGCTCACTCGGCCGCGCCGCCGTACCATCAGGAGCATCAACCGGTGCCTACGAGGCCGTGGAGCTTCGCGACGGTGATCCTGGCCGTTATCTGGGCAAAGGCGTCGAAAAGGCTGTCGATGGCGTCAATGGTGAGATTTACGACGCCCTCGTCGGCATGGATGCCGAGGACCAGCGCGGCATCGACGCCGCCCTGATCGGGCTAGACGGCACGCCCAACAAATCCAGGCTAGGCGCAAATGCCATTCTCGGCGTGTCGCTGGCGGCCGCAAAAGCCGCCGCTGAAACCTCTGGCCTGCCTCTGTTTCGCTATCTCGGAGGCGCCGGTGCCTACCTGTTGCCAGTGCCCATGATGAACATCGTCAATGGCGGCGCCCACGCGGACAACCCGATCGATATCCAAGAATTCATGATTATGCCCATATCGGCTCCGAGCTGCGCCGATGCTGTCCGCATGGGGGCCGAGGTCTTTCATGCCCTCAAAAAGCACCTCAAGGACTCCGGGCACAACACGAACGTCGGCGACGAGGGCGGCTTTGCGCCCGGATTGAGTTCGGCCGACGAAGCGCTGGGCTTCGTCATGCAAGCCATCGAGGTAGCTGGTTACAAGCCGGGCGAAGATATTGTGCTCGCCCTTGATTGTGCCGCGACCGAGTTCTTCTCGGAAGGTAAGTACAACCTGGAGGGCGAAGGTAAGGTCCTCGATAGTGCCGGAATGGCCGCCTACCTCGAGAACCTTGTGAACCGGTATCCAATCGTTTCGATTGAAGATGGCATGGCCGAAGATGACTGGGAGGGCTGGAAAGCGCTGACCGAAGTTATCGGCGCACGCTGCCAGCTGGTGGGGGATGACCTATTCGTCACCAATACCGAGCGCCTCTCGCGCGGTATCGAGCAGGGTATTGCCAACTCAATCCTCGTCAAGGTCAACCAGATCGGCTCGCTATCCGAAACACTCGAAGCCGTCAGCATGGCCCAGCGCGCGGCCTACACGGCGGTCATCTCGCATCGTTCAGGCGAAACCGAGGATTCGACGATCGCCGACCTCGCTGTTGCCACCAACGCCGGTCAGATCAAAACCGGTTCCCTGTCGCGGTCCGATCGGTTGGCGAAATACAATCAGCTCATCCGAATAGAGGAGGAGCTCGGAGATATCGCCGAGTATGCCGGCAAGGGCGTCTTGCCCGGAAAAGCCGCCGTTTGAATCAGTTGTGCGGGATGTTCTACGAGGGAATCTCCACTTGGAGCATTAAGCGGCTGTTAAACATAACAAATTCACACCGCCTTAAGTTGGCTGCGTTAGACTGGCTGTCTGAACAAGTGTTTTGCGTAACGAAGAAACAGCAAAGTGTCTTATCGGCCCCGCACCAGTTGGCGCGCGTTCGGCTGGCGGCTATTTACGCTCGCCTGCTGCACGGCTCTTAGCGCCTATTTTACCTACCACACGTTGGCGGGCCGTTATGGCATGCAAGCTCGCACGGAGCTACAAGCGCGTCTGACCGTTCTTGAATTCGAGGCCGAAAGTCTGAAAAAGGCCCGCGCCGGCCTCCGCAATGAAATTGCGCTCCTTGATCCCGATACACCGGACGCCGACTTGATCGAAGAGATTGCCCAAGATGTCCTCGGTTACGCGTATCCGAAAGATCGTATCTACCGGGTCCGATAACGACTGCGAAAAAAGTCCCGGCACTGTCGCCCTCTACCTCGTAGTCTGCTAACCCTTTCGCACGGGCCAAAAAAGCACGAAGGTTGATGGCCATGAATGACGACGATGATATTGACGTCCTGCCCGAAGAACTTGAGCTGCCTGACGGTGTCGTCGATGCTGATCAAGCCGTTGAGGTGCTGCGCGCCTGGGTTGCCGACGGCAATTTACAGGTCATCTTCGATCCGGAAACCTTTCGCCACGACGTGAGTGAGTGGGGTAGGCTGCTGTCCGATATCGCCCAACACGTCGCGACCGCCGTCGAGATGGACGGACAGATGAACCGCAATGAAGCCCTGGCGCAATTGCACGACGCCTTCGACCTCAATATGCACAATCCGGACATCGCTACGAGCGGTAGAATAAAAGGTCGAACAGAGCACTAGTTTTACAGCTTCCTGCACAAAGGCCTCACGGAGAAATCTCATTTCAAATGAGCCGCTCCTGGCTGTGCTGTTCTTGGCACACACCAGACAAATCCGTACATCCGACAATCAAAATCCCTGTTTGCGGTTTCCGCTGTCGTCTTGCCGGCTGACAACCTGGATGTTCCACACTTGGTTACAGGCGCAAAATCGATTCGAGCGCATTACCCAATAACCAACGGGGACCGACAATGGATAGAATTCTCATTATTTCCGGCACCGCGCTGTTGCTCGCCGCCAGTCTCGCCGGTTGCGCAAGCGACGGCAGCCTTGAGCTCACCACAGGCTCGATCAATCAGCAAAAGGCGGTTGCGAAAGCTGTTGATCCTGTGTGCACGACACTGTCGGCCCGGATCGCTGAACTCCGCAAGGAAGGCACACCCGACCGCATCGCCAAGGTTGCGGCAGGAAAGACCAAGACGGCGAACGTCAAACGCGAAGCACTCGCTCGCATGACCGAACTGGACGCGGCCAACAAGCAATTCCAGCAGAAGTGCTCGACCGTAGCCACTCCGAAGACACCGCCCAAGACCGCCGCCACCGCTGCGAGCGCGACCACCGATGCGAAAAAGGCTGCTGATGAAGCCGCGAAAGCTGCTTCCAAGGCTGGCCAAGCCAAGGCTGCGGCCAAGGCAGCGGCGGCCAAGACCGCGGCCCTGGCGCAATAGATCGGTCAGAAAACTCCACCAAGCCGGGTGCCAACACGCCACTTGCGGTGCGACTACACCGCCACACGGTTGCCACCCGAGCTTGCGAATCCCTTGGAGTTATGGTGTCTGACACAGTCTTTTTGATCATGAGCGGAGGGGATCGTGTCAGCAGCACGATTGATCAAGGCACGAACGTTCGCCTTTAGCGGCGCGGCGCTCGTAATCACTGCTCTAGCAGGCTGTGAATCAGGGCCTCAGGGCCAGTCGTTGCCGTATGGGACATCCTGCGGCTCGATCCGCGCTGAATTGCGCAAGCTGGACAACCGGGGAGTTCCCTCCAAAGTGGAGGCGGTCAACGCAGGCCGCAGGGTATCCGCCAAGGACAAGCAGTTGGCAGACCGGTACAATCAGCTTCTCAATAACTACCTCGGCGCGCGCTGCCACACCTGATTAAAAGCGTGATCTGAAGCGGGGGGAATTATGGACAAGAAGACCCAGCAGATCGTGGTGTTCTTGCTGATTGGCCTTGTTGCTGGCTGGCTGGCCTCGTTCATCGTCCAGGGCGGCGGCCTTTTGCAATATTTGTTGAGCGGCGTCGTTGGCGCCTTCGTGGGCGGCTTTCTCCTCGACATGACGGGCATCAAGCTTGGCATAAAGAACCCGCTTCTTGCTCAAGTCATCACGGCAACCATCGGTGCGATCGTTGTTGTTCTCGTCGCACGGCTGATCGCTTGATCAGCTGAACTCGCGGACACAAACCTGATGGAAGACCCCCAGGCCTACTTGGACAATCCCTGGGTGGTCATAGCCCTCACTGGCCTGGTCGCGGGCTGGATAGCCGGCCTACTTGTCGGCGGGGGTGGTCTTCTGCGCAATCTTTTCGTCGGTGTGCTCGGAGCCATTGTTGGTGGCAGCCTCGTCCAGATGGGTTTGCTGTCGCTACCGCCTAAGGTCACCGACATTACAGATTCCATCCCCTTCGGAACCCAGATTATGGTATCCACCATCGGCGCCATAATCGTTGTGCTGATTGCACGGATAGTGGCGCGCTGACAGGCTGGGGGCATCGACACCCTTCGAAAGCGTTCTGAGCGAGCTCAACTGGCAATGAAGTGGTTTTCGGACGCCCCTGCACAACTCCGAGCCTTATGGTAGAATTGCACTTATGGTCACCGTACTCGACAAGAGACAACCTGAACTGATCCCGCGTCACCCTGAAAAGGCGCATCGCCCCGACACTCCGGTGCAACCCAAACCGTCCTGGATACGCGTCAAAGCGGGCGGCTCCAAGGAATATGCGCGCACCCGCGAAATCGTGCGCGAGAACGGGTTACACACCGTCTGTGAGGAGGCCGGCTGCCCGAACATCGGCGAATGTTGGGACAAGCGCCACGCAACGATGATGATCATGGGGGACACTTGCACGCGCGCATGCGCGTTTTGCAACGTTCGTACTGGCCTGCCCGGTCCGCTGGATACCCAGGAACCTTCGAACGTTGCCCAAGCGGTGGCAAAGCTCGGTTTGCATCACGTCGTGATAACCTCGGTTGATCGGGATGACCTCCCCGACGGCGGCGCCCAGCACTTCGCCGATGTCATCAACGCCATACGCGACCGCTCACCTGACACCACCATCGAGGTGCTGACACCGGATTTCCTGCGCAAAGAGGCCGCACTGGAGAAGGTCGTGGCCGCCAGACCCGACGTCTTCAACCACAATCTTGAGACCGTGCCAGGCCTTTATCTGAGAATTCGGCCCGGAGCCCGCTACTTCCACTCGTTGCGGCTCTTGCAAAAGGTCAAGGAACTTGATCCGTCCATGTTCACGAAATCTGGCTTTATGGTCGGACTAGGCGAGCAGCGCGACGAAGTCCTGCAACTGATCGATGATCTGCGAAGCGCCGATGTCGATTTCCTCACGATTGGTCAATATCTTCAGCCCACGCGCAAACATGCTGAGGTGAAGAGCTACGTGAATCCCAGCGAATTCGAGGCCTATCAGCGTATTGCGCTTGCCAAAGGCTTTTTGCTGGTGTCCGCTAGCCCTCTGACGCGATCGAGTTATCACGCCGGTGAGGACTTCGAGCGGCTACGTGCCGCACGCCAGCAACACCTGAATTCATGATTTAAGCCACCGAACCAAAGCCCTAGAGCGGAATCGCAGCGTAAAGGGTACAATAGGCCTTCTCGACCACTAATCATTAGACCAACGCATGCCCAGTTTCTCGACTCGACGCCACGTCGATTTTACAGCAGAGCAAATGTTCGACCTCGTTGCCGACGTCGATTCCTATCCGGAATTCGTGCCGCTCTGCGAAGCCCTGCGCGTGACTTCCCGGAAGCGCGGCCCCGATCGGGAAACGCTGATTGCGACAATGGCGATTGGTTACAAGTCGATCCGCGAGAGATTCACCACACGTGTGACGCTGCTTCCAGACAAGCAGCAAATCTTGGTCGAGTACCTCGATGGACCGTTCCGTCACCTCGAAAACCGTTGGCGCTTCGTGCCCTCAGGGTCTGGATGTGACGTTGATTTCTACATCACCTACGAATTCCGCTCACGCATGCTTGCCTTGGTGATGGGAGCCGTCTTCGACAAAGCCTTCCGCAAATTCGCCTCAGCCTTCGAAGGTCGCGCCCGTCAGCTGTATCGGCCGCCGCTGGGAACAATCTGCCCGGCCCCGACAACGGCTTAACAAGCTCCTATTCTTCACCGAGGACTTCGCGCACCAGTTCGAACGCAGTATGTACGCTCGCGATCCGAACCTCATTGCGACCGATGTCGCCAAACTTGCAGGCGCGAGTCGAGATCGTTCCTTCACGACTGCCGGCTGAAATATAGACCAAACCCACCGGCTTCTCTTCACTGCCACCACCTGGCCCGGCAATGCCGGTCACGGACACCGCGATGTCCACCGGGCAGACGACCAGAATACCCTTCGACATCGCCACCGAGACTTCGCGGCTCACAGCACCGTGCTGCTCTATCAGCGCCGCAGGAACGCCCAGCATGTCCGTCTTTGCCGCGTTCGTATAAGTCACAAAGCCACGATCCACGACATCTGACGAGCCCGCAACGGCCGTTAGAACCGCCGTGATCAGCCCACCCGTGCAGCTTTCGCCTGTCGCGATTGTCAGTCCGCGTTCGCGAAGCAACGCCAGCAACGCCTCAGCTTCGTCAATCAGGTCACCCGGGACCACGCACTCAACTCCAAAAAGCCAATAGAAAAAGGGGCGCATCCGCACCCCTCATTCTTCTAGCCCCACGGGCCGATCAGGCAAACTCAATTCAGGTCACGACAAGCTTCTCAGCTTGACCCAGCAAATCATCGAGAACGCCGCGCGTGCTCGCACCGAGAATGGTGGTCGCGCGAGACTGCGCATCCCTCCAAATCGGATAGGCCTCAACCAAGACTTCCTGACCCTTCGGCGTCAGATGAAGGCCTCGGCCGCGCCGGCCCGCCGGCGGATCCATGATGATATGGCCCAACGCCAGCAAGCGTTTGAGGTTACGCGAGAGCGTCGACTTTTCAATATCGAGCTCGTGCCCAATCTCAACCGCCGTAATACCGTCACGTGCCGCCAACTGAGCCAGCAGCGTATACTGACTGGCCGTGATCCCGAGTGGACGCAAAGCGTCATCGTATAATCGCGTCACGATCCTGGAGAGTTGGCGTACACGGGTGGCCAAACACGCAGAAGACGTGGCCTCCGCAATCTCCTGCATCGAGACCTGCACGTCTCCCGGCCGTTCAAGCATGCCCGTCGCTAGCTCCATGCTCGCATCCCCCACAGCGTCTATCCTTTTTGGTCATACAACCCCACCGCTCAAGGCATGCCGCGATTCTGCAATCACGGTCAATGTCTTGCTGAGTTATGGGAGCAAATTAATGAGCCGCGGGCAGCAGAATCATCGCACTCGCCATCGCCGCGATCCCCTCTCGGCGGCCTGTGAATCCCAGACCCTCCGAAGTCGTGGCTTTCACACACACCCGCTGAGCGTCGAGGTTGAGAATACCTGCGACCGCCTCCTGCATGGCGTCTCTGTGAGGCCCCACCTTAGGCTCCTCACAGATGATCGTGACATCGACATTGACAATGCGCCCGCCGCGCTCCGTCACGCGCCTCCCTGCATCTCGCAAGAATACATGCGAAGCTGCCCCCTTCCACTGCGGATCCGACGGCGGAAAATGCTGGCCGATGTCGCCATCGGCGATGGCGCCCAAGATCGCATCGGTCAGTGCGTGAAGCCCCACGTCGGCATCCGAATGGCCCTCGAGACGTCTGTTGTGGGGAATTTGAACGCCGCACAGCGTCACATGATCGCCATCGGCGAACCGATGAACGTCGAAACCGGTCCCGATATGAGGCTCCAAAGCCTCGTCGGCCGCAAGTTGGCGGCGTGCCATCCGTAGGTCCTCTGCAGTCGTGATCTTGTCGTTGCGTCTGGAGCCAGGCGTTAGTGTCACCTTCAAGCCGGCCCATTCGGCAATTGAGGCATCGTCAGTGAATTCCGCCGGTTCTTCGGCGGCCTTTCTATGCGCTGCCAGAATGGCCTCATATCGAAACCCCTGCGGAGTTTGCGCACGCCAAAGTCCGTCGCGGGACACCGTTTCACTGACCAACCTGTCGTTTCCGGCCCGCTTTAGCGTATCCGCGCAGGGCAACGACGCAATCGCCCCCTGGAACTGCACGAGCCCGTCAATGACAGCATCGATGATCTCCGCGCTGACAAACGGACGCGCTGCATCATGGATCAGCACCTGGTCAAATTCCGGCCCGCTTAGCGATACCAGGCCCAAAAGCACGCTTTCCTGCCTCGTGGCGCCTCCAAAAACGGCGGGGCGGAGCTTTCGGCTGAAGGACTTGGCCGTAATCAGATAATCCGCCTCGTCAAGTTCATGGATCACGACGACGACCGTATCGATCCGCGGATGGCTAACAAAAGCGTGAATGGAATGCGCCAGCATCGTTCGCCCGCCGAGCACAGCGTATTGCTTGGCTCCAAGCCCCGCCTCCAGCGCGCGTGTTCCGCGGCCTGCCGCAACAATAACCGCCGCAGTGCTCAATGCGATCCTCCTGACAAGTTCCAAAACTAACCCGGTTGGCCTGTGTACAGCAAAACACTGCTACGACATCACCCCTTGCCTAAATCAATCAGGATGCCTAACTTGCACAACAGATCATCATTCTGGGAAAGTGCTTAAACTTTGATCAGTCGCCCATGCGAGACAGCATGAGATCTAAGATCACCATTGGGGAACATACCCTTCCAAACCGAGCGCTCTTGGCACCGATGTCGGGAGTGACCGACCTTCCCTACCGCACTCTTGCGCACAAACTGGGAGCCGGTCTCGTCGTTTCCGAAATGGTTGCAAGTGCGGAACTGGTCGCCCGGAGGCGGGATGTCCTGCGCCGTGCCCAAGGCCAGCAACTGCGTCCGTTCGTCATTCAGCTGGCAGGTCGCGAAGTCCGCTGGATGCGGGAGGCCGCCTGCATCGCTTGCGACATTGGTGCCGACATCATCGACATCAACATGGGATGTCCTTCCCGCGAAGTCACCGGTCGGCTCTCCGGCAGTGCGTTAATGCGTGATCTCGACCATGCGGTTGCGTTGATCGATGCCGTTGTCTCAGCAGTCCAAGTCCCGGTGACGTTGAAGATGCGACTGGGCTGGGACGCAAGTCAGATGAATGCGCCTGAGCTTGCACGTCGTGCGGAGCTGAGCGGTATTCAACTGCTGACCGTTCACGGCCGTACGCGCTGCCAGTTCTTTAAAGGAAATGCCGACTGGGGTCAGGTCGCGCATGTGAAACGGAACGTATCAATTCCCGTCATCGTCAACGGTGACATCATCACGTTGAGCGATGCGCAACGTGCCCTTGAGCAGTCCGAAGCGGATGGCGTCATGATTGGCCGCGGCGCCTATGGCGCACCATGGCAACCGGCGCGCATTGGCCGATATCTGGACTCAGGCATTGACCCGGGCAAGCCCGGTCTCAGCGAGCAATGCCAAATTGCCGTGGCCCACATCGAGGCGATGCTGGCCCACTATGGCGAGTTCCTCGGCCTGCGAAACGCCCGAAAACACATTGGCTGGTACCTCGAACAAACCGGAGCAGCACCCTGTACGGTCAAGCTCTGGCGATCCAGGCTGTGCACCGAAACCATTCCAACGGCGGCACTAAGAGGCCTGCGCGACTTCTACGACAGCGTTCCAGTCAACGCCGAGGTCGCCGCATGACACAAAAACGAGCTTCCACGACAAGCGCTTCGAAGAAGACGTCTCAACGGACGGGGTCTAAGCGCGCCGTGGCAAAAGCGGACAAGAAAATTCCATCCTCCACCAACAATCTGTCGGACAATTCGGCCCCCGGATCCGCACGGTCGATGCCCCCGATAGGCCCGCGTCCCGCGGCAACCGGCCATGCTCCAACCGTGCCCCCACACGATCAGATCCTGAATGCACTGCCACACCCTGTCATCGTACTGGCCGCAGACAACGGGTTCGTCTACGCCAACGCAGCGGCTGAGGCCTTCCTGTCAACTTCCGTTGCTATGCTGAAGCGTATCCGCCTCGACGATATTGTCCCCTTCGGCTGCCCGTTACTGTCCCTGATCCAGCAGGTCCGACGCGAGCATACGACAGTCAACGAATACGGCGTCGACATCGTTACGCCGCGCCAGAATTCGCCGAAGCTGGCCGATGTCTATGGCGGTATATCCCCGAACAATCCCGAACATGTCCTTTTGATGCTGCAGCAGCGCAGCATGGCGCAAATGATCGAGCGCCAATTGACCCACCGCGCGGCTGCGCGATCCGTCTCCGGCATGGCGAGCATCCTGGCGCACGAAATCAAGAACCCGCTGTCTGGAATTCGTGGCGCCGCCCAGCTGCTGGAACCGACACTCAACGATGAAGACCGCGCCCTGTCGCAGCTCATCTGTACCGAAACCGACCGCATCAAAATGCTGCTCGACCGGATGGAAGTATTCGGAGACGAACGACCGCTCAGCAAAGAGGCCGTAAACATTCACGACGTCCTCGACCACGTCCGCCAGATTGCGGACGCCGGCTTTGCCCGCAACATCCAGTTAATCGCCGACTACGACCCCTCACTCCCCGCCGTTCCAGCCAATCGGGACAAACTGGTCCAGGCGTTCTTGAACCTCGTAAAGAACGCAGCCGAAGCCATAGGACCGGAGTCTGAGAACGGACGTATAGTGATCACAACGGCCTACCGCCCCGGTGTCAGGCTCGCCGTTCCAGGTTCCGGAACTCGCATAGCCTTGCCGCTAATGATCGAAATTCAAGACAACGGGCCCGGAATTCCAGCGAGCATGCTTGAGCACATGTTCGATCCGTTTGTCACCTCGAAGGCTAATGGCACGGGCTTGGGCCTTGCCTTGGTCGCCAAACTGATCGCCGACCACGGGGGAACCATCGAGTGCGATAGCGAACCTCAACGCACGGTCTTTCGGATCCTCCTGCCGATGCAGGAGTTACCCAAACGGGCGCAGGACGCTTCAAAAGCAATCTGAGCCAGAAATAAAAGATAAGGACCACTCCATGGCCCGCGGAACAGTTCTAATTGCCGATGATGATACGGCCATCCGCACGGTGTTGAACCAAGCTCTTGCTCGCGCAGGTTACGTTCCCCGCGCCACTGGCAACGCGTCGACGTTGTGGCGCTGGGCCAGCCAGGGCGAAGGAGACGTGATCATCACCGACGTTGTCATGCCCGATGAGAACGCCTTCGATCTCATCCCCCGCTTGAAGAAGCTCCGCCCTGAAATGCCGATCATCGTCATGAGCGCCCAGAACACACTCATGACGGCTCTTACCGCTGCCGAGCGTGGCGCGTTTGAGTATCTGCCCAAGCCGTTTGACATCAAGGAAGTCGTGGCAGTCGTCGGGCGGGCGCTGCGTGAGCCTGTTCGCAGACCAGCCCCGGCGACCTTGGAAAGCGATAGCGAGGAACTGCCGCTGATTGGTCGCTCGCCAGCCATGCAGGAAATCTACCGAACCCTGGCCAGGCTGACGCAAAGCGAACTCACTGTCCTCATCACCGGCGAGAGCGGCACCGGCAAGGAGCTTGTCGCACAGGTCCTCCACGAGCACGGCAAACGGCGCAACGGCTCCTTTGTGGCACTCAACATGGCCGCGATCCCTCGTGAGCTCATCGAAAGTGAACTGTTCGGCCACGAGAAGGGCGCTTTCACGGGAGCGCAAACACGCACCCAAGGACGCTTTGAGCAAGCCGAAGGCGGCACACTGTTTCTCGACGAAATCGGCGACATGCCGCTTGAAGCACAAACGCGATTGCTGCGTGTCCTCCAACAGGGCGAATACACGACTGTTGGCGGGCGAACGCCGATCAAGACAAATGTCCGGATCATCGCGGCAACCCACCGCGATCTCAGGTCACAAATCCAACAGGGCCTGTTCCGCGAAGACCTGTATTACCGCCTCAATGTCGTCCCGCTGCGCCTACCCCCATTGCGCGAGCGGCTCGAAGACGTCGGCGATCTGGTGCGCCATTTTCTGCGGAGCTGCGATACCGAGGGCCTCGGCCAACGTTCCATCGAAACCGCCGCAATCGAGCGCCTGCGCCAGTACCGCTGGCCCGGAAACGTGCGTGAGCTTGAGAACTTTGTACGCCGGCTGGTCGCCCTCAACAGTGAGGAGACCCTGACGCTCGATTCCGTTCAGCGGGAGCTGCACGAAACCTCTCAGATACCCAGTTTGGATGAAAGCGACGAGAAGGCCAGCCTGGGAGAACTCGTCGAGCGTCATCTGGGCGACTATTTCAGCTCCTTTGGCAATGAACTTCCACCTCCCGGACTCTACGAACGCATCATTAGGGAAGTGGAAAAACCCCTTTTGACGGCAGCATTGACAGCCACCAGGGGCAATCAAATCCGAGCCGCTGAGTTACTCGGATTGAACCGAAACACACTAAGGTCCCGCATCAAGCTCTTGGACATACAAGTGTTTCGCTCGCCCGCAAATTAATCCTCCTACGGATATCCACCGCGGCGACTTTTCGGTCACGCTTCGCCACCAACTTGCCACAGTTGCGGGGTGAAACCATGTGTGAGACGAGTGAAATCGTCGCGAAAATATCACGATCGGCGGGGTTTATTGTTGTGTACCCGTATCAGTGTTGCGCCAGCGCCTAGTTTCTAGGGCCGCGGCGGGCGCGCCTTTGACGGCGCGCTCACGAGCGTCAATCGGCATAAATTGCCGTCCGGAGAACTCCGATGTCCAGCGCCGCCGGTACAGCTCCCTCAGGGGTTGACCTCGATACAGAACAACCGCTCCTGGAGCCAAGCGACCGGATGTTCTTCATCGGGCTTTGGACGGTCGTTCTGTCGCTTCTTTCGGCGCTCCTCACGTTTCTCATCCTGACCGGGCTCACGCCGATCATCCCGACCAGCGGCGTCGTTCTCAGCGCACTTTTCGTCAATGTCATCTTGATCGTCGCGGTCATCGCGATCATCGCCACGCAGGTCTCGGGCCTCATCACGGCCTGGCGCGAAAAGGTCCCCGGTGCGAGGTTCCATATCCGCATTGTGGCGCTGTTCTCGATCATTGCCGCTTTGCCAGCCCTCCTGGTCGCCATAGGCGCCACGGTCAGCTTCTCACGGTCACTCGACAACTGGTTCTCCGACCGGGTGCGCGGCATCATCGAGAATTCGACCCTCGTTGCACGCACTTATCTGCAGGAACACGGCCAAGTCATTCGCACCGACATCGTCAACATGGCGCGCGATCTGAGCGCGGCCGCCGACCTTGTCCAAGGCGACCAGAGACTTCTGAAGCAGCTCATTCAGACCCAGGCCGGCCTCCGGGACCTGCCGGCCGCGTATGTGATTGACCAGCAGGGCAATCCCGTACTGAAAGCCGTTCAATCCCAGCGCCTGCCCTTCGCCAAGCCGACACAGGCGGCAATCAGGGAAGCCGAAACGGGACAAATCCCACTGTCCGTTTCCGTACGCGACGAGCGAATATCGGCCATAGCGGAGTTAAAAAGCTATCCAGGTCAATTCCTCTATGTAAGCCGGAGTGTCTCCCCCACGGTCATCCGTCACATGCAGCAGACGGAACAAAACGCGGCGGAGTATGCAGCCTTGAGGCGCGCCCGTGGCGGTCTGAAGTGGGCGCATGGCTTGATGTACTTCACGATTTCGATGACAGGCCTGCTCGCAGCCATATGGGCGGGCATGTGGTTTGGCGGGCGCTTTGTGGCCCCGATCCGCCGCCTTTTGGCCGCCGCCCAGGAGATATCAACCGGCAATCTGTCCGTTTCCCTCCCTGAAAAACGTGGCGAAGGCGATCTACGGCGCCTGTCCCACACCTTCAACACCATGGCCCGGGAGCTGAAGCACCAACGCGATGCCTTGGTCAATGCCAACGAACAGCTGGATTCCCGCCGCCGCTTCATGTCCGCCGTGCTGTCGGGTGTATCGGCCGGTGTCATCGGCCTCGATAGTCATGAACGCATCACACTCGTCTCCCGCGCCGCTGAGGAACTATTGGGGCGCGCCTCCAGTGACCTCGTCGGCCGCCCACTGAGTGAAGCCCTCCCTGAACTCGCGGAAATCCACATTAAGGCCGCGGAACAGACCATTAAGGCGCGCCCGCAGGAACAGGTCACAATGCAGATTGACGAGGATGAGCGAACCTTTGCTGTCCGCGTCACGTTCGAGAAAGCTGGCGAGCACGATGTGGGTTCGGTCATCACCTTCGACGATATCACCGAGCTGGTAACCGCCCAGCGCACCTCGGCATGGGCAGATGTCGCGCGCCGCATCGCACACGAAATCAAGAACCCGCTGACGCCGATCCAGCTTTCCGCCGAGCGGATCCGCCGCAAGTATTCGAAAACGATTGAAAAAGACCGTGAGACTTTTGAGAAGCTCACCGAAACCATCGAACGTCAGGCCGCCCACATCAAGAGCATGGTGGATGAATTCGCGGCCTTCGCGCGCATTCCCAAGCCCGAGATGGCATTGGCGGATCTTCGTGACGCCGTTCAAGATTCCGTGGTCTTGTTTCGCGAAGCTCACCCCAAGCTTGAGTACAAACTGGAGCTCCCCAGAGAGAAGGTCTTTGCATCAATCGACCGTCGGCTGATCACGCAGGCCGTGACGAACCTTGTCAAGAACGCGACAGAGTCGGTTGAAAGCGCCGCCGAAGTAGGCGACCGTCCGGAAGATTGGAAGGGCCGCATTATCACTCGCGTGCGTCCCGATGAAACTCGCGTCTATATCGAAGTTATCGACAATGGATCGGGCTTGCCAAAGCAACAACGCTCCAGGCTGCTCGAACCCTATGTTACGACAAAGGGACACAAAGGCACGGGTCTTGGTCTGGCTATGGTCCTCAAGATCACCGAGCAGCACGGCGGCTCACTGACACTTGAGGATGCACCCAATGATGACGATGGCAAACCCACCACCGGAGCCCTCGTCCGCATTACACTACCCCTCGAAGCAAGACCCGTTGGTACATCAAGCAATTCCGCCGCTAGCGCCCACGGCGACGCCGGCAGCGAATTAACACCAAGTTCGACTTAGTAATGACGCGCTCAAGGAGCCCGACATGGCCGCTGATATTCTGATCGTGGATGACGAAGCAGACATTCGCGAACTCATTGCAGGAATTCTGGAAGACGAAGGCCACGCAACCCGGCTGGCCCGCGATAGTGACGAGGCTCTTCGGGCGATCGAGGAGCGTCGCCCGCAGCTGGTGATCCTGGATATCTGGTTGCAGGGCAGCCGCCTTGATGGACTTGAAGTCCTGTCCATCATCAAGAAGGCCTACCCGGAACTCCCCGTCGTCATCATCTCCGGCCACGGCAACATTGAGACGGCCGTGACGGCCATCCGTCGGGGTGCATACGACTACATTGAAAAGCCGTTCAAGGCCGACCGCTTGATCCTTGTGACGTTCCGCGCCTTGGAAGCCTACCAGCTCAAACGCGAGGTCAAGGAACTCCGCGAGCGCTCCAACGTCTCCGTCGACATGATCGGCAAATCCGTCGCCATGAACCAGCTGCGTGGACAGGTCGAGCGCGTCGCGCCGACCAACAGCCGCATCCTCATCCGCGGTGCGTCAGGTGCCGGCAAAGAGCTGGCGGCTCGCATGATCCACGTGAAATCGCACCGCTGCGAAGGTCCGTTTGTCGTCCTCAACGCCGCCGCCATGGCACCCGACAGGGTTGAGGAGGAACTGTTCGGCACCGAGGACCGCACGGGAGGCCCGCGCAAGGTGGGCGCGCTTGAAGAGTCCCACGGTGGCACTCTTTACATCGATGAAATCGCCGATATGCCACTGGAGACCCAGGGCAAGGTTCTGCGTGTCCTCGTTGAACAGAAGTTCCTGCGCATCGGTGGTGCGCAGAAGGTGGCCGTCGACGTGCGCATTATTTCGTCAACCAGCCGCGACCTCGAGACGGAGATGCGGGAAGGGCGTTTCCGCGAAGACCTCTACCACCGCCTCAACGTGGTCCCCTTGCGCGTCCCAAGCCTCGCTGAACGGCGCGACGATATTCCCGCGTTGATTGAGTTCTTTATCGGACAGCTGGCGCAATCGTCCGGCCTGTCCCCGCGCGAAATCGGTGAAGACGCCATCGCCGTACTTCAGGCCCACGACTGGCCTGGTAACGTCCGTGAATTGCGCAACAACATCGAACGCCTGATGATCCTGGCCGGAGGCGAATCCAACGCCATCATCACTGCTGACATGCTCCCTGATGAGATCGGCTCCAATGTTCCCCTGCCGGTGAACGGTGGCGCGGAACATCTCATGTCTCTACCCTTGCGCGAAGCTCGCGAGATCTTCGAACGAGAGTACCTGCTCGCTCAGATTAACCGCTTTGGCGGGAACATCTCGCGTACCGCCGAATTTGTCGGCATGGAGCGTTCGGCCTTGCACCGTAAGTTGAGAGCCCTCGGCGTCTCTTCCGAGCATCGGCAATCGGAGGCTCGTCAGGCTGGCTGACGAGCATTGAGTTGGGACCAGCGACGGGCAGCCGACCATCGTGGACCAACGACGGAGTGCTAAAGCCCGGGGCAAGATCACGCGGAAAATCCCGCGAGCGTTGCCAAACAACGAGCTTTTCGAGGCTGTATGAGGATCATAATCTGCGGTGCGGGACAGGTCGGAAGCGGCATTGCCGAACGGCTGTCGGCCGAAGGCAATGATGTTTCGATCATTGACGCCAGCGAAACCCTCGTCGAACGCGCGAATGAGTTTCTCGAAGTTCGAGCGCTGCAAGGTAACGCCGCCCACCCAGACGTCCTCGAGCGCGCCGGCGCCATGGAAGCCGACATGGTGATCGCCGTCACCCTTCACGACGAAGTCAATATGGTCGCCTGTCAGGTCGCGCACACGCTGTTCAGCGTCCCTACTCGCATTGCCCGCGTTCGTGCGCAAAGCTATCTCGACAAGAAGTACGGCAAACTCTTTTCCCGCGAGTCGATGGCCATCGACCACATCATCTCCCCGGAGATCGAGGTCGGCAACACCATTCTGCGGCGACTTGAACTGCCCGGGGCATTCGATTCCGCATCATTCGCCGACCACGAAGTGGTGGCCGTCGGCGTCTCTTGCGGCCCCGACTGCCCGGTCCTCAATACCCCCCTCCAGCAACTCTCGGAGCTGTTTCCGGACCTGCCCGCCGTCGTCGTTACCGTTGTCCGGCAGGGCAAACTCTTTGTCCCGCACAAAACCGACCAGCTTGAGGAAGGCGACGACGTCTATCTGGTTCTGCCGAGTTCGCAGGTGGCCCGAACACTTCAGATTTTTGGACATGAAGAACGCCAGGCCCGCAGGATCGTCATCGCCGGTGGAGGCAATGTCGGTCTGTATCTCGCACGGTCCTTGGAGAAGCTCCAACCGAACACGCGCGTCAAAGTAATCGAGCAATCGCGCGAACGCGCCGTCCGCATCGCAGAACAACTTGACCGCGTCGTCGTACTCCACGGTTCGGCGCTGAGCGAAGACATGCTGCGGGAAGCCGACATCGGTTCAGCGGACATGATCGTCGCCGTAACGAATGACGAGCAGGCCAACCTGCTGACATCAGCATTGTCCAAGCAACTTGGATGCACCTCAAGTCTGGCGCTGATCAACTCGGCAAACTACTCCGGCATGATACGCTCGCTCGGCATCGATGCTCAAATCAACCCGCGCTCCGTCACGGTCAGCCGGGTTTTGCAACATGTCCGACGCGGTCGCATCCGCGGTGTGCATTCAATCCACAACGGTGCCGGCGAGATCATCGAGGCCGAGGTGCTGGAAACAGCCCCTATTCTGGAAAAGCCCTTGCGTGAAGTGCGGCTGACCGAAGGCGTCCGCTTTGGCGCCATCCTCAGGGGCGGTAAGGTGTTGCAGCCCACCGGCTCCACCGAGCTGGAGGTGAAGGACCGCGTTGTCTTATTCGCCCTCGCCGACTACATACGTGAAGTCGAGCAGATCTTCCGCGTCAGTCCAGACTACTTCTAATTCTAAAGTGGTCCCAAGCTGCGCCGTCGCAATTGGCCCTTAAACCACCCCGGGATCCCGATGAGCCGGATCGTCTACGTCAACGGCAGTTACCGTAGCTACAATGAGGCCAGCGTTCACGTCGAGGATCGCGGTCTACAGTTCGCTGACTCTGTCTACGAGGTCATAGAGGTTCACCGCAATCACCTCGTCGATCCAACCCGGCATCTGAACCGCCTCGACCGCTCCATGAGCGAACTGTCAATTCAGCCTCCAATGTCGCGTGCGGCACTGCTTCACATCATCCGGCAGATCGTTCGCCGCAACCGTGTCAGCGATGGAACTGTATACCTGCAGGTGACACGAGGCACGGCTCCGCGTGACTTTCCATTCTCTGACAAATCCCTGTCTCCGACAGTCATTTGCCTGGCCCGGCGTTTTGCCAGAGGAGCGCGAGATATTGTCGCGGCCACGGGCATTTCAGTACAGACCATGCCGGACATCAGATGGGGCCGCTGTGATATCAAAACCGTCATGTTGCTACCTGCCGTCCTGGCGAAGGATCAGGCAGGTCAAGCCGGAGCAAGTGAAGCTTGGCTGGTTGATAGCGACGGCTTGATAACAGAGGGGGCATCCAGCAATGCCTGGATCGTCAATCAAAAGGGTGAACTGCAAACCCGATCCCTCTCCCACGAACTTTTGCCCGGTATCACCAGGCGGACCGCGATCGACGTTGCGGGAGAATTAGGCATTAGCGTCAATGAACAGGCATTCAGTCCACAAGACGCGTATACCGCCAAAGAAGCCTTTAACACCTCGGCAAGTGCGACGATAATGCCGGTCATTCGCGTTGATCACCGGTCAATTGGTTCAGGCAAACCGGGCCCGTTCACAACGAAACTCCGCGCAGCCTTCCATCACTATGCTGAGCGGCTTCATTCGGGCAAATCGTCTACTGGTTCCTGACGCAGGTCGGTTCAACGAAGACTTTAAGGCGAGAACGAGAGGGAAAGACTTGCTCCATCGATATGGGTGCTGAAATTGTCAAATACCTCGTCTAAAGTGCCCTTCGCATGAGCGAAAAGACTCCAAGCAGAACCACTAGAAGACTGAATTAAAAAAACGGACAAGAACGTATGCCGTCTGAAAAAACGCAGAGCCTTCAAGACACCTTTCTCAACCACGTACGCAAGCAAAAAACGCCACTAACAATTTTCCTGATCAACGGCGTTAAATTGCAAGGTATCGTCACTTGGTTCGATAATTTCTGCGTCCTGCTGCGGCGGGACGGGCATTCCCAGCTCGTCTACAAACACGCGATTTCGACGATCATGCCGGGCCAGCCAGTCAATCTCATGGATGGTGAAACCCCAGAAGAAGAACCGAACGCATAGGGTCAGCGCATCGATAAACGAGTTAGAAACGACGCTAGCAACAACACTAAAGATCTGAATCTCTCGCTACAGGCTGAGCGTTCGAGGCCTGCCTCGCGCGCAATCGTCATCGTTCCCGTCTTACCGCGTTCTACCGATACGGGCTCCGCTGGCAGTACGCACCAAGCCCACTCGCCCGACGAGAGACTGGCCGAGGCCGTCGGCCTGGCAAATGCCATCGAGCTCGATGTTGTTATTGCCAAAACCGTTCCCGTTACCAAACCCAAACCTGGCACGCTGTTTGGGACCGGAAAGGTCGCGGAACTTGAAGAACTCATCTCGGAAGAACTGATTGAACTTGTCGTGGTTGACCACTCAGTCAGCCCGGTCCAACAGCGCAACCTGGAGCAAGCCTGGAATTGCAAGGTTTTGGACCGGACGGGTCTCATCCTGGAAATCTTCGGCGAGCGCGCACGCACCCGAGAGGGTCGACTGCAGGTCGAACTTGCCCACCTGTCCTATCAGAAGGGCCGCCTTGTGCGGGCTTGGACACACTTGGAGCGCCAGCGTGGCGGCGGCGGCGGCGGCGCCAGTTTCGTCGGGGGCCCGGGGGAAGCGCAGATCGAACTTGACCGGCGCATGATCCAGGCCCGCATCGATGCCATCCGAAAGGAGCTCGCGCAGGTCGTCAAAACCCGCGAGTTACATCGCGCCGGTCGCCGCAAAGTGCCTTACCCGATTGTCGCCATTGTCGGATACACCAACGCCGGCAAGTCAACGCTATTCAATCGGCTGACAGGCGCCGATGTGCTGGCGCAAGACCAAGTCTTTGCCACGCTCGATCCCACCATGAGGGAAGTCAAGCTACCATCCGGACGCCGTGTCATCCTGTCGGATACCGTGGGCTTCATCTCTCACCTGCCAACCATGTTGGTGGCCGCATTTCGCGCCACGCTCGAAGAAGTCATTGAGGCCGACCTCATCTTGCATGTCCGCGACATTTCTCATTCGGAAAGTGAGGCCCAGCGCCGCGATGTCGAGGAGGTACTCGATGGTCTTGACGTCAACCTGCAGAGCGCCGATCAGCGCATCCTGGAGGTTTGGAACAAGGTCGACCGTCTATCCACCGTCACCCGGCAGGAAGCCATCACTGCCGCGCGCTTCAATGACCAAAGCCCCGTATGTGTCTCCGCACTCACAGGTGAAGGAATCGATGAACTCCTGCAATCAGTCGATGAGCGCCTTGGAGTCGATGACACGTATCTGACGTTGCTTCTGCCGCCCCACGAGGGCCAACTGCTAGCCTGGCTCCATGAGAATGCCGAGGTTCTAGACCGCTCGGTCGATGAACATGGAGAAACACGCATCAATGTCCGCATAGCTGCAGAGAATCGCGGCCGCCTCTTGGCCCAGCTGCAAACCCGCCAGCTGCGTATTGAGTAAAAACCCGCCGTAATCAGAGCCTACGGCTCTTCTCGTTCGCGACGCTTGGCATCCTCCCAAAGCCCGTCCATCTCAGCAAGATCACTTTGCGAAGGATCGCGGCCATCATCTGCAAGCCGCTTTTCGATGTGCGCGAAGCGTCGTCGAAACTTTTCATTGGCGCCTCGTAGCGCCGCCTCCGGATCAACCTTGAGATGCCGCGCAACATTGGCCATGACGAACAGCAGATCCCCGAACTCCTCGACAATCTGTTGCCTGGACAAAACCGCACCCGTCGGTTGGCCACTCCCGCTCTTAGTGCCGCGCGGATCAGCATCCATCGAGACTTCCTCGAGCTCTGAAAGCTCCTCGCGCATTTTGTCAAAGACGGGTTTCAGCGATGGCCAATCAAAACCGACTTTCGCCGCCTTATCTTGAAGCTTTAGCGCTCGCGACAGGGCCGGCAGCCCGACGGGCACGTCATCCAGCAGTCCGGGGGAGGTGCTGGCGAAGGAATCTGCCTGGCCCTTTTCGGCGGCTTTCTCGACCTTCTCATCAGCCTTGATCCGATCCCAGGACCCTTTTTGCAGACCTGCCGCGCGCTCCTGCGGCGTGCCAAACACATGCGGATGCCGGCGGATCATCTTTCTTGTAATGCCATCCGTCACGTCGCTGAAATCAAACAGGCCGGCTTCTTCAGCCATTCGCGCGTGATAAACGACCTGCAGCAAAAGATCGCCGAGTTCCTCCCTCAGGTCGACATGATCATCCCGCTCAATCGCATCTGCAACTTCAAATGCCTCTTCCAGCGTGTATGGCGCAATCGTCCTGAACGTTTGCTCAAGATCCCAAGCACAACCCGTCTCGGGCGTCCTGAGTGCCGCCATAACCTCTACAAGATCACCAATTGTCTTTCTGTTCGCTACGGGCTTGGTCACAGCAGTTGAATTCCGCTAGCCTAAAAGGAACGCAATGGGGGGAACTGCGTCAGCCACGCTTCTGCGACCGACGCAATCTTTACGGGAGCCGGTATGATCGTACTGCGCGTTGCCGTCAACGCTCTCATCATGGTAGCCGAGTTGGCTGCGATTGCAGCGATCGCTTGGGCGGGTTGGAAGTTTCCCTACCAGTTTGCTGCCGCGACGGCGCTGATTGCATTCGCCCTGGGACTGCATCTCGACTACGCGCGCCTGAAGCATGAGTACCCCTTCTATTTTGATGGTGAGCGCCCCCGTTATCTCATCGGACTGCGCGCGCTAGCCACGGGGGACTCTCTGCTCAAGGGCCTTGTCGCCGGCCTCGTCGCGCTGCTGACATTCGCCGGCAACGATAGCGACCGGCTGCTCGCTGTAGCCGTCTGCTTCGCCGTCGCAACATACGCCGGCACCAGCATCCTTCGCCGGCTCTCGATTTCACTTGGCGCCAAACCGGCCCGTTGGGGTTTCTTCAGGCTGGCTGTTCCACTCGGTCTGGTTTTCTCGAGTGCCGTCGCATTCGCTGCCGCGATAGGCTACGTCAAGATCCCAAGCCTCGTCGATGTCGGCCGCCAGCTCGTATTCGACACCCCCACCAAGCCCACGATCGAGCAGGTCAGCGACCTGATCTTCAATCTGAAGCAGTACATCGACAGTGTGATCGCCACGCTCTTGTCGACACTGATGCCGCTGGAATGGGCCCAGGTCCTCAGCCTTATCTTCTCCGTTAACGTCCTGACCGGGTTCATCGTGGCGCTCTACGCCCTGATTCTCGCCGAGGCCGTCCGCTGGGTTGAGCGCTATCGCCCCTGAGCGCCCCGCCACGTCTCACTTTGGCGCGGATCCATACGATCCCGCCGAACGCATCTGCGTTCGCATAACGCATATTATGGAAAATCCGAGGTGTTCCAGATTGAACCATCAGTTTATTGGTGAGGCCACGATCATCCCTCGTAGTTGTCCGCAACCAAGCGATCGAGAAGACGAACACCCCAGCCGGAACCCCAGCTTTGATTGATGTCGTTCTTGGGTGCATCCATCGCGGTACCCGCCAAATCGATATGCGCCCACGGGGTATTCTTGTCCAAGACGAACCGCTCCAGGAACGCGGCAGCAGTACAAGCACCGCCCCAGCGTCCGCCGAGGTTCTTCACGTCCGCATTCTTGGAGTCGATCATTTTGTGGAACGACTTGTCCAAAGGCATCCGCCAAGTCTTCTCACCGGTCACCCCCGACGCACCGAGAATACCGCTGGCCAGCTCATCGTTGTTGCAGAAGAGTCCAGCATAAGACTTTCCAAGCGCAACCATGATCGCCCCTGTTAGGGTCGCCAGGTCCACCATCATCTGGGGTTCAAAACGCTCCTGCGCATAGTGCATGACATCGGCCAGCACCAAGCGCCCCTCGGCATCGGTGTTGAGCACCTCTATCGTCTGACCCGACATCGAGGTGACGATATCACCTGGACGCGTTGCCTCGCCGGACGGCATGTTCTCCACACAGCCGATCAAGCCTACCGCATTGACCTTGGCTTTGCGGCCGGCCAGAGCGTGCATCAAGCCAACGACACAGGCTGCACCTCCCATGTCGCCCTTCATATCCTCCATGCCAGCCGACGGCTTGATGGATATCCCGCCCGTGTCGAAAACGACGCCCTTGCCAATAAAGGCAACTGGAGCTTCGTTCTTCTTCCCGCCGTTCCAGCTCATAACGACGACACGCGCCGGACGGCTGCTGCCTTGTGCTACAGCCAGCAAGGCTCCCATCTTCTTCTTCTTGATCTCCTTGGCGTCGAGAACCTCGACCTCCACCCCAAGACTCTCGAGCGCCTCCGCCCGATCTGCGAATTCAACCGGACCCAGAATATTGGCCGGTTCGTTGACGAGGTCGCGCGCCAGCATCACTCCATCGGCAATTGCCTTGCACGCCGCAAAGGCCTTCTCAGCCTTCTTCGGGTCCGGGCAGTGCACGACAAGCTTAGCCAACCGGACATCCTTGGCACCATCGTCCTCGGAGTCCTTCTTGGTGATGTACTTGTCGAACTTGTAGCTCCGCAGGCAGGCACCCAGCGCGAACGACGCGGCGATTTCATGTACTGGGAGTTTGGTCTCACCGTCGCTCTCGACGACCACGCTTGCTATGGTTGTATTGGCCGCACCTAGCTTGCCTCCGACGGCACCGCCCAGCATCACCCAATCGTTCTCGTCCGCTTTTTCCTGATCCCCGGAGCCGATCAGCAATACTCGCTGCTCCTTGAGACCGCTGGGCGCGAGAACGTCCGCTATACTCTTCATCTTCCCTTGAAAGGCCGCCGCCTCCGCTGCGCGGCTCAATACGCCGTCCCCGTCATCATCCAGCTGCGCTGCGACAGGTGGAAAATGGGGCCCTTCACCAACAACGAGGCCGACAACCTCTGCACGCTTCTCTTTGAGCGAAGCAAACGTAACCTCCAGGCGATCAGCCGGCGATGCAGGCATCAGGTTCTCCTTGGTTGTGAAGCAAAAGAGCCGCGCCACGAATTGGGGCGGCCATTAGAAGGCGCGAGCTGGACGCAAACGCACACGCCCCGCGAGTTAAAACTACATATAGAACATGCGAAGGTTGCGCCAACCGCTTGAATGACGGCCAAAGATGAGCCACCTCGACTTCAAGTTCAAGTTCAAGTTACCTGCCCGTAAGCCGCCCGCCGGCATTTCCGCAACCTTGTCCTGCGCAATGCATCATCAGGGGGCGTAAGCGGCTGTAACACTATTCACACACTGTCCCCAAGCATTCTTGCGAGGCCCAAATGGGCCGAAATTCCGCCACGCTGCTATGTGACGAGCGAACCTCAAGTTTGCGTTGACTGTAACGGACGCATCACCGCCCGCAGATGTTTGCAGGGGCAGTGCTAAATCGGGGCAGCACGACATGAGCACACCGGTGACGGGAGCCACCGCGACTTCATGAAAATTATCTTCAGATATGTCTTTCAGCAGACCGCCGCAGCGTTGCTACTCATCCTGGCGTCACTCGGCGGCATCGTCTGGATCGCTCTGGCTTTGAAGCAGCTGAACGTTGTCACGTCTCAGGGCCAGGACGCCTGGATGCTGATCAAGATGACAACACTCGCCCTACCAAACCTGCTCGCGATCATTGCCCCGTTCGCTCTTCTCATCTCCGCACTTCATATCCTCAATCGTCTCAACGGTGACAGCGAGCTGATCGTCATGACGGCCGCCGGGGCCACCGTGTGGAATGTTGCTAGGCCTCTGATCGCATTAGCACTTCTGGTGACGGTGGCGGTCAGCTTCGTCAATCATATCGGCATGCCGTGGAGCTTGCGGATGCTGCGCGAGTACATCGTTCAGATGCGCACGGACCTGCTCACCCAGGTGATGCAGCCGGGTCGCTTCTCAACACCTGAAAAGGGATTGACGTTCCATATTCGTGCCAGGGGCTACGACGGCGAGTTATTGGGGCTCATCGTCAATGACAATCGCAAGCGCCAGGACAAGCAGACCTACCTGGCCGAGCATGGGCAGATCGTGAAGCAGGCCCCGACCGCCTATCTGATCATGTCCAAGGGCCACATTCTGCGCCACTCCAAAGCTGACGAGCCGGCGCAAATCATCGAGTTCGACAAGTATATTATAGACCTCGATCGCCTTGATCGATCAGACGGCGGAAGCTTCGATCTCAAACCACGCGAGCGCTATTACTCCGAACTGGTCAATCCAGATCCCGACGACCGGCTGTACAAGCACAAACCGGGCATGTTCCGCGCCGAGTTGCATGAGCGATTTTCCAATCCGCTGTATCCCATCACGTTTATTCTCATTGCACTGGCTGCCGCCGGCCAAGCCCAATCTACCCGTCAGGCGCGAACTGAACGCATGGTAATCGGCTTCATCGCCGCGGTCGGCTGCCGGATGACTGGACTTGCCGCTAACAACCTTGTTGTGATGAATCCCGTATTCATCCCTCTGTTTTATCTCATTCCGGTCCTCGCCAGCTGCGTGGCGATGCTCCAAATCTACTATAACGCCAAGCCACGGAAGACACGGCTCCTCAGTGATCGCCTGTCTGAAACGTTTGGTCCGCTCCTGCATGGGCTTTCGCGACTCCGCAAACCCACA